>JBBQNG010000256.1:0-6363 GCA_038329645.1 Burkholderiales bacterium
GTATCAGGACCGCTTCACAAGGCACCAGGGGTAAGATGAATCGCCGACTTTCGCTCCGCGTCGGACGTTCGTCGCAAGCGACGAACGCCGCCACGGCGCGAAAGTCATTCAAGCCTCAAACACAGAAATCAGGACACTCCCTTTACCAGAGCCCCATTGGCCATACAGCGCAATTACTAAGCTGTCGCGTCCTCTCCATTCTCCAAATATTTTCGCAATATTTTTTATAAAATTTCCACGGTGCAGTCGATCATCAATAGAGGATTCGATTGGACGATCTGAAGAGAGGAATGATGAAAGGGACTCGGCTCCGTCGGGCGGGGGCTGAGTGAGCTTCTCAGAACGGGCTATGTCCATTTTTATTCCTTGCTTAGAAATCTCTATTTCTCTCGACTACTTTTTCCCCACCCCATAAACCACCCGCCCCGTTCTCTTCTCCGTCACCCTCCCCCCCTCCACCGCCACCTCCCCATTCACCACCACAATCTCCACCCCTACCGCGTACTGGTGCGGCTTCTCATACGTAGCCATATCCTTAACCGTTGCCGGATTAAACACAACCAAATCCGCCTTCATCCCCTCCCGCAACACCCCGCGATCCATCAGCCCCAGCCGGGAAGCAGGATACGAGGTCATCTTCCGGACCGCATCCCCCAAGGTGATCACCCCCTTCTCGCGGACATAAACCCCAAGCACCCGCACGAAAGTCCCGTAAGACCGAGGATGAGGCGCCCCGACACCGAAAGGCACGACCCCGCCATCCGAAGCGATCATGGTCGCCGGATGCGCCATGATGCGCACGACGTCCGCCTCGCCGATCGCATGGAAGATGCCACCGCACGAACCGTTTTCGACGATCCACAGAGTGATCTCGGCCGCGTTCTCGAGAGACGGGGTCAATCCGCGCATGACGGCGATGTCGGCGAGGTTCTTCCCGGCCAACGACGGATCCCAATCGCATAACGAGATAGCAACATTGCGCGGATCGCCCCCGCCCCGCTCGCTCTCCAGGATCTGCGCGACCTCGGCCTTGATCTTCGGGCGCAGTAAGGGATTCCTGACGCGAGCGATGGTGTCCTTGAGCCCGCCCTCCAAAGCCCACTTGGGCAGCAGCGCGGCATGGATCGAAGTCGAAGAAGCCGTATACGGATACTGGTCCAGGGTCGCGTCCACGCCGCGCGCACGGGCCTCGTCGATGAGGCGCAGGGTCTCGACGCTTCGACCCCAATTGGCCTTGCCGATCATCTTGTGGTGCGAGACCTGCGTCGGCACGCCGCCAAGCTCGCCGATGGCAATGGTCTCTTTCACGGACGCAACCACGCCGGCGGCCTCGTCCCGCATGTGGGACGTATGCAAACCGCGGAAAGGCGCCACGACCTTCTGCAGCTCGACGACCTCCGCCAAAGGCGTAAAAGCACCAGGCACGTAGAAGAGGCCGGTGGAAAGCCCAAAGGCGCCGTCCTTCATGTCCTGGAGCACAAGCGCCTTCATGCGCTCCATCTCCTCCGGCGTGGCGGGACGATTGGCCAGACCCACCACCGCCGCACGAATGCCGCCCTGCCCGACGAACGCGCCGATGTTGATGGACTTGGGCAGCGCCTCCAGGCGATCGAACCAGGGGCGGATCGGTACGGGGGGTGAGCCGGACATCGAGGGCCCGCCCCATCCGCGCCCTCCATGATCGTGGTCACGCCCTGGCGGATGTAGTTGTCGGCCGTGGGCACCTGGAAGATCGCGCGGCCCGCATGGGTGTGGACGTCGATGAAGCCCGGCGACAGGACGTTGCCGCCGACATCGATGACGCGCTTCGCAGGACCGGGAATCGAAGGCGCGATGCGCACGATGGTGTCGCCACGAATCGCCACATCCCCCCGAAACCAGGGCGAACCGGTGCCATCGACGATCCGGGCGTTGCGCAGGACCAGGTCGTAGGGGCCGTCGGCAGCGAAGGCGGCGAACGGCAGGCAAAGGACGAGGAGGAGACAGCGGAAGGAAAGCTTCACGGACCAGCCCTTTTATTGGATATTCCGCCGCAACGTAGCGCACAATCCCCCTGCGTCGCAAGCGAACTGCCGGGGAGGCAAAGCGAATGACCAACAAAAAACAGGTTGCAGCAGCGCTGGCGATTGCCGCGCTCCTTTCCGGATGCGGCACGATGCGCCCCACCCAGCCGCCGGACGCGATCGCCTGCGACCTGCAGAAATTCGCGGTGAAAGACGTCTACGGAAGCTGGCTGGCGTCCCGTCCCAAAGGGTCAAACGCCGCCTTCAACGTCCTCGCATTGTCAGCCGGGGGCGAATTCGGCGCCTACGGCGCGGGCTTCCTGCTCGGATGGAAGAAAGCCGGCCCCGATGCCAAACCAGCACCGCGCGCGGACATCCAGGTCGTCACCGGCGTGAGCACCGGCGCGATCCTGGCGACGCACGCTTTCCTGAATCGCGACGAAGACGCGGATACGAGTTACCGAAACCTGTCCGGCGCGGACATCTTCCGCGCGAGGTCGCCCATCGAATACCTTTGGGCCAACTCGCTGTGGGACACGACGAAGAGGGACAAGGCCATTGAGGCTTTCCTGACAACGGAGATCATCGGCCTGGTCGCCGCCGAGGCCGGCAAGGGACGGTCGCTCTACATCGGCGTGGTCAACCTCGACAGCGGCGAATTCGTGCGATTCGACATGACGCGCCTTGCGAGCGAGACCCCGATGGCAATCCGCGACACCTGTTATCGCGCCGTGATCGCCGCCTCCTCGGCGATTCCCATCGCCTACTCGCCAAAGTTCATAGACGGCAGCATGTGGGTGGACGGGGGAACGCGCAGGCACCTGTTCATCACCCAGCCCCCGCCGGAGGCGATGGGCGGCACGACGCGGCGGCTGTACTCGATCGTGCACGGCGACCTTGCGGCCGGCGAGGAGAAGGTGAGGAACGGCGTGCTCCAGATCGCCGAGAGGACCAGCGCCCTGCTGAACGACGAATCGCTCAAGGACTCGATCCGCCTGCAGGAAGACTTTGCTTCGAAATGCCCGGCCGGCATGCAATGCGGGCCGGGCGGGCGGCTGTTCGAGACTCGCTACGCGTCGGGCGCCCGCGCCGCCACGGAATGCGCCCCGAAACTCGAAGAATGCTCGAAGCAGGACGCATCCGGCGGCGACACGTACTGCAAGGCGTACCTGGGCTGCCTCGCGGACCGGGGCTACGAGCACGGGACGGCCTACGCCACAGGCGCCCGGGAATGGCTGTCGGCAAGAGACCTGTGCCTCGGGACGGACCCCAATTGCGGGCAGAACATGAACGCGAGGCGCAGGCCCTACCAGTAGGCCATGCGCATCTCTCTCGACCACGCCCACCTCTTCGCATCCGACATCGACGCGACGATAGCGTTTTTGGCGGACATGTTCGCCGCCGAAATCGTGTGGGACGAGGAAGCCGCCGGTACGCGCAGCGTGCGCCTCGCCATCGGCAGGGCCTTCATCCACATCTACGACCAACCCCCAAAGTCGGAGCGCGGGGGCCCGGTGCATCACCTGGGGATCGAGACGGACGACCTGGAGGGCTTGGTCGCCAGGATGAAGGCGAAGGGCTTCGAATTCAGGAAGCCCATCCGCGACGAGCCGAAATTCCGCTACGTCATGGTCGCCGGCCCCGACAACCTGCTCATCGAGCTTTTCCAGAGCAAGGAGCCGGCGGGCTGGCGGATTCGGGATTGAAGGTGATTTTGTCGGCTGCCTTGTTGCCAAAACAGGAAATTCAATTAGCATTATGGCCAGTCAGAACGCCGGTCTTAAAAATGTAAAGTCACACTTTCTAATAAACGGGGTCAGATCCGAATCTATTAAATCGACTCCGACCCGGGTTTTTAGAGTTCTCTTATGACGCCCCAGCTGCGCCGACGCGCCGAAGCGAACGCAAAGAAGACTGCGAACACCAGCGCCGAGTACCCGAACACCGACTGGAATGCGGCGAGAAACGCCTCCTGCTCACTCCTCCCGGCGGCGAGATTGCGTGCCTCCAACGCATGCAGCGAAGCAGTCAACGCCGCGGCGCCCACCAGGATTCCGATCGTGCGGGTAAGGATGGTCAGGCTGCCGGCAACACCGCGATCGTGCCGCGGCAGCAAGGCAAGCACGGTATCCGTATAGGCGACCTGGAACAAGCCGACACCCGCGCCCTGCACAAATAGGACCGCACACATGAGCACCGGCTCCACGGGCCACATCGAAATCGAAAACTGGCCAAGCGCCGCCAGCGCACCGCCGCCCATCGCGGTCGACCGTCGCCCGAGCGCGCGCACCACCGGCGCCGCGACCACCGAGCCTCCCATCATTCCCAGCGCCCAAAGCGTCAGCAGGCCGCCGATCCCGAGCGCGCTGTAGCCGGAGACGCGTACAAGGTAATAAGGCACCAGCAGCGGGATCGCGAAGCTCACCAGGTGCACCGAAACGCTGGCAAGGTTGAGCAGGACGAATCCGGGATCTCGCACGATCGCACCGGGCAGGAACGTCGCCTGCTCCCTGCGCTGCCGGCGAACGAATGCGCCGAAGAAGATCGTGCCGCCAACGAGCGCCGACAGCGAAGGCAACGCCGTATCGCCGGACTGCGCGAGCGTCGGCACGAGCAGCAACATCGCCAGTCCCGCGGCAAGGAGAAGAGACCCCGCAAGATCGAACCCGCGCTGCCCTGCTGCCGGCCCGGGCAGCGACGGAACGAATGCAAGCAACGCCAGGGCAACGATGGCCAAAGGCGCCCGGAACCAGAAGACGCCCGCCCAACCCAGCATCGCAATGCTCGCCCCACCCACGAGCGGCGCAACCACCGCCGCGGCCGCGCCCATGCTCGCGTAGGCGCCGAGGACCCAGGTGCGGCGCCCCTCTTCATAGAGCGATGTGGCGAGCGCGGGCGCGCAACTCAGCAACAGTGCTGCGGCCACGCCCTGCACCGTCCGCGCAACCAGCAGCCAGCCATAGTCCGGCGCGAGCGCGCAAAACACAAAAGCCGCTGTTGCGAGCACGAGCCCGGCGCGGAAGACGCGCCGGTAGCCGATGGCGTCGCCGAGCTTCCCGAACGCGAGCATCAGGCTCGCGTACGTCAGCAAGTACGCGGCGATCACCCAGCGGATCGCCTGGGTCTCGAGCGCGAAAGCCGCGGTGATCGCGGGGAAGGCGACGTTGACCGCGAGATCGAGCGGGGGCAGCGACGCGCCGAGCCCCACGACTACGAGGCCGGCCAGGGGCCGGGACGCGGCCTTCCCCAGAAAGTCGACTCTGACCCGGGTTTTTATGACCCGGGTTTTTAGAGCTGGCGGATGTCGACCGAGCGCCAGCGGATGATCCCGCCGCCGTTCTGCAGCGCGATCGGGCCGGACTTGTGCTTGCCGTCACGCACGTCGACGGTCCGCTGCCCATTGAGCACCACGATCAGGTTGTCGCCGCGGGCGGTGATGTCGTAGATATTCCATCGGTTGCCGGCCTTGGGCATCGGCACGACCTTGGCGACGTTGACGATCGCCCCGGTTCCGTAGACCGGGTCAGGCCGCGTGTCGAAGATGTTGACCTCGTACGCGTTGTCCGCACCGATCTTGTTGCGGTCCTCGCAGCGGATGAAAACGCCGCTGTTGCAGTCGTGGCTCGCCCAGAACTCGGCGCGCAGCTCGAAGTCGGTGTAGTTCTGGGGCGAAACGAGATACGCGGCGGCGCTGGGCGAGGCACCCGCGCCCTGCAGCGAACCATCGACGATGCTCCAGCCGTCCTTGCCCACTTTCGTCCAGCCGGCCGGGACGCTGCGCCCATCGACCAGCCTCTGCCAACCGTCGCCGGTGTACGACCGCCCTGCGCATCCCGCCAGAGCCGTACCGGCGAGGGCGAGGCCCATGCCGATGAAATGTCTCCTGTCCACCATTTGTCTTCTCCCGTTGTGTGGTTAACGCGGAAGAAGGATGCGGCGGGATCAGGCAGCCGTCAATTGACGCGGTGCACCCAAAAATACCTCCAGGTCAGGCGTCGCGGTATTTCTTGTAGAACGCGAGGACGCGCGGCACGTATTGGCGCGTCTCCTTGAACGGCGGGATCTTGTTGTCGTGCTTCTCCACGCTGCCCTCGCCGGCGTTGTACGCGGCGATCGCGAGCTTCGGGTTGCGAAACTTTTGCAGGAGGAAATTGAGGTACTTCGCGCCACCCATGATGTTCTGCTCGGGATCGGTGCGGTCCTTCACGCCGAAGCGCTCCGCGGTCTCGGGCATCAGCTGCATGAGACCGACCGCGCCGGTCCGGGAAATGGCGAGCGGATTGAATGCCGACTCGGCAGTGATGATCGCCTCGATCAGCGCCACCTCGACCTGGCTCGCCTGCGCGGCAGCAGCAATGAA
>JBBQNG010000257.1:0-6289 GCA_038329645.1 Burkholderiales bacterium
CGACGCGGCGATCCCCAACGCGACATCGTCTTGGACTCCCTCGCGCGGTTCGGTTCGGTTGCGCTCGAGAACGCCAGCCTGCACAGTCGTCAACGTGTGACGATTACCCGACTCGAGAGCGCAAACGAGAAGCTTCGCCAAGTCCTATCAGTGCACGATACTCTAACCGCGGCTGTCGTCGGCGGTCATGGGATTCAGTCTGTCGCCGCGTCGCTGGCTGGACTTGTCGGCGGCGAGGTTCTCGTTCTGGGACCACGCGGGAACGCTCTCGCGCGCTCCCCGGGGCACGGCGAGCTGAACTGGGGCCCGCCGACGGATGAGCTGGAGGCTCGTACGATCACAGAGGACGGTGTTGCCGGTCACATCGTGGCCGTGCCCGCTGCGGTCCATGACGAGATCCTCGCCTGGGTGGTGGCACGCTTCGACACGGCACCAGATCAGGTCGAGCGAGCCGCCCTCGAGTATGGAGCCCTGCTTCTCGCGCTCGAGCTGTTACGAGAGCGAACCGCGCTCGAAGTCGACCACCGGATGCGCGGAGCATTTCTCGAGGAGCTCTTCAGCGGCGAGTTTGTTGGGGACCTGATCCTCAAGCAGGGGGTTGCCTTCGGCTTTGACCTGGCGGCTCCGACCCGCATCTTTCTGATCGGGCCATCCGACGGGGAGCTGAGCCAGGCAAATGGCCATCTCCTTTATTCGGTCGTCACCGACTGCGCAGCCACCTGGACAAGCCGCCATCTAGTGGCGCTCGAGAGCAGCACGGCCGTAGTGTTGATCGAAGAGCAGGAAGACAGGGACGGCGCGGACGCCGCCGGGCGTTTCTTCGAGGATCAGCTCCTGCGGGCGCTCAACCGGCGTATGCCCCTTTGCAAGCTCAACATCGCAGTAAGCCGCCTGGCCCGCTCACTACACGGCTACGGCAAGGCGTACGACGCCGCGCGGCGCGGCCTCGACTTGGTCGGGCTCCTCGGCCGTTCGGGACAGATCATCTCCTTTCGGCGTATGGGCGTTCAAGAGATCCTGCTTCAGGCCGCTGAGCCAGCAGCTCTGCTCGAGTTCATCGCGCGCTACGTCGAGCCGATCGAACGTTACGACGCGGCGCATTCCTCCGACCTACTCAAAAGTCTCGAGACGTTTTATGAGGCCGGCTTCAACCTGCAGGAGGCGGCGCGCAGACTTGACGTGCACGTTTCCACGCTGCGCTATCGGCTCAGTCGTATCGAGCAGCTGCTTGGTGCGGACCCGAAGGTCGGCGATTCTCGCCTTAACATCGAGGTCGCAGTCAAAGCCGCGAAGGCGTTGGCTGTCCACCGGACCTGACGCGGCACCGTGGCCGCGCTAATCGTCGGTTACGGGGTCGCAGTAGCCGCTGCCTCATGCTGGGTGGCCCGCGGCCTGCGCGGCCCGGAAGACTTCCTCCTTGGGCGCGGCGGGCTGGGTGTGGGGCAGGGCATTGGCTTGTTCGGCGGCATCTTCCTCGGTGCGACTGCCGTTGGGGTGGTGGGCCAGGGCTACCAGCGCGGCTTGGCGGGAGCTGCCTTAGACCTCGCGCTGGGGCTCGGCTTCGGCATCCTGGGACTCACTCTTCTGAAACGCGTGCGAACAAGCGGTCACACGAGCCTTGCAGGGCTGCTGCGAACCTACTACGGACCATTTGCCGGGGGGATCGGGGCACTGGTGGTTGGGGGCGCGTGGCTCGTTCTCCTCGCCGCCTTCGTGGCGGCTGCCGGGATCTCCCTCGAGCAGCTTTCAGGCTGGTCGCCGACGGTGTGTACGGTCGTCACCGTCGCGATCCTGCTTCTCTATGCCATGCCGGGGGGTATGCGGGCGGTGACGCTTACCAACCTCGCCCACTTGGCCGTTCTGGCCTTTTTACTCGTGGCCGTGGCCGTGCTCGCGCATGGCCATGAGGCGGCGCGAATTCCGCCTCACCAAGGATCATTCTCGTGGGGCTATCTGGTCGGGGTCCTACTGCTTTCTACGCCGACAACCGTAGTCGCCCCGGACGTCATGATGGGCATCGCAGCGCTGCGCACGCTTTCCGCCGCCCGTTGGGCGCTCGCGCTTGTGGTGTTGTTGCTGACTTGCGGCGGCGTGCTCTTGACCCTTCTCGGGGCGCGGGCAGCACATCTTCTAGAAGTGGCGGACACCGATCACGTGCTGCCGCGCCTCATTGACCTTCTGCTGCCCTCCGCCTTGGCTCCCGCCGGCCTATTGGTGCTGTTCGGCGCGGCGCTTACCGGAGCAGTGGCTGAGGTGATGGTATGCACATTCATACTTAATGAGCAGATCACGGCCTGGCGACGCTCAGACGACGGTCCAGGACTCAGCCTGATCTCGATCCGTCTCCAGATGGTGGGCATCGGCACGCTTGCCGGCATTGTCGCGCTTGCCGATCCCCACGTCGTGGGGCTAGTGCTCACCGCTTTTCGCGTGTTCGTGCCCGGGATAGTCCCGCAAGCGATCCTGGCCGTGCTTGGGTGGCGTACGCGTTCCCGCGCAGTGGTCGCGAGCATGATCGCCGGGCCGTCTGTGTGCCTTCTGGTGGCGCTGGTGATGCCCGGTCTGGACGAAACCCCGGCGGATCCGGTGCTCTGGGGCGCGTTTGTCGCGATGGGGACCCTGGCGGCGGGACACCTGCCGCGAGCGCCGAGCGGCCTGCACGAACAATAGGAGTTAGTCGCAAACAATTCCTACGCTTTGCGGATAGTCGCGGCCCCGGAGGACTTATACGTTTGCGCAGCATGACGAGCGGCAGATCGATACAGGCCGCAGCCGGCGGAGCAGTTGCTATCAAGCGGATGAAAGCGAACATATGGCCACGATGATCGGCTCCAGCACGGACGAGCTTGACCAGTTTAAGAGCATGCAGGGCACGCTGAGGGCCGACGGAGTCGAGTACTGCCTGGCTGCCTACGTCGACGTTCACGGCATCCCGAAGTGCAAGGCAGTGCCGATTGACCATTTCGTCGGGATGATGCAAGGATCGGAATTGTTCACGGGCGCGGCCCTCGATGGCCTTGGGCAGGAACCGAGCGACGACGAGCTTTCGGTCAGGCCCGATCCGGACGCCATCACGATACTTCCGTGGGAGCCTTCTGTCGCCTGGGCGCCCGGGCAGCTGTACTTCCACGGCGATCCGTGGCCGATGGACTCAAGGACTGTGCTGCAGCGCCAGGTCGACCGTGCAGCTCAGCAAGGGCTTATCTTCAACCTCGGGATCGAGACGGAGTTCTTCCTCGTCAAGCGCGAGAACGGCCGCGTCGTGCCGGCGAACTCGAAAGACACCCTGCCGAAGGCGGCCTACGACATTGTTGGGCTGCTGGAGAACATGAGCTATATGGACGAGCTTGCCAAGTACATGAACGTCCTTGGCTGGGACGTTCACTCTTTTGATCACGAGGACGCCAACGGCCAGTTCGAGTTCGACTTCTCTCATACCGACGCGATGACTATGTCTGATCGGCTCGTGCTGTGGCGGATGATGACCAAGACGGTCGCGCGCAGGCACGGCTGCGAAGCGACGTTTATGCCCAAGCCCTACGCCGATCGAACCGGTAGCGGCGGTCACTACAATATGTCCCTCGCCGATATCAACACCGGTGAGAACCTCTTCGCTGATGCCGACGACCCTCGCGGTTGTGGCGTTTCGCCTCTTGCCTATCATTTCATTGCCGGCATTCTCCGCCATGCGCCAGCGATCTGCGCCGTGACGGCTTCGACGGTGAACGCTTACAAGCGCCTCATCAAGACCGGCTCGATGACGGGCTTCACGTGGGCGCCCGTGTTTATCTCGTACGGCGACAACAACCGGACCCACATGCTCCGGATCCCGAAGACGTCTCCCAGGGTCGAGTCCCGCGCGGTGGATATGACGACAAACCCGTACCTAGGCGCCGCGATGATGCTCGCCGCCGGTCTCGAAGGACTCGAGCAGAAGCTTGAACCGGGCGACCCACTTCCCCACAACATGTATGTCCAGAGCGAGGACCAGCTGCGAGACCTAAACGTCGCGACGCTTCCACGAACTTTGCTGGAGGCGGTCGAGGCTTTTGAGGCAGATGAGCTGAGCGAGCATGTGATGGGCTCGAGCCTCAAGGAATCGTTTGTAGAACTCAAGAAGGCTGAGTGGTGGGAGTACCACAACGCCGTCTCTGAGTGGGAGCTCGATCGCTACCTAACCTTCTGGTGAGGCGACGGTTATGGCCTTCGGACGCAAGAAGCGATCTTCCACGCAGGGAACGCGCGTGTTCTTTTGCACGGACCTCCATGGATCTGACGTGTGCTTCAAGAAGTTCATCAACGCCGCAGACTTCTATGGCACCCAGATCCTCATTATGGGGGGTGATGTGACTGGCAAGATGGTGGTGCCGATCGCGCAGCAGCCCTCGGGCGTCTACCTGACCTCCTTCGCGGGCAAAAACCTGGAGTTCACCTCTGACGGAGACGTGGCTGCCTTCAAGAGGCAGTTGGGGAACATGGGCTTTTACCCCGCGACCATGGACGAGGAGAAGTTCCGCGCGATCAAGGGCTCCCAGGACGAACAGGATCGTCTGTTCAAGGAGCTGATCCGAAGCCGCTTGGAGCAATGGCTGCAATACGCAGACGACAAGCTTCGCGAGACCGAGGTCCGGGTGTTTGCCGCTCCCGGTAACGACGACTTCTTTGAGGTCGACGACCTGCTGGGCGCCTCGGAAACCATCGAGCTGCTCGAGATGAAAGTGCATCGACTGACCGACGAGCACGAGATCATCACGTCCGGCTGGACAAACCCGACCCCGTGGAATACCGAGCGCGAATGCTCAGAGCCAGAGCTGGCTAGCCGCTTGGAGTCGATGTTCGAGGAGGTGGAGGACATGGAGCGCTGCATCTTCAACATCCACGTGCCTCCCAACAATTCAAAGATCGACATTTGTCCCAAGCTTGACGGCAACATGAAGGTCGTCTATGACATGGGCAATCCGGTGATGGCCCCCGCGGGGAGCACCGCCGTGCGCGAGGCAATCGAGCGTCTTCAGCCCCTGATGGGGCTACACGGACACATACACGAGGGGCGCGGCGAGACCAAAATCGGTCGAACGCTGTGTCTCAATCCGGGAAGTGTTTATTCCGAAGGAGTGCTCAACGGACTCCTGTTGACTCTCGCTGATGGACAAGTGAAGGATTATCAGTTCACGCAGGGCTGACTTCGAGGGGGACAGATGGCAATCCGAGACAAATCTGACACGAGCGTCGGCACCGGAGACGGAACCGGCGACCGGGTTTTCCTGCGCAAGGCATCAGGCCTGATCAAGACTGCCGGCACTACGGATGTCTTCATCTTCAACGTTGGGCTCGTCAGCATCGGCATCGGAGTCGGTGGGCTGCTGTTGTACGGGCCGGCCGTCTATCCGGGTGGCAACCTTGTCCTCGGGGTGCTGATTGCTGGGTTGATGATGGGGTTGATCGCCTGGGGGATGCTGACGTGGACCGTCACGATCCCCCGGTCCGGAGGAATCTACGCGTTCGGAAGTCGCATCCTGCCGCCGGGGGTCGCCTTCATGCTCAGCGTTGTCGAGTCGCTGGCTTGGCTCTTCTTCTGCGCGATCGCGGCCTACTGGGTGGTGACGATAGGCCTGATCCCGATGTTCACCGTCGGCGCCGCGGTCACGGGCAACGCGTCCCTCAGCGACGTCGCGACGTTCCTTTCGCACAGGGGCATCACATTCCTGATCGGCGCGATCGTCCTGCTTCTGGCTGGGGGAATCCTCACGTCGGGCATGCGCCGGTACTTCCTGACCCAGAAGGTGGTCATCGTGGTCGCCGCCCTGGGAACGCTGCTGCTATTTGGGCTTTTGCTTTTCGGGTCAAAGGGAACGTTTATCGCGCATTTCAACAAGTATTTTGGCCCCAAGACGACTTACGCTTCGGTGATCGCGTCGGGTAAGGCGGGTGGCTGGAAGGATCCGGGATTCAGTCTGGGACAAACGTTGAAGGCGTCGAACTGGGCGTTCCTGCCGCTGATCGGAGCTGCCTTCTCAATCTCGATCGGGGGCGAGATCAAGTCGGGGATGAAGGGGCAATCGAGAGGCATGTTCGGTGCGATCATCGTCTGCGGCGTCTGCTTCCTGATCAGCATCGTTCTCGCCTACAAGGTCTTTGGCTACGACTTCCTCGGGACGGTTGGCTATAACTCGCTCGGATTCAACACGAGCAGCCACGCGCTGACGACGCCCACAACGCCGTGGATCACGCTTCTGGCCGGGGTCCTCTCCGGGTCCTTCGTAGTAACCATCTTGGTCTCGCTGGGTTT
>JBBQNG010000258.1:0-6286 GCA_038329645.1 Burkholderiales bacterium
TATCAGGACCGCTTCACAAGGCACCAGGGGTAAGATGAATCGCCGACTTTCGCTCCGCGTCGGACGTTCGTCGCAAGCGACGAACGCCGCCACGGCGCGAAAGTCATTCAAGCCTCAAACACAGAAATCAGGACACTCCCCGACTGTCCCGCGCACGGGTCTCCAGTGTACTGATTTCGCGCAACATTAATTCTTTCCGGAACTTTTCCGCAGCGCCTCCATCCTACCTATAGGCGATGTGAGTCGTCTCCCGCTTCTCCTCCCTGAGCGGGATGCCTTAATTCCAAGTTAAGGCTCTTTTGCCCCCGGTTTACTCCCCTTTACCGGGGGCCTTTTATTTCTGCCGCGAGCCATCCGTCGATGCGCTCGCGGGTTTCCTCGACACCCTGGCGGGTCTGGCTCGAAAAGAGCAGGCATTCGCCGGGGATCGCGAGTTCGGCCAAGCCTTTCCTCGCGGCTATCATGGTCCTTCCCTGCTCGCTCTTGGTGAGCTTGTCGGCCTTGGTCAGCAATACCAGCAACCGCCGCTCCAGCGGCAGCAGCCAACCCAGCAGTTGCACGTCGAGCGGCGTCAGCGGGCGGCGCGCGTCCATCAGCGACACCACTCCAAGAAGCGAGCGCCGCGTCTGCAGGTAGCCTGCCACCAGCTTGCCCCAGTCGTCGCGCACGCCATGCGGCACCTTCGCATATCCGTACCCGGGCAGATCCACCAGCCGCGCGTTTTCACCCAGCGAGAAGAAATTGATGAGTTGCGTGCGGCCCGGCGTTTTGCTCACGAAGGCCAGGCGCCTGCGGTTGGCGAGCACATTCAACGCGCTGGATTTGCCGACGTTCGAGCGGCCCACGAACGCGACTTCCGGCAGCTCGTCCTGGGGCAGGCCTTCGAGCTGGCTCGCGGAAATCAGGAAGCGGATATCGGAAAACGCGCGGGACAGCGGCTTGGGAGCGGTCATGGGGGAAATCAAAGGTGTTATAGAATAACGGGTTCGACGGGTAT
This sequence comes from Burkholderiales bacterium, assembly GCA_038329645.1. Taxonomy (GTDB): domain Bacteria; phylum Pseudomonadota; class Gammaproteobacteria; order Burkholderiales; family SG8-39; genus SZAS-79. Next base: position 998 of record JBBQNG010000258.1, read on the forward strand.
CGAGGGAGAAATCATGGTGCGATTCCTGGCGCTTTTCGCCAGCGCGAGCCTCGCGCTCGCCGCAGGTGCGGCGAGCGGCGAGGAAGCCGCTGCAAAAAAGGAAGCGGCCAAAGCGGACCCCGCCAAGGGCCAGGCCATCGCCACCCAAGTGTGCGTGGCATGCCATTCCGCCGACGGCAACAGCGTCGCGCCCGCCAACCCGAAGATCGCCGGCCAGTTTGCCGAATACCTCAACAAGCAACTGGTGAATTTCAAGCCGCAGGGCGACAAGAAAGCCGAGCGTGAGAACGCGGTAATGGCCGGCATGGTCGCGGTCCTGTCGCCCGAGGACATGAAGAACCTGGCGGCCTACTTCGCCGGGCAAAAGCTCAAGCCTGCGACCGCGAAGGACAAGACGCTTGCCGCGGCCGGACAGAAACTGTGGCGCGGCGGCAACGTCGCGACGGGCGTGCCCGCATGCGCCGGTTGCCACGGCCCGGACGGCTCCGGTATTCCCGCGCAGTATCCGAGGATCGCCGGGCAATACGCCGAGTACACCGAAGTGCAGCTCAAATCCTTTCAGGCCGGACAGCGCGCCAATGACCCGAACGGCGTGATGCGCGGCGTCGCCGCGCGCATGACCGACCGCGAGATCAAGGCCGTCGCGGATTACGCCGCGGGCTTGCGCTAGGCCGCACAAGAACGCGGGCTGCCGCGGCACCGGTAGTCCCGCGGTCATCATACGGTCGGCGGAATAAACGCGGCGGGGACCGTGTTCCAGAAAGAAGAGCCATGAGCCAGCCGCTGCGCGCCGTCAAGATCTGGGACCTGCCGGTCCGCCTGTTCCACTGGACCCTGGTGGGCCTGCTTGCGTTTCTCGTCTGGAGCGGCAAAACCGGCGGCAACGCGATGGAATACCACATGTACGCGGGCTACTGGGTGCTCGCGCTCGCCCTGTTCCGCGTGATGTGGGGGTTCGCAGGCGGCACCCACGCGCGATTCGGGAATTTCCTGGCCGGTCCGGACCGCGTACTGGCGTTCGCGAAAAAGCTGATGTCGAAATCCCCGGCAGCGGTCGCCGGGCACAACCCGCTGGGCGGCTGGATGGTGCTGATCCTGCTGCTGTCGCTCCTGGTGCAGACCGGCACGGGCCTGTTCGCCAATGACGATATCGCCGCCGAAGGTCCGTTGTTCGCGCTCGTGAGCAAAGGGCTCTCCGACCGCCTGAGCACAATCCATGCGTGGAATTTCAACCTGCTGCTGGTCCTCACCGCGCTCCACGTCGCAGCAGTCCTGTTCCACCTGCTGGTGAAAAAGGAAAACCTGGTGACGGCGATGTTCACCGGCGTGAAGACGCTCGATGCTGCCGCCGACAGCACGGAAGTCCCGGTTACGCGATTCGTAAGCGGCTGGCGGGCGCTGGCCTTGTTTGTCCTGGCGATCGTCGCCGTCTATCTGATCGTAAAATGTCCTTTCTGAGGAGAACCGAATGAAGAACAAAGTCCTGGTGGGCGCAATGGCGCTGGCAATTGGCGCGGGCGCAGCGTGGCAAGCATCGGCGCAGGTCAAACCGGAAACGCTGGTGAAGCAGCGCCAGGCGGCAATGACGCTGCAGGGAAAGTATTTCGGCCCGATCGGCGCAATGGTGCAGGGAAAGATGCCCTGGGACGCCGCGGTGGTCACGCGTAACGCCGGCTACCTCGAAGCGCTGTCGAAGATGCCCTGGGACGGGTTCCAGCCCGCCACTGCGGAGGTCAAGGACACCCACGCCAAGCCAGAGATCTACAAGGAGGCCGACAAATTCCGCGCCGAATCGCAGAAGCTCGAGACGGAGACGGCCAAGCTCGCCGCTGCGGCGCGATCCGGCGACCAGAATGCGGTCAAAACTGCGTTCGGGGAAGTGGGCAAGGTATGCAAGTCCTGCCATGATGATTTCCAAGTAAAGCGATAGCATCTCCCCGCCTCATCGAACCCCGCGGCGGGCCGGCGGGTTTTTTTTGGAATAAGCGCACCACTCGCCTGTTTGCGGGATATGGATTTCCTCCTGCGACGGGCGATAATCCGCTCCGTGGATGACGGTCAGCGTTTTGTCGAACTGATTCCGCGCCTGCGGCGCTACGCGCGGGCGCTGGCGGGGGATCGCGCGCGCGCCGACGATCTTGTGCAGGACACGCTCGAGCGCGCCTGGAACAAGTTCCACCTCTGGCGCCCGGGGTCCGACCTGCGCGCGTGGCTGTTCACGGTGATGCACAACGTCCATGTGAACCAGGTGCGGGCCTCGCGCGACCACGCGAGCCTCGACGACGAAGGCGCCGAGATGGCGGTGGCGCCGGTGCAGGGCGCCGGGCTCGAGATACGCGACCTCGAGCGCGCGCTTGCACAATTGCCAGCCGAACAGCGCGAAGTCCTGCTGCTGGTCGCGCTCGAAGACCTGAGCTATGCGGAAGTCGCGAGCACGCTCGGCATCCCGATCGGCACCGTGATGTCGCGCTTGTCGCGCGCGCGCGAAAAACTGCGCGGCATGATGTACGGGATTCCGGTCTCGGCGAAGCTGCAGGTGGTCAAGTGAACGAGACCAATCGCGATTCCGTGACCGAACCCGATCTGCTGGCCTATGTGGACGGCCAGCTGGAAGATTCGCGGCGCGCCGAGGTCGACGGGTGGCTTGCTGCGCGACCGGAGGAAGCCGAGCGGATCGCGGCGTACAAGCGCCAGAACGAGGAGTTGCGCGCGTTGTTCAATCCCGTGCTCGACGAGCCGGTGCCGGCCCGCCTGCGGAGGGTTTTCCGCCGGGCGGCGCGCTGGCGCACGTATGCGCTTGCTGCGGGATTCATGGTGCTTGGGCTGGCCGTCGGCACCCTGATGGGATGGCAACTGCACGCGCAGCGCGCCCCGCTTGCCGGCGCAGGTATGGGCATCGCGAAAAATGCCGCGGTCGCCCACGCCACCTACTCGCCCGAGGTACGGCACCCGGTGGAAGTCAACGCCGACCAGGAGCCGCACCTGGTCGCGTGGCTGTCCAAGCGCCTGGGGACCAACGTACGCGCGCCCAAGCTCGAGGCGAACGGATTCAACCTGGTCGGCGGACGCCTCCTGCCGGGGGATGCCAAGCCCGCGGGCGGACCTTCGCCGGTCGCACAGCTCATGTACCAGACACAGGGCGGCCGGCGGCTCACGCTGTATGTGCGCACCGAAGCCACGGCCAACCGCGAGACCGCCTTCCGCTATGCGCTGGAGGGCAACGTCGGCGTGTTCTACTGGATCGATCGCAACGTGGGCTACGCACTTTCCTCCGCGGACCTCAACCGCGAAGAGCTGCTGGCCGTAGCCAACTCGGTCTACAAACAGCTCAATCCCTGACCCGGGAGCGTGCGGTCGGCCACATCCGGCCGCGTGCGCCACGCGTATATTCGGCGTAAGCAATCCGTCCCCGCGGCGACCAACGCGCACAGATCCACTGGAGCAACTCGAATGCTGATCAAAAGGCCGTCCGACATCCTGCCGTCCGAAATTACGCCACGCGGCTGGTATATGCGCCGACGCGAATTCCTCAGGCAGGCCGCCGCGCTCGGCCTGGCCGGGTCGATGCTGCCGGCATGGGCACAGACCGCGGCGCCGATCACGGAGCGGGGCAAGCTTGCGAAGCTGCCCGGAAAGCCTTCGCCGTTGTCCGTTACCACCGAGAAGGCGACGCCGTACAAGGACGTCGTGACGTACAACAACTATTACGAATTCGGCACCGACAAGTCGCAACCGGCCGAGAATGCGCACAAGCTGAAGACGCGGCCCTGGTCGGTGGCGATCGACGGTGAAGTGAAAAACAGGAAGCCCATCGACATCGAAGACCTCCTCAAGGTGGCGCCGATGGAGGAGCGCATCTACCGCATGCGCTGCGTCGAGGGATGGTCGATGGTGATCCCGTGGGTCGGCTACCCACTCGCCGAGCTCATCAAGCGCGTGGAACCCACCTCGAAAGCGAAGTTCGTGGCGTTCACCACGGCCACCCAGCCCGACACCATGAACGGTCTGCGCCTGCCCGTGCTCGAGTGGCCGTACGTCGAGGGCCTGCGCATGGATGAGGCGATGCACCCGCTCGCAATCCTGGGCTTCGGCCTGTACGGAGAGGTACTGCCCAACCAGAACGGCGCGCCGATTCGCCTGGTGGTGCCGTGGAAATACGGCTTCAAGAGCATCAAGTCGATCGTGAAGATCAGCTTTACTGAGGCGATGCCGAAGACGTCATGGAATGTTGCCTCCGCGCACGAGTACGGCTTCTACTCGAACGTGAACCCTTCGGTGGACCATCCGCGCTGGAGCCAGGCCACCGAGCGGCGCATCGGCGAAGACGGCTTCTTCCAGCCCAAGCGCAAGACGCTCATGTTCAACGGCTACGCCGACCAAGTGGCGAAGCTCTACACGGACATGGACCTGAAAAAGTTCTTCTGATGGTCTGGATGCCCCGCTCCAATCAGGTGGCCTGGATCAAGGCGGGATTGTTTGGCCTGTGCCTGATACCGTTCGCGCGGCTCGTTTACGGCGGGTTTGCCAGTGCGCTCGGCGCCAACCCGATCGAAACCATCACCCGGTCGACCGGGTGGTGGACGCTGTTTCTGCTGATGGCGACCCTTTGTGTGACCCCATTGCGCCGCTGGACGGGCGCCAACTGGCTGCTGAAATTGCGCCGCATGCTGGGCCTGTTCGCCTTCTTCTATGCCAGCACGCACTTCATTACCTTCATCTGGTTCGACCACTGGTTCGACTTGGCCGCGATCCTCAAGGACGTGATCAAGCGCCCGTTCGTGACCGTGGGATTCGCGGCTTACCTGCTGCTGTTGCCGCTCGCCTTTACTTCCACCAACAGCATGGTCCGCAGGCTCGGCCGCAACTGGCAGCGGCTGCACCGGCTTATCTATGCGATCGCGATTCTCGGCGTGGTCCACTTCTGGTGGCTGGTGAAACGCGATGTGACAGAGCCGCTGGTGTTCGCGCTGGTGCTCTCTTTTCTGCTGGGGATGCGGCTCGTCTGGCGTTCGCGTGCAGCGCAAAACGTGGCACGTCCAAGCTTCCAACGCTAGCGCGCCGCCTTTCTCCCGAAAAGTCATTGATCGCCGGCCGGGCCCAAATTCTTAAACTTTATCCTTCAAAGACCGGCTCCAGGAGCCAGTCTCAGGGCAGTCCCTATATCAGACTTGGTATTTCGCCGCTCAGGCTTCCGGACTGCGCGGTCCGCTGGGGAACGGCGCGCCGGCACGCGGGGACATAAGGAGGGTGGCGTCGGGATCGACCGGCGCGGCAGCCGCGTCCGGGCGC
>JBBQNG010000259.1:0-6277 GCA_038329645.1 Burkholderiales bacterium
GGGGCGGTTCTGCCCGGGACCAAGGCTACTGGCTGCTGACACAACGGAACTGATGCTCAGAGCAGGTCGCGATAAGGGGTGCTGTCCTAAATGAGCCCGAAGTGTCCTAGGTGCGCGGGCAGTGTCCTAACTAAGTGCCGATAGTGTCCTAAGTCCGGGCGTCTGACCCACAATCAGACTCTTCCATAGCCTGTCCCAGCAGGACCCGCCACTGTGGGTAGTGGTCATGACCACTACCCACAGTGGCGCTGCTGGACTTTGCGACAGGAACCGATCCATGACGATATGAATACCAAGATCAAGCTCATCCACTCAGAAGCGCGCGTTACCTCTTCACGCCGTCGAAGAGGTCAAGCGTCCCTTCTGAAGCTTTTCTTCGCTTCACGGTGGCCGGCCGATCGAGCGCGCCGACTGCATGCATGTCCTTTACGCTGATCGTCGGCCCCGCGCAAACCTTCTCCAGCAGCGCAGCTTGCTGCGGCTCGAGTTCGACCAGCCAGCCGAGCACGTTGAGCACGTTAAGCAACTCGGTGGTGTATTCGGCGAGCCAGTGATCGGGTTGGATGTTACCAAGTGCTGAAGGTGGGCGGCGGTCGCCCATGATCGGGCGGGCACGGTCCTTCTTTCGGTAGCTGAACCACTGCAGAAGCACCTGCTTGCCCGAAACCTCGTAGAGCCACACGGCGGGATCGACCCTCTCCACGAAGCCGCTTCCGATGCGCAGCCGCTTCGTCGCAGCGTCGTAGTCGATCTCATCCGGCATCGCTGCGAGGTCTTGCGGAATCGCGCCTTCCGTGGGAATGCGCGGCATTTTCGCCTTGGGCAGGCGTGGAGGCTGGGCGGGGCGCCCGTGGGCGGGATCGGCTAGGCGCTCGCCGAAGGTATGCAGCCAGATGACCATGCGCCCGAGAGCGGCGGCTTCGACAAAAGTGGCAGCGTCGGCGGTGATGGGGATACGCAGCCCCGGCGTCAAGAGGTCGTCTTGAAAACGCACGGTGAAGGCCGGATGCGCAGCCATCGCGGCCACATAGGCGACGAAATCCTCGGCGCTCACGGCTCGGCCCAGGCGCCGTGCGAGGAAGGGCAGCAGCGTTGGCGGATAATTCGCGGTGCTTGCGTTGGCATCGAGCCAGAGCGGGAAGACGCGACCGCCGAACGAGCCTTTATAGTGATCATAGTCGGGAATAAGGCCGGTGATTGTGAGTGCAGGCCCAGACGACGGTGATGACCGTGACAGCGCGGTCAGAAAGAGCTGCCGATCCGAGTGTATTCGCCATAACTCCGGGTTCGATTGGTTGATGACGCGGCTGTCGGGAATGATCCATTGTCGGTCGAATGAGCGGAAGCCATATCGCACCGGCGGAACACACGCCCCCTTGTCATCTGCGACCGATTTCTTGCGTGGCTCGTGGCCCGAGAGAGGAGTCGTGACGACTTTCGCCGAGTGCCTGTCGCCGGGTTTACCATCGCGGAAATGCGAATGAAAAAGAGTCTCCTTTTCCGCCGCATGCGCGGAGATGAGCTTCTGCCAACGCTGCTGCAGCGATTCGGCATCGGAGGCGATCACCCAGGTTCGGCCCGGCTGCACACCCGAGCCATTGTAGATGAATAGGTCTTCGAGTTTCGGATAAGTCGCCCACGCGCCAGTCGAGGCCGGGAGGAACGGCGCCCGCCAATCATTCGGGCACTCGATCCATGTGCTGGCCTTGAGCCGCAGCTCGTCGAGCGCCTTGAACTTCTCCGTGCGAGGGCCGGTCGGCAGCGCGTGGAAGCGCACCTTCGCCGGCATGCTTGGGTCGCTCTTTGCAGAGCGCGAAGCGAGTACGATGCAGACGGGCTGCTGCACGCCCTGGAAGATGCGCGTCGCCACCTCCGGCTGATGCCCCTCGGGCGTGCAGTCGATGACCCAGATGTCGTCGCAGGTGCGCCGCAGGTAATCGCGCATCTTTTGAAAACCCGGACCCCCGAGGAAGCCGGCAACGGTGATGTAACAGACGATGCCGGCGCGCTTCGTGGGGTGGTGATCGAAGACCTTCCACGTTGCCCAGCGCCAGAAATAGACATATAGATTACGCAGGTGCTTGCTGTGCGCGCCCGCTTTCCACTCGCGGGGCGGCATCCAATCGGCAAGCGGCGCGGCTTTTTCCGCCTTCTTGTTTTCGCCCTCAATCCAGCCGCCGCGGCCCTTGGCCTTTTCTTTGTAAGGCGGATTGCCGAGCACGACGGTGATCGGCTCGTTGCGCTTGATCTTGTTCGCTTCCTTCCGCGATTTCGCGATCGGCGCGAGGATGCCGGGAATCCAGCCCTCGTCGTCGTCGGGATTGCCGAGCGTATTCGTGACAAACATCCGCATGGGCTCTGCTGGCACGGCCCCGGTGAGTTCGACGATCTCGGCGAGGACGCGAAGCTGCGCGACGGCGAACGGCCCGAGCTGCATTTCAAAAGCGATGAGCCGCTTCACCGCCGCGTCGATCGCGCCGCGCACGGAGCCCGCGCCTTCATCCGCCTCGACGGTGTCGGCGATCTTGCGCAGCACGCCGAGCAAGAAGGTGCCGGTGCCCACGGCCGGATCGACAAGCGTGACCGCTGGCGAGGCGAGGCCAGCGTGGAGATTGAAGCGATCGGTGCGCAGCACTTCATCGACCAGGCCGACCATTGCGCTGACGACTTCCGGCGGCGTGTAGTATGAGCCAGTCTGCTTGCGTAGCTCGTTGTCATAGATCTCGAGGAAGTCCTCGTAGAAATAGAGCCATGCATCGGGCTGACCCTTGCTGACCGTGGGCCAATGCACCGCGTCGAGCACGCGAACGAGTGTGCCGAGCGAAGTTTTGAGCGTGGCTTGGTTCTCGGCGTTATCGGTAAGCAGGCGGAGTGCCGCACCGATGAGCGAGTTCGATTTTGTAAGCTCGGTCGCGACTTGCGAGAGGCCGGTGGCGAGGCGGATCTCCTTCGCCCGCGCCATGAGCAGGCCGAAGGTGACCGCCTGGGCGTAGCCGTCCGCGAAGCGTTCGTCGGTCGCCTCTGGGAAGAGCAGCTTGCGCCAATCGGTGGCGAGCCCGGTGAGCGCCTCGCTACCAAGGCCAAGCTGTTCGGCGACCTCATCGCGCAGGAAACGACAAAGCCGTGCGGTGACTTTTGCGAGGTCTTTGGCGCTACGCGGCGGGATCGGCTCCCAGCGGAGGAAGTTCTCGAACAGCGCAAGCAACCCAGGCGGTGCTTGCAGCTTGTCACCGGAAGACTCGATGTCGCCGATGAGCGTGAAGACCGCATCGACCAACTCGCCATTTTGCCAAAGGCTGAAAGCGTTGCCATCAGTGTAGAGGACGTTTGGTAGCGAGCGCAGTTTTTCCCACTGCGCCTTGTCGTGCTGATCTCGAAACTTGCGTGGATCAGCACCTTTGCCCGGTGCTTTCAACTCCACAAAGCCGACGAGCGCGTTGTGAACGGTGACTGCGTAGTCGGGCCGCGTTCTCAGCTCGCCGAGCGATGATTCGCCGACGGCGGCGACCTGCGTCCGTGGAATGCTCGCGAGTTCCGTCATGTCGGCGAGCAGTTGCTCGAATGGCGCGCGGAGTTGGTCTTCGGGTCCGCCTGTTGCGGCGACGTTTGCCAGCTTCTTCTTCGCCGCAGCTCCAAAGGAGGAGATCGCGGAATGGACTGTGAGCTTCATGTCGTGCGCAGTCTAACGCGGAGGAGAAATAAAAGTGCGTTTGTGCGCTCAGCGAAGGTTTCACCATCCGCCAAGCCTACTTTCTCTAGCGAGATGGAATTCTCGGGCTGCCGCGGCTGCCACCCCGATCTACTCGACCCCTTCCCCGATACCATAGGCCAGCCAGCAGGGGGAGACTGCCAGCACCAGCGCCAGGGCTTCCACCACATCCACCCCGGGGATGGAGCGGCCGGTCTCGACGTTTCGACGAAGACGTGCCTCATCCTTCGCTGGCCATCGCGAGTGAATCGCCGTGTATGCTTGGCTCAAGAAACACTCGTCCTTCAACGACAGCGGGAACGACGATCTGCTGGATCAACTTGCGTGCAGCCGGGTCCGTTGGCAGGGCTGATGGGTAATTCGCCGAGAGGCGCTCCAGCCAGGACTGGGCCTGTAGCGCCAGCGTGTCCTCTTGTATCGGTTTTCGCAGGTCGCCCAGGACCGCCGCCGAGGAGAAGTCGCCTGCCACCTGGATCGACTGGTTCGTGTAGTCCTCGAAGGTGTCTCGAAGCACCCAGGTGCGGATCGGTGTGATGAGCAGGCCGACCGTGCAATTCGTGGCCAGCATGTACTGCTTGAGTTGCTCCCAGCCAGCCGTCACGGCCTGCTCGCCGGCAATCGATTTCACCTCGGCTACGAGCATGAAGCGGGGGGTCTCTCGGTCCATGACGATGATGTCCGGTCTGACGACCACAGGCTTTGGAGACATAAGGCTACTATAGGCGAAGGCGTGCTTCGGCGCCATCAGGAGCCGCGAGAGAGTGCATCTACGTCAGCCTCGCAGCCAAGCAGGAGCTGATGACCCGCTGGCGCGCAACTTGCAGACACCTCAATGTAGCCGTCTCCGTCGCCGCGCCGGCCGAGGGGCGGTGAGAACCTTCGCCGACTTCGCGAGACGAGCGATACCACGCGGATTGTCTGCATAGGTACACTATTGAGTTGCGAGCATCCGCCGGTGGCGGGGGCGGTCTGCTCGCAGGTTGTCAAGGAACGCGCCGGGATCCACCTGACTGGCCGCGCTCGCCCGGCGCGAGCGCGGTTGCCTGTCGGTTCTATTTATCTATCTATACGATAACGGTGGTTCCGCGCCGCTATCGCCGATGTGCTACCGGGGCGCCTTGCGCTGGGTCGAGCTGCTGGGGGTGGAATTGGCGCTGCGCTTCTGGCCCGAGGTGGACTTGCGCTTCGCCGCGGCGGGGGCGGCCTGGGTGACATCGCCGGGGGTGACAGTGCCGCCCTTGAGGACCTTGATCTCCAGGTCCTTGGCGTCCATCGCCGGGTCCACGACGCTCTGGGCTGCCGCTGCGCCCGCCGCTCGAAGCTTCTGGTTGCCTTTCTTGGTCTGGTGGGGCGTCTTGGCGATGGCATCGGCCTCCTTGAGGACCAGGTGGGCGATCTTCTCGATCTGGTCCTTCTCCACCTGATCCGAGAGCACGCTGCTCAGCATGCCGCGGATCGCATCCACCACCGAGGTGGTATCCCCGTAATAGCCCGGCCTTCTGCCACAAAACCATCTTCGAGAGCAGCTTGAGGGTCCGCTCGCCGTTGGCCAGGGAGGCCTCGATTTTGGTGACCACGGCGTCGCGCGTGACCATGTCGTCTCGGGTGACGGGCAAGTGGCTGAAGCTCTTGGGCTGCTCGGCGTTGCCGAGCATGTCGATGATGGCCTTGCCAAGCTGCGGCGTGGCCTTCTTCCACTTGCCCTTCAGCGTCTTTTGATCGAGGAGCGACACGAAGTTCCACACCTGGATCAGAACATAGGCGGTGCCGAGCTGGGTGTCGAGCTGGGTGGCGGCGGTCAGCAGGTCCTGCATCGTGGGCTGCGTGAGCGCGCTTTTCTTCGTCGGGGTGGAACCACTGCCAGTACCCGTAGTTCCTGTCATCACGATCTCCTCAGTTGCCAGGTGCCCCAAGGGCCCCGGTTTGATCCTGTCATGGAATGAAAACATTGCTCCGCGTAATGAAATCATTGCGCCGCGTAATGAAAACATTGCTCCGCGTAATGAAATCATTACGCCGCGTAATGAAATCATTCGATTAACCCATGGGCCCTTCGCATCTTGAGGACTGGCTGCGCCAGCCCGTAAAGGACTGCTTCCTCACCTGTCTCATGTTCTGCCATGGGTTCATCGAGCCGATAAAGAAGGTAGGATCGGCATAGCGCAGAGTCAATATGCTAGAATGATAATTTAAATCATGGTTTGTGCGCAGGATATCAACACTACGTGAACAATCTTTACACCCGTGCCGCAAACGGAAGATAGAAACATGGGATGTCATGCAGATTGTACTTTCACCATTGCTGTCGCGAGATGCGTGGGGAGCGGATCAGGTGCGGAAGCGAACATTTCCGCGTTGCTTCCCGGTGCGAAATCGAACCATCGGGCCGTCTGTGTGCCAAATCAAACGAAGCCCGCCTCTTTCCCAAAGAAAGGTCTCCATGCCTCTTTGTATGTGGTATAGAAACAGGCCCGCCGAGAGCAGAAAAGAGAAAGGTCCGCCGATGAACCCACCCGATCCGCGCAGCGTCTCCCCGATTCGCACCGGCCGCGTCACCTCCGCCAGCGG
>JBBQNG010000260.1:0-6264 GCA_038329645.1 Burkholderiales bacterium
CGAGCACCGCAAAGACACTTGCGTTGAAGCCGCGCGCGCGCAATCCGGCCAGCTCGGCAATTTCCGGCGCCGTCTTCGCGCTGCCTAGCCATTGCCATTGGTCGAAGACGTGCACGGTGCGCCCTTCACGCACTCCGACCGGACCGGCGTACGGCCAGGGCTGCAGGCGAAGCGTGGCGAGGGCAGTCAATGCGCTCATCAAGTGCTGCGGTCGCGCGCAATCGCCGCCGGCGCATTGGCCGGACGGGGTCCGGCCCAGTCCGAGCAGCGCGTGACAAAGGCCATGTTTGCGGGCCAGGTGCGCAAGCGTGTTGGCCGCCTTGCGTTCGGAGGCGAAAAGGCCGAAAGGCACTTGTCCATCGGCCACCAACTCGTCGGCGGGCACAATCGCGGCGAGGGGCGTTTGCGCAGGATCGACGCGGATCGCCCACGTTGCGGCCGCATTGCGCGCGGCTTGCTTTTCCTTCAGCCTGATTTCGAGAAGACGCGCCGCCAGCACGCCTTCGCTCGCCTGCCACTCGATGTTGCGGACCATGTACGAAAGCTGCGCGGCACGCGCCGAAATCCGGTCGAGGCGGAAATAATCCGTCGCCTCCCGGCGCAGGTTTGCTGCGCGGGCTATTCGCAGCGCCTCGTTGCGGGCACCTCGCATGACATACACCCCGGGCTTCTCGGGCAGCGCTTCGACCAGCGCAAGGTCGAGGTGGGGCGGCAACAAGGGCTCGGCGAGCAGCTTGTCCACGGCCGCCCAGAGGCGCCGTGCGGGAAAATCACGGCGCATCACCCGCCAGAACCCATGCAGCAGCCGGGCATCGGGCAGCGCGCGGTGACGGGTTTCGGCCGCGAGGCCGTGGCGCACAATGATTGCATCGAGGTTGTGGGCGCCGGGCCCGTAGAGCTTGCGCGAAAGCATCACCGTGCAAAGCGCCGGGACGTGGAAATCGATCCCTGCGCGCGTGAATTCCGCTTTGAGGAACCCGTAGTCGAAGCGCGCGTTGTGAGCGACCAGCAGCCTGCCCTCGAGCCGGCGCCGCAGGTCAGCGGCGATTTCGGCGAAGCGGGGCGCAGCCGCGAATGCCTCGTCCGCCACGCCCTCCAGGACGCGCTGGCCGCGCGGCAGCCTGCCGGGATTCACGAGGCTTTCCCAGTGCTCGACCGTGCCGTCGGCGTCGAGCGTAACGACGCCCACCTCGGCGATGCGATGCCTGCCCGGGCCCAGGCCGGTGGTCTCGAGATCGACGAATGCAAGGGGACGTTCGGGATTCATTACATGGATGAATGTACAGTAATAGGCAGGATCCGAGCAAGCCATCACGCTCGGGCTCGGATGGCGATCTGGGTGTCCCAGCGTACGGACCTGAAGGTGTGGGCAGGCTACCGTTCGGGACCACAACCACGAGCTTTCCCATGAATCCAGAATCTCCTCCGCTCGATCCGGGCAACCCGCGCGACCCGGCGGACATCACCGTGCCGCTCGGGCTGACGGCCGGGCGTGAAAACGAATCCCTGCGCTCGCCCCCGCGCATGGACCGCGCCGACATCGTGCGCCGGCTGGTCGAGATCCGCGAGTTCGACCCGGCCAAGGCGGGCGGATTCTTCAAGGGGATCGAGAAGATGTCCTCTGCGCGGATCGGCGCGCGCGTCATCGCCGCGCTCAACTGGATGCAGGACAATCCGGGGCATCCGTTCGTGTCGGAGCAGCTGCAGCTTGTCGCCCTCAACCTCAAGCACCTCGAGGACTAGGCGCGCGAGCCGCTGCGCCGCCTTGAATTAAAATCGCGGCATGTGCTATTCCGCGATGGTCGAGCAGGAGCTGAAAAAGGCCGCGCGCATGGTCGCCGGCGAGGTGGATTTCTCCGCGCTCGAAAAGCTGTTCGCCCAGCGCCTGGAAGACGACTCGATCAAAATCGCACGCGCATTGGAGGCGAATTTCGATGCGCCTTCCTCATCCGTCGACGAGCGCATCAAGGATTCCATCGACCGATACCGCGCCAAAGTGCGCAGCGCTCACGAGGCAGCGCTGTTCGCGCAGAAAAAGCGCCTCGCCGACGCCGAGCGCACGCTCGCCGCCCGGCAGACCAAAAAAGCGCTCGACGACCGGCGCATCGCGACCCGCAAGATCGCCTGGCACCTCGAAAAGCTCGCCGACCTCGCGCGCACGGAACCGAAGGAAGCCGACTCGCGCATCTTCCCCATGTGGTACGCGCCGGTGGTGATCCTCGAGGACGGGCGCCGCGTGATCCGGCCGATGCGCTACCACTGCCGTCCCAACGGCAAGCCGGAGGACTACGACCGCCGCTACGACGGCCTCTACAACGCGCGCCGCGATAATCTCGAAGGCTTCTGGAAAAACGTGTTCGGCCGCCATCACGGCCTGCTCATCGCCAAGAGCTTCTACGAGAACGTCGCGCTGCACGATTTCGAGCGGCGGCCCCTTGCCGAGGGCGAGAAGCCGAAGAACCTGGTCCTGCATTTCAACCCGCGCTCGTCCTCGCCCATGCTCGTGGCGTGCCTGTGGGACCTCTGGCGCTCGCCGGGCAAGCCCGACCTGTACTCGTTCGCCGCGATCACCGACGAGCCGCCCGCCGAGATCGCCGCCACGGGACACGACCGCTGCATCGTCCCGCTCGAGGCGGGTGCGATCGACGCATGGCTCGATCCCGCGGCGAGCGATCGGACTATGCTGAATGGGCTACTCGACCGCCGCGAGCGGCCGTACTTCGAACACCGCCTGGCCGCTTAGGGAAGGCCAATTCCTTGTAATATGTTATCAGGATTGGCTCAGGAGGCCGGTCTCCTAGCATTTTTGTACTGGAGCTGGTACATATCTCGTTTTTAGAATCGAACCGTTTGCGCCTTTGCGCCGCCGGTCGTGCCTTGCCATTCCTGGAAAGTCGATTGCATTGCGGTCTTCGTTGCGTATAGGATCGCTCGGGGCTTCGCACGAATGAAGGGGGGAATCATGAACGGCACGATCCAAAGCTGTGGGCGCGGGGTTTTGTGCGCCATTATTTTTTTCGCGTCGGTTGCGGCCGCTGCTCCACCCGACTTAAAGCAGGGATGGACAAGCGCGGACAGCAACGGGTTCTACACCACGACGCAGGGCTCCCGGCTTCTGCCCCACCAATGGTTCCTGGCGCTCGAACGGCACGACAGCGCCGAACTCTTCAAGGCCGATTGTCTTGCGCGTTACGGGTATCTGAGCACCACACCGACGTGTCTCAAACCCAGCGAGTTGCCTATCGGGTTCGCAATAGATAGCGCCCCTGCCCAAAAGAAATGGTTCGGGATGACTTGCGCCGCATGCCATACAAGCGAAATCTCCTTCAAGGGAATCACGTTTCGCGTAGATGGCGCGCCGGCGGGCGCGGCCATGTACGATTTTCTCCGGGACCTCGACTTGGCGCTCCAGAAAGCTCTGAATGATCCGCAGGCCTTCGATCGCTTCGCAAAGAAAGTGCTCGGTGCCCAGGACAACCCGGCCAACCGCCGGAAGCTTCGCGATGACAAAGAGGTAGGCCTCAAGGATTTTTCGGATTACTTCAAGCAGTTCGTCGTCGACAGCACACCGGCCTCGCCGTGGGGTCCGGCACGCCTGGACGCATTCGGCATGATTTTCAACCGGGTCACCAACATCGACCTCAAGCGGCCGGACAACAACCGGAAGCCGGAAGCGCCGGTGAGCTACCCGTTTTTGTGGGGAACGTCGTGGCACACGGTCACCCAGTGGAATGGGTCGGTTCCCAATAACGACGAAACGGTGCGACTGGCCCGCAACCTGGGTCAGGTCCTTGGAGTGTTCGGAACCATAAATTTCAAAAAGACGCCGTTGTATCCGTCCAGCGCGCAGAAAGGCAACCTCAGGGCCCTGGAAAAGAAGGTATCTGTGCTCAAGGCGCCGGTCTGGCCCGAGCAACTGCTCGGGCAGATCGTCTGGCCACGCGTAAAGCGAGGCGCCGACCTTTTCAAGGCCAACCAGTGCGATACCTGTCATGCAATCGTCCTGCCGGCAAACCAGGTCGGGCCGGCGGACGTTTTCCTTTCCGAAGTGGCGGTCATAAAGACTGACGATGCAATGGCGAGGATCGCGGCCACCCGCCTGTCGAGGACGGATATCCTCGAAAATCGGAAAATCGCCTTCGGCAAATCGGACCGATTCGGCCCTGAGGCGCTGACCGCCGACATTCTGCGGCATGCCGTGACGTTTGCGATTCTCGGTGGCTCCATTTCGCCCGCAAACACCACCATGAAGTCGCAGGCGCTCCGGCTCGAGCGGCTTTTCGATGCCGACCTCAATATTCCCCGATACAAGGCGCGGCCTTTGAACGGCATATGGGCCACCGCACCGTACCTGCACAACGGTTCGGTCCGCAATCTTTACCAGCTGCTCCTGCCGGCCGCGCAGCGTGAGGCGAAGTTTTCAGTCGGGAGCCGGGAATTCGACCCGTTCAACGTCGGGTTCATGGACGCGCCGGGTCCCGTTCCTTTTGTGCTCGACACCAGTGTGGCGGGAAACCGCAATACCGGCCACGAGTACGGCACGGCCCTCGATCACGAGCAACGCCTGGACCTCATCGAATATATGAAAACCCTCTAGCCGCCGTAACCATGACAACTTCCACGCCTTCTGTCCCGATCAATCGCATTACTCTGGCTGCGCCGATCAAAAAGGGGTCGATCCAGGCCCTTACGGCGGCCACCTACGCCGACCGGGTTGCGCAAGTATTCGAGACGCTCGATGCCGGTTGGACGTCGTGGCGCGGTCACCCCTGGGCGACGCCATATTCAAGCGTGGCAGCGCGAATACCGAGCATCCATTCCTTGCGACTTGCGATCCTCGAGCCAACGGGAACTGTGCTGCTTGAATCCGCGTTCGAGGGTGATCTGCCGGCGCACATTAATTCGCTGCGCGCCGACCTCGGTCCGCTGCTCGATCTGATTTTCTGCAGTTGCGAAGGCTACCCTGGGACGAGGGAGAAGTCCGATGCCGGCTTTATCGCGTGGGCGGGGCAAGCGCAGCTACTCGCAAGCCGACCAGCGGCGCAGGCCCCTTGCGCTGCCGCGGAACTGCAGTATCTGCGCAAAACGGAGCGGCGGTGTCCGTTTGCGGCAGCAGCGGCGCAGGCGCTCGAACCGGCTCCCCACTCGTTGCACAGCCTCGCGGACCTGCATCGACTTTCTGCCTTGTTCATGACCGAAGCGGACGGTGACTGCTTGGAGCGCGCAGTTCGCAGTCTGCTTCCGGACCTCGCACCGCAAGCGGCGAAAGCCCGGCCCAGTCCTCCTGTGCTTCAGCGATTTGCCGACGCGGTGAGCTGGATTTCGGGCGCCGCTCCGGGTGGCGCGGGTGCGTCGGCATCGCAACCCGCCGCAATCGGGGCGACAGCTTCGGCATCGACACAAGTCAACGGAAAGGGGTTGTTCACCGAAGTAATGCTCGACAGCGCACAGAACTATTCGGTCTCGGGCTATGCGGGTCGCATGCAACAGGCATTCGGCCTGATCTACCTTGGTCTGGACAAGACGGATCCGGAGTACATGCGCCAATCGGCAGTGTCCAATGCCGCGATCGGGATGATCAGCGAGCGCGAAGCTTTCGGCCGCGCTATCGAGGAGACTCGCGCTGCCGTGAAAGTGCTCGGGAGCCCGGCCACCTTCGATATCGAGGAGGTTTCGAACATCGTCCTCGCCGCTCTCTGCACTGGGTGGTTCGACCTCCCGGACGGTGTGAACATTGTTGGAGGGGGATGGAAGCCCGTTGTCACGCCGGACTCCCCGGCGCGCTGCCCAGGCCACTTCGCCGCTCCGTCCGGATTCATCTTCCAACCCGAGCCCAACCCATTCGTCCAGTACTACGGAAAAAAGCACGGCAACCTGCTGAGGCAGGCCGCGCTCAAATTCGTGGCCGAACGCAGGAAGCCGGGCAACCCGCTCAAGGGCTCGCTTTCGAAAACCTTGTTCGCGGCGTTTCCCAATTCGCCGACAGACGATGATTTGCTCGCCCGCACGCTGATCGGGGTGATGATTGGGTTCCTGCCGACCGTGCAGTTGAACCTCGAGGCGGCGATGGCAACATGGCTGAAGGACAAGACGTTCGACGCCCTGCGCCATGCTTTCCTCACCAGTCCCGAACCCGACCTCTACCTGCGGGCGGGCAACGTGATTCGGTCGCCGCTCGTTGCCGCGATGCAAAGCGCCCCAGTGCCGCCGAAGATCTGGCGCACCGCTCTGAAGGATCACAATCTCGGCGGCAACCCGGCAATG
>JBBQNG010000261.1:0-6256 GCA_038329645.1 Burkholderiales bacterium
ATCGCGCATCGCGAGCGCCATGCGCACTGCGTTCTCGGCCGGCTTCTCCATCGGCACCGGATCGTTGAAGAACACCATGATCGCATCGCCGGCGAACCGTTCGAGCGTGCCTCCATGCGCAAGCACGATGCGGCCCATGTCTGCGTGATACGCACGCAGGAGCTCCATGACCTCCTCCGGCTCGGCGCGGTCGGTGAACGCGGTAAACCCGCGCAGGTCGATGAACACGACGCTGATTTCGCGGCGATGGGTTTTAAGCAGCTCTTCGCCACCGCCGTTGACGATCGCTTCCGCAAGCGCGGGGGAAAAGAACCCCTTCAGCCGCCCGAATCGCTCGAGCTGCGCCACCTGCTCCTGCACCCGCCCCTCGAGCTTCCCGTTCCATTCGGCCAGCTGCGCTGTCTTGGCCACGACTTCGTCCTGCAGCGATTTGATGCGCAAGAGCGATTTCACGCGCGCGAACAGCTCCGCCTGGTTGATCGGCTTGGTGAGGAAATCGTCGGCGCCGGCCTCCATACCCTTGACGCGTTCGCCCGACGGGTCGAGCGAGGTGCACAGGACCACGGGCAGCAACGCGGTGGCCGGATCCTCGCGCAGCTTGCGGCAGACGTCGTAGCCCGAAAGCCCCGGCATCATGATGTCGAGCAGGATCAGGTCGGGCTGGCCGGCGGCGACGCTCGCAAGGGCCAGCTCGCCGTTGACCGCTGTGGACACCTCATAGCCCTTGGCGCCGAGGATGTCCGCAAGCAGCTTGACGTTGTGCGGCGTGTCGTCGACGACGAGGATCTTCGCCGCCGTCATGACCCTTGCGGCTTGAGTGCTGTCTGCACCGCGGCGAGGAATTCGCGCAGGTTGATCGGCTTTTCGATGAAGCCGTCGAACCCCGAATCGACAACCTGTTGCCTGTCCTGCTGCATGACCGATGCGGTGATGGCCACGACAGGAATCCTTGCGGTCGCGGAATCTGCGCGCAGCACCTTGAGCGCCTCGATGCCGTTCATGCCCGGCAGCTGGATATCCATGAGCACGAGGTCGGGTTTCTTCTCCGCCGCGAGCTTCACGCCCTCTTCACCCGTGACCGCCTCGAGCGTCTGGTAGCCCTTGGCCTGCAGGATGTCCCGCACCAGCTTCATGTTCTTTTCGTTGTCTTCGACGATCAGGATCAGGCTCATTTGCCGCTCGGAATGGTGAAGGTGAAGGTGGAGCCTTTGCCGGGCTCGCTCTCGAGCCACAGGCGCCCGCCGTGCAGCTCGACGAATCTTTTGGTGAGCGCAAGACCAAGACCCGTGCCCTCGTTCTTGTTGGTGTAGTGGCGACCGACCTGGCGGAATTCCTCGAACACCGCCGCCTGGTCCTCCGGCGCAATGCCGATGCCGGTGTCGACGACGGCAACTTCCAGCGCCGCCTCGTGGTGCCGGGCCCGCACCTCGACGCGGCCGTTGTCGGGGGTGAATTTGACCGCGTTTGAGAGCAGGTTCAGGAGGATCTGCTTGAACTTGCGCTCGTCGGCGCGGATCTCGCCCAGGTTCGGATCGGCCTCGAGCACCAGCGCGATATTGTGCCGCGTGGCTCGCTCCCGAATCAGCGTCATCGCATTGGCCAGCGCGTTCGGCACGTCGAAATTCGAAGGCTCGAGGTCCATGCGCCCGGCCTCGATCTTCGACAGGTCGAGGATGTCGTTGATCAGCGACAACAGGTGCTTGCCCGAGGTATGGATGTCGTTGAGGTAGTCGGCCTGCTTTTCGTTCAGCTCGCCGAACATCCTGTCGATCAGCACCTCGGAGAAGCCGATGATCGCGTTGAGCGGCGTCCTCAGCTCGTGCGACATGTTGGCGAGGAACTCCGACTTGTGCTTGCCGGCGATCTCCAGCTGGCGGCTCTTGTCCTGGATCTCGTTGAACAGGCGCACGTTCTCGATGGCGATCACGGCCTGGTCGGCAAAGGTGCTCACGAGCTCGAGCTGCTTGTCGGTGAAAGGCTCGACGCGCTCGCCGCGCGACATCGCTATCACGCCGATCGGCTCGTCCCCGCGCAGCATCGGCACCGCGAGCAGGGTCCGGAAATTACCCAGCCGCGCGGTGTCTTGCCTCTCGTAGCCCGCTTCGGCCAGGACGTCGCGAATGTGGACCGCGCGCTTTTCGAGCAGCGCCCGGCCGGTTGCGGAACCGGCGCCGGGCCTGAGCGGATTGCGATGCATCTCTGCGAGCACCGGCGAGTCCGGAGGGTAGCCGTGCGTCACGGTCGGCTCGAACCCTCCGTCCGCATTTGGCCGGAGGATGACCCCGTTCACGGCGCTGCAAAGGCGGGTCGCATTGTCGATCAGGATCTGGAGCACCGAATCGAGGTCGAGCGTCGAGCGGCTGATCGCCTTGAGCACCTCGGCGGTCGCCGTCTGCTGGCGCAGCGCCTCGGTGACCTCGGCGGTGCGCTCCTCGACCTTCCTTTCCAGCCCCGCATACGACTCCTGCAACTGGGAGGTCATGCGGTTGAACTGGTCGGCGAGCGCCTCGAGCTCGTCCCCGGTGCGGATATCGAGCTTCTGGTCGAGCTCGCCCTCCCCGATGCGCTGCGCGCCTTCCTGCAGCGTGCGGATAGGCCGCACCAGGCCCCGGGCGAGCCACAACGCGGTCAGCGCGGAGAACAGCAGGCCGGCGACCATCAGGAGTC
Source organism: Burkholderiales bacterium (assembly GCA_038329645.1). Lineage (GTDB taxonomy): Bacteria > Pseudomonadota > Gammaproteobacteria > Burkholderiales > SG8-39 > SZAS-79. Next base: position 2,668 of record JBBQNG010000261.1, read on the forward strand.
CCGTGCGGACAATGGTCGCGTTCAGCGTGGCATACACCTCCGACACGGGCTGCTCGACGAACACTTTCCACCCCAGCGGATCGACGTTTGCATAGGCGGTCAGCACCTCTTTGCCGTTGAGGTCGCGCGCAAGCTTCGCGGGCGAGTCTGCCGACGCCGGCCCGGCAAAGGCCGCCTCGACATGGGCAAGCTTCGAGAAATCCGTCTTGCGCAGGACCAGCCCGATGTCCGGATCGGCAACAAGATGGCCGGTGCCGTCCACCACGTAGGCCTTGCCCTTCTGGCCGATCTTGATCCGCGTGACCACATCCCAGATGAACTTCAGGTTCACTTCGGCGACCGTCACGGCCCCCGAGGGTCCGGCCGAACGCAGCGCGATTGCCATGTACGGCTCGGTCTCTTTCCTGAAGTACACGGGCCCGAACCAGGTCTGCCCGGGCTTGGCGCCGAGGAAGGCCGGATCCTTCGAGCGGTTCTTGGACGACCCCGCCACGTCCATCGCAAGCCGCGAAACCGAGAGGATCTCCTGGCCTTTGGAATCGAGCTGGGTGATGTCGGTCACGGCCGGCACCTGGCGCAGGAGCTTGAGAAATTCGATCCGGCGCTGCTCCACCCCTTCGGTGCCGAGCTGAGGCAGCGCGGCGAAGCCGAGCTGCTGCTCGATCTGCTTGATGAATTGCTCGATCCGCGAAGCGGCGGCGACGGCCTTCTCGTGCTGCAGGCTGGCCAGCGCGGACTTGTTTTCCTGGTAGGAGAAGTACACGCTGATGCCGCCGGACACGAGCAGCACGCCGCAGACCAGTGCCAGGATGGACAGGAAATACTTGCGGAAAAGCCGCCCGCGGTAGACGCGCTTCGGCGCCGTGCCCGGCTCGAGAACGAGGTCGGAGGGCTTCATTGGTCGCTCATTTCGGCGACTACTGTATCACCACAGGCGCGGCGGCTTCGGCCTGCGGCGGCCGGGGCGCCTTGACCCACCGCACACAGCGGCCTAGAGTCGGTCCCTATGAGACGCCGCGAACTCCTGCGCGCGCTTGGCGCGGGCGCGCTCGTCCTGCCCCTCCCCGTCCTCTCGCAGCCGCCGGGCAAGGTTGCACGGGTCGGCTGGCTGGAGTGGACCAGCCAGGGGCGCTTTACCGAAACGACTTCGGCAGCGTTCGTCGAAGGCCTGCGCGGACAAGGGTACGCCGAGGGCAGGAACCTGGTGCTCGAAAAGCGGGTGGCCTTCGGCGATCTGCAGCGTTTGAAGGCGCAGGCGCGCGAGCTCGCAGCGCTCAAAGTGGACGTGCTGTTTACGCCGTCCAAGGCCGCTACCGACGCGGCCTGGTACGCGGACCGCGGCATACCCACCGTAATCGCGACAGTCACGGACCCAGTGGCCGTGCAGTATGCGGAATCGCTCGGCCGGCCGGGCAAGCACATTACCGGGGTGACCACGGCGAGCGCCGAGCTGACCGGCAAGCGCCTGGAACTGTTGCGCGAAGCGGTGACTGGCGCAACGCGCATCGCGGTCCTGTACGACAAGACCCTGTACGACAGCTGCCAGGAGGAACTGAAGCAGTTCCGCGGGGCGGCGAAGAAACTCGGGGTCACGCTGATCGAGGTCTCGGTCAGCAATCTGGCCGCCGGCATGGCGGACCTCGAACCCGCGTTTCGCCGCGTCGGCGAAGCGAAGGCGCAGGCCGTGATCATGCCGCTGTTCACCTCGGTATCGAATTTTTCGCCCGAGTTCGCCCGGCTGGCGTTGAAATACCGGATGCCGACGATGCATGAAAGCGGCGAGTTTGCCGAGGTCGGCGGCCTGATGACCTACGGCCCGGACTTCGCCGACATCTACCGCCGCGCCGCCGGCTACGTCGCGCGCATTCTGAAGGGCGAAAAGCCCGCCACGATGGCGATCGAGGAGCCGAGGCAGTTCACGTTGAGCGTCAATCTGAGGACCGCAAAGGCCCTGGGCATAACTATCCCGCAGACGGTATTGCTGCGCGCGGATACGGTTATCGATTGAGCGTCAGGCGAACCTAATAAGCGTACTCTTGAGGACATCGACCAGCCAGAAAGGAGAGACAACCATGGCGATTGACCAGCAGAAACTCGACGCATTTCTGGGCAAGTTCGTGGGCGACCTGGGCGCCACGATGCATGCCGCAACGATCGTGGTCGGCGACCAGCTCGGACTGTACAAGGCGCTGGCGGAAAGTCCGATGACAGCGGACGCTCTGGCGAGACGAACCGGCACCGACGCGCGCTACATCCTCGAATGGCTCTCGGCGCAGGCCGCAAGCGGGTACGTTCAGTACGATGCGAATTCCCGCGATTTCAGCCTGAGCGAGGAGCAGGCCCTCGCTCTGGCCGTCGAAGGCAGCCCGGCGTTCATTCCCGGCGCGTTCCAGGTGGCCGCCGCGCAGTTCAAGGCGATCCCGAAAATCATCGACGCCTTCAAGTCGGGCAAGGGGCTGGGCTGGCACGAGCACGATGCAGCGCTGTTTCATGGCACCGAGCGGTTTTTCCGTCCCGGGTATGCCGCAAACCTGGTGGCCAGCTGGATTCCCGCGCTCGATGGCGTCGCCGACAAGCTCAAGGCCGGGGCGCGCGTTGCCGATGTCGGCTGCGGGCACGGCGCATCGACGGTGATCATGGCGCAGGCGTATCCGAAATCCACTTTCACCGGATTCGATTACCACGAGCCGTCGATCACGCGGGCGCGCGAGGCGGCCAAACACGCGGGCGTGGACGATCGCGTCAAATTCGAAGTTGCGATGGCGCAGGGCTTTCCAGGCAGCGGCTACGATTTCGTCACCGTGTTCGACTGCCTGCACGACATGGGCGATCCGGTCGGCGCCTCGGCGCATGTGAGAAAAAGCCTGGCCGCGGACGGCACCTGGATGATCGTCGAGCCGTTTGCGCACGATCACCTGGAGGACAACCTCAACCCGGTCGGACGGATCTTCTACTCGGCCTCCACGTTTATCTGCACTCCCGCGTCGCGCTCGCAGGACAAGGCGATGTGCCTCGGCGCTCAGGCGGGAGAAGCGCGCAGGCGCGAGGTCGTTACGCAGGGCGGATTCAAGCGCTTCCGTCGCGCGACCGAAACGCCGTTCAACCTGGTATACGAAGCGAAGCCCTGACGCCTGCTTTGCCGGGGGTGTGGTGTAGAGATTCCGCAATCCGTGCTGCTGCGCGCGGACCGGGTGATCGAGTGATTCGTTTTACGGGAGAGCGGGTAAGCGCCTCCCCCGAACTTCGAGCCCGCCGCGTGGTCGAAGGCCCATGGAAAGCCAATTGCGCCGCTTGCTCACCGGGACTGCTTTTATAGCCGCGCTCGCCGCGTTCGGCCCGGCCGCATACGGCCAGGCCGTCTACAAATTCACCGATCGCAATGGCCGCACGGCCTATTCCGACGATCCGGCCGCGGCCCAGGGCGAGGTCAAGCGGATCGAGGCGCCGCCTCCGGTGATCAAAGCCTCAAAGCCGGTGGCGAAATTGGGCGCAACCGAGAAGAAAGCGCTCGAACAGTCGCAACTGCGCGCCGCCGACTTGGAGCGCGCCAGCTCCGATATCGTCGCAGCCGAAAACGCGCTGCGCGTTG
>JBBQNG010000262.1:0-6153 GCA_038329645.1 Burkholderiales bacterium
CCGTCCATCGACGGCATCTGCAGGTCGGCGAGCACCAGGTCGTAGGTGCCCTTGCGCCACAGCTCGAGCGCTTCCTCGCCGCCTGCCGCGGCATCGGTCGAGGCGCCGGCAAGCTCGAGCTGGCGCGCCAGGATCTTGCGGTTGACGGAATTATCGTCGACTACCAGCACGCGGCCGCCGACTTTCTCGGGCGTCGCCGACGGCGCGACGGAACGCGAGGGCCGCGCAAGCTCGGCCGGGCGGCCCGAGGCGCGCGCCACGGCGCGGATCAGGACATCGCGACGCCATGGCCGTGGCACGCCGCCCGCAAGATCGGCGGAGGGTCCGTCGAACATCGGGATGTAACGATCGCGGCCGATCTGGATGCCGGTGAAGGCGGCGTTCACCGCGATGCTGGTCGCCGCCCCGGCATCGCTAAGGTAGCGCGCGACGGCGCGGGCTTCGGTGTCGTCGGGCAGCGCCACGATCAGCGACAGGCCGCGCAGCACCGCGGGCGTAGGCTGCTGCGCCGTCGCCTCGAGGCGCACGGTGACGGTGAAGGTCGAGCCGACGTCCGGCACGCTTTCGATCGTGACATCGCCCTGCATCGCCTCGGCGAGGCGGCGCACGATCGAGAGGCCAAGACCGGTGCCGCCGAAGCGGCGCGTCGTGGTGTTGTCGGCCTGCACGAACGGCTGGAACAACCGCTCGCACTGCTCGTCGGTGAGGCCGATGCCGGTGTCGACGACGCGGATGCGCAGCGCGCCCTCCTCCGCGTTCTCGCCCGCTTTCTCGATAGTCACCCGCACCGAGCCCCGCTCGGTGAACTTGAGCGCATTGCCGAGAAGATTGAACAGGATCTGCTGCAGCCGCAGCGGATCGCCGATCACCCTCTCGGGCACGTCGGCCGCGACATAGGCGGAAAGCTTGATGCCCTTGGCGGCGGCCTGCGGCGCCAGAGTCTCGGCCGCGCCCTCGATCAGCTCGATGGTCGAGAACTCGATGCACTCGAGGTCGAGCCTGCCGGCCTCGATCTTGGAGAAGTCGAGGATGTCGTCGATAATGCGCAGCAGCGATGACGCCGAATAGCGCACGGTGCCAAGCGCGTCGCGCTGCTCGGCCGACAAAGACGTGCGTTCGAGTACATCGATCATGCCCAGCACGCCGTTCATCGGTGTGCGGATCTCGTGACTCACGGTCGCGAGGAAGGTCGACTTGGCCTGGTTGGCGTTCTCGGCCTCGCGCTGCGCGGCATTGGCGACGGCGCGCGCCAGGCGCTCCTCGTCGTAGGCGACCTGCAGGCGGCGGGCGAGCTCTTCCTTCTGGTAGGCAAGCGCGATGTTGTCGTACTGCCAGCTATGGACGTCGCGCACATAGGCCATGAGATGGCCGACATAGGCGCCACCGGCGATCCCGACGAGCTGGTAGAACGGATCGACCGAGGTCAGCAGCACGAACAGGAGCGGCGCGGTCGTAGCCAGCGAGAACGCATAGAAGGTCGGCGGATGGGCCGAGCGGATCGGCACCGCCGTCGTGATAGTGGCCAGCAGCACCAGTCCCAGCAGCATGCGCTGCAGCTCGTAGTCCTTCGAGGCGAGCATGTAGCCCGCGACGCCCCAGCACGCGCCGGCTAGGAGCGACAGGCCCGCGAACCACCAGCCCCAGCGAATCACATCGTCGTCCGTGGGATTGGCGCGCGCGAAGTTGCGCCGCAGGACATCGAAGCCGACCGTGACCGCGAGGTGGGCGACGAACGGCGGTACCAGTTCCGTGAGGTTGACCTGCCGCCAGTAGATCGCGGCGATCACCGGCCACAGCACAAATGAGAAGTAGCGCGACTGCTTCGAACCGTCGAACAACCGGCGAATGAGCTCGGCGCGCACGAACGCTTCCTGGCGCGCGGGATTCTCGACCTGCAGCACTTCGGGCGATGGATCGATCGCCAAGGTCATGACGAAAAACCGGGTGAATGGTGGGAGCGAAGCAACATGTTGTGGGTTGGCCCCGATTGTCTCTATTACTGTATCAAAGACTTGAAGAAAGTACTATAATTCTTTGAAAGAACTTGGTAATTTTCAATTATTGAAACCAATCTATTTCGGATCCAACCATGCATCAACCATCCATTTTGCTGGTCGAGGACGACGCCTTCCAGCGCAAGGCAGCCGAAGCCTATCTCGCCAACCATGATCTCAAGGTAACCGCCGTCGAGAACGGGGCGCAGATGCGCCGCCAGATCTCGCGCGCGATGCCGGACCTCGTTCTGCTCGACGTGCAGCTGCCCGGCCAGGACGACGGCTTCTCGCTCGCCCGCTGGTTGCGCGAAAGCAGCACCCGGGTCGGCATCATCATGCTCACTGCCGCAGGCGACTCGGTAGATAAGGTGCTGGGCCTCGAAAGCGGCGCCGACGACTACGTCGCCAAGCCCTACGAGCCGCGCGAACTGCTGGCGCGCTGCAAGAGCGTGCTGCGCCGCTCGGCCAACAAGTCGACACCCTCGCTGCTCGAGCGCGTGCGCATGGGCCGCCACATCCTCGACCTTTCCAAGCGCGAACTGCATGACGACGAAGGCAACGACGTCGCCGTCACCGCGGGCGAGTTCGACATCCTGAAGATCTTCGCCGAGAACCCGAACCGGCCGCTCAGCCGCGACTGGCTGCTCGAGACCACCAGCCACCGCAGCCGCGACCCGTTCGACCGCGCCATCGACCTGCGCATCACCCGCATCCGCCGCAAGATCGAGCCCTCCCCCGAGAAGCCGACGGTCATACGCACCGTCCGGGGCATCGGATATATGTTCGTTCCCCCGGCCGAATAGTCGGGCTAAAAGCGGCCCCGGCGGGGGCCCGTAGTTCAGCGGTTAGAACGAGCCGCTCATAACGGTTATGTCGCAGGTTCGAATCCTGCCGGGCCTACCAACCACCTATGGTTGTTTTTCTAATTAACCATGGACATCGCGAAAGGGCCGCATTTGCGGCCCTTTTTGCGTCTACAGTGACACCAGAGACCGCCTATTTTCAATATAATAATGGAGTTTACCCGTATTTCGGCGATCTGTCTCTGGACGCCAAAGATGCAGTCACTACTCTACCTTTGATTGTGTACACGAATTCAGGGGATCTGGCGCCCAGTCTCTAGGCTTAAGCGACTGGCTCATATCGGTGCCCACCCCGAACAGCTTGGGGCCAAGCATGCCTGAGCCGGCATGGTTCAAATCCAGCGCGATTCCAAGGTACAATGCGACCGGGCACAATCAGTCACCCCGGTACACATGAAAACCAAGATGCGAGCGGACCTGTCCGGAAGTCTCTCCTCGGCCTGGCGGCACCTGGGCGAGGCAGGCACCTGGTGGACGGGCGCCGATCGGGTAGCCATCGCCGCCGAGACGAGGCAGGCAGTGCATTGCGGACTATGTGCCGCTCGCAAGCAGGCCGTTTCAGCATCCATGGTATCGGGCGAACACGACCGGCTCGTCGACCTGCCCGCAGCCGCCATCGAGGCAATCCATCGCATACGCACTGATTCGGGCCGACTCGGAGAAGGTTGGTATCGGTCCGCAATCGACGCGGGCCTCACCGAGGAGCGGTACGTCGAACTCCTTTCAGTCGTTGCGGTCGTAGTCGCGGCCGATACCTTTCATCGAGCCGCCGGCCTGCAACTTCCTGCCTTGCCGGTTGCTATACCGGGCCAGCCGTCGCGGCGCCGGCCGACCGGTGCAAAGCCCGGCCTCGCGTGGATGCCGACGCTCGCTCCCGATGATCGCACGGCCGACGATCCCGACCTCTATCGCGACCATCCGGGGCCGCGCGCGCGCGGCGGCGGCAACGTGCACCTGGCGTTGAGCCTGGTACCGGCGTCCATGATTCATTGGTGGGACATGTTCGAGCCGATGTACCTGCCGTCCTCCGCGATGCGTGACTTCGGCCGCGAATATCGCGCCATCTCTCATTCGCAAATCGAGATGCTCGCGGCGCGCGTCGCCGCTCTCAACCAGTGTCTCTATTGAACGACCGCCCACGCGGCCCTGCTCCGTGCGAGCGGACGACACGACAAAATCGACTATGTCTTCGAAGGCCTCATGGATGGCAGGACCGATACCGGCGTTCCTGCTGCCGCCGAATTGATCGCCCTGGCCGATGCCGCGATCACGGGAGAGGCGGAGCGGATCGACCGCGCGCGAGCGGCGGTCACGGAGCTCATCGGGACAGACGCCATGATCGACGCGGCCGCGGTCATCGCGGGCTTCGACGGGATCACACGAATCGCCGATGCCACCGGCATTCCGCTCGAGCCGCCCAGGGCAGCCGAGACGGTCGAGCTCCGCGCCCAGCTCGCAATCGACGAGTTCCTCGCCGCGAAGTGGTAGAATCGGCGCGGGCGCTTTGGGTAACTAAGGCCTTGCACGATACGCGCGGCGCAAGGCGAGGAATGCCCCCTCAGAAACTGTCGGCTTGTTGGGTCCAGTCGAGCGGAACGCCCCGCCGGAGCTGGGTCATAAGCGAGCCCCTGACCTGGCGCCGCCCATCGAGTAACTGCCGGGTTAGACCGGGAGCCAGAAACGCCAGTGGCAGGACGGCCTGAACGTAGCTGGCACTGACGCCGGCCTTCGATGCAATGGCTCGATACGACCGCGCTACTCCATGCTTCAGCCACCCTCGCCATTCATATGCCCGACAAATTGCGCGCACTGCTATCGGATTGGGCCCGACGTTGCCGTCGTCTAAAATGTGAGCCCGGTTGCGACGGGAAAGCTTGAACGGAACATTGACAGTTTGCGGTTCGGCCCCTTGCTCAATAATCCCTTGGGGCCTGATGATTTCAATGCGGTCTGCGTGAACGATCACACGCTCGAGCTCTCGTCGGAGAATCCCGGAAAAAATCGGCATCGCAGGGTCGACGGCGAGGGCTTTCTGGACCAGCTGCTCAATCTGGGCGGCCGGGACACGCGCTACCGTTCCGGCGTCCTCCCTTGCGTTCCTCAGAAGGGCCTGACTCACATAGTACTGATATTGTCGTCCGTTCGATTTGCTCGTACGGCTGGGACTCATCGCATTGCCGCGGTCATCAAAGAGCTTGCCCGACAAAAAGTGCCCACCAGGAATATTGAACCGCTGTCCCCGGATTGCGCCATTGGCCGCGAGCAATTCCTGAGCACGGTTCCAGGTGTCTTGTTCGATGATCTTCTCGTGCAGACCAGGATGCACCTGGCCCTTGTGACGGACCTGACCAACGTAGACCGGGTTGCGCAGCAGCCACTTCAGGTTTCCGTCCCTGAATTCAAGCCCGCCATGAGACTTCCCCGAACCTGAAACCCAACGCTTGCTGACGACCCCTCGACTCCGAAGCTCTTCCAACAGCCCACTCATATTGCCGATCCGAAGGTAGGCCTCAAAAATGTTCAGAACCGTCAGCGCTTCTGCCGCATTTCTCACGAGTTCCCGAGCCCCCACGTCGTACCCCAGGGGCGGGGTACCTCCCATCCACATGCCTTTGCGTTTGGATGCAGCGATCTTGTCGCGAATACGCTCACCAGTTACCTCTCGTTCAAACTGTGCGAACGAGAGCAGCACGTTGAGCGTCAGACGTCCCATCGACGTCGTCGTATTGAACTGCTGGGTAATCGATACGAAGCTGGCTCCCTGCCGATCCAGAGTTTCTACAATCCGGGCAAAATCCGCCAGCGAACGCGTCAGGCGGTCGACCTTGTAAACAACGATCACGTTGACGCGGCCAGCCCGCACTTCCGCCAGCAGCCGCTGCAGGGCCGGCCGCTCCAGTGTTCCACCGGACAGGCCGCCATCATCGTACGCAGTCTTCACGAGCTTCCAGCCTTCATGTGCCTGGCTCTTGATGTAGGCCTCGCAAGCTTCTCGCTGGGCGTGCAGAGAATTGAAAGCCTGTTCCAGTCCCTCCTCTGTCGACTTGCGGGTGTAGATGGCGCAGCGCCGGGGCGCGGTCACGATTTGCTCCGCTGGCGCAGACCGAAGAACCTGGGTCCGGACCAGCGCGTGCCAGTGATCAGCACAGCCACCTCCGACAGCGAGGCAAATTGCTGCCCGTTCCAGGCAAAGCCCTGCTCCTGCACCATCACGCGATGCGTCACGCCGTTCCAGTCCCGCGTCAACACCGTGCCCGGTCTCAGTGCGAGGTCAGGTGAGTTCGCGGGAGCCTTGC
>JBBQNG010000263.1:0-6063 GCA_038329645.1 Burkholderiales bacterium
CCCAAGGCAGGCAGAGGCGTGAAAACGCAACCGGCTAAGCCACCGAACGCCGCCGATACCGTTGCCGGAGTGAAACTCAGCAATCCCGACAAGCCTTATTTCCCGGAAGCAGGCGTCACCAAGATTGCGCTGGCACGCTACTACGAAGCGGTTGCCGACTGGATCCTCCCGCTCATCAAAGGCCGCCCCTTGAGCCTCGTGCGCTGTCCCGACGGCTGGAGCAAGGAGTGCTTCTACCAAAAGCACGCGGACAAGAGCGTTCACGCCGCCGTCAGCCGCGTGCAGGTGCCGGAAAGCAAAGGGACCGCGACGTATTTTTCGGCGGATTCGCTGCAGGCATTGGTCGGACTCGTGCAGTGGGGTGTCATCGAGTTGCACCCGTGGGGCTCACATGTGCCGCAACCCGAAAGGCCCGACGTCCTCATCTTCGACTTCGACCCGGCCGATGAAGTGCCTTGGGAGAAGATGGTCGAGGCCGTGAAGATTCTGAGAGCGCTGCTCGAAAAGCTCGGGCTGACCGGATTCCTCAAGACCACCGGCGGAAAGGGCCTGCACGTGGTGGTGCCGATCAAGCGCACCCTGACATGGAACCAGGCCAAAACCTTCACCAAGGCAGCCGCGGACCTGCTCGTAAAAACTTTTCCGGACCGCTTCCTGGCGACCGTTTCGAAGTCCAAGCGCCAGGGCAAGATCTTCATTGACTACCTGCGCAACGCGGAAGGATCCACGGCGATCGCGGCCTACGCCATCCGGGCGCGCAAGAACGCGCCCGTGTCGACACCGATCGCGTGGCAAGAGCTCGCGAAGGACGTGCGCTTCGACTACTTCAACGTGAAGACCGTGCCGGCCCGGTTGAGCCGCCTTCGCAAGGACCCATGGGAAGCGTTTGCCTCGACGCGGCAGGCGGTGACCGCGGCGATGTTCGAGCAGGTCGGCAGCCGGCTCAAGTGACGCGGTAGAGGCCTACTTGGGCCTGGGCCGGGTGAGCTTGCGGTCCGGCACGGACAAAGTCCCGGCCCGGAGCTCCGCGACTGCGCTGACAAGCGCGCGCGCCGTGTTACGCACCTCTTCCTGCATGTCTTGGTCGCGGTCGAACCCATCGTGGCTCGTCGCGTAGGGCTCGTAGTACCCGACGTAGCGCCCGAGCTGGCTCAGGCCGCCGGCATCGATCAGGCCCATCCAGTTCAACCAATCGGCGAGGGCTCGGCGCGTATCGTCGACACCCTCGACATCGCCATGCACGACCAGGCCGTACGTGCGGCCGGCCAGGTGCTTCGGATAATCCCAGCCCTTGAGCTCGAGCGCTTTTGCCTTTGCCGGATTCTTGCCGCCGGTGGAGGTGGGGTCCGGATTGCCGCCGTCGGCGCAGACCAGCCGGTCGATCATGAGTTTCAGCGCGCTCGAAGTGTGGTACCAGTTGACCGGGGTGAGGATCAGGATGCCGTGCGCCGCGGTCCACTTCTCGTAGATTTCGGCCATCCAGTCGCCGACCTGGCTGAGCGCGTGGTTCGGATAGCACGAGCAGGGCCAGTGGCACAAAGGCTCCGCGGTGGAAACACAGCTCTTGCAGGGAAAGATGCGCCGCGCGTAGTCGGAAGTCAGCAGGCTCAGGTCGAGCAGGTCCGCTTCCACGCCGGCCTTTTTCATGACCTCCTCGGCAAGCTGCGCCATGCGGAAAGTCTTCGATATCTCGCCCGGACAGGTGCCGTCGTTGCGCGCCGAGCCGCAGATCACGAGGATGCGCGACGGCGAGGCCCGGTCCTTCTGGTGCTTTTCCGCCGCGATCAGGCGGTCGCGCGTCTCTCGCCACTCGTCGGACAGTTCGTATTTCGGATCGGCGAATCCCGGCCCGGCCTTCGAAGTGCGGGGCGCTTTGCGGCCTTCCGAGTACGCTTCCCATGCGATCACTTCGATGCGCTTGAGCTCGACGTGCACGGATTGGAATGCGGGATCCGCAAACGACTCCAGGAAACGCTCGGTGAACGCTTCGCGCTTGAGTTCAGGTGGGGCCTGGCCCTTGCGAAGCCTGGGGGTTTTTGCTGCCATGGCGCGATGGTTGCGCCGGCGCCCGCCCGAGGTCTGTACGCTTGCGTACGAACGCCCGGACGGCCGCCCCTCAGGCCACCACCGAGCGTTCGTTGACCTTGTCCCAGTAGCGGGCCACGGCGGAGATCTTGTCCATGTACTCGTCGAGCTGGACGGGCTTGACCACGTAGCTGTTGACGCCCGACTCGAAGCTGCGCGAGATGTCGCGCTCCTGGTTGGAGGACGACAGGATCACCACCGGGATCGAGCGAGTGCGCGGATCGGCCTTGATGCGCTCGAGCACCTGCAGGCCGTCCACCTTGGGCAGCTTGAGGTCGAGGATGATGAAACGCACGTCACGCGCATGGTTCCCTTCGCCCAGCAGGTAGTCGAGGGCAAGGGCGCCGTCGGTGAGGTGGACCACGCGGGGGCCGAGCTGGTGGCGGTCGAGGGCGAGCCGGGTCAGCTCGGCATCGTCAGCGTTGTCTTCGACGAGCAGGATCTTGCTGGACATTTTTTTCCCTTTGGACCGCTGCCGAGGAGGAGCCGCATTGTCCCCGATGGCGTATTTCCTTTCAACCGGGGCTGCACCGCGGGGGACAAGATGCAGCATCGTGATGGCGAAAATACCCGCTATTCACCGCAATCGCCAGATGGCCTATGCTCTCGCATGCACCCGAATTTCACCAGGCTCCACCCGCAATTCGCCGCCGAAGTCGAAGGCTTCGATTTGCGCGATGCGCGCGACCAGCAAACGCTCGACGCCATTCGCGCAGGCATGGACGAATACGCCGTGCTCGTGTTCCGCGACCAGCAGCTCGGCGACCCGGACCAGCTCGAATTCGCACGGCGCTTCGACGGGGAGCTGCACGCAAAGACCGGTGCGTCGGTGGTGGGCCGGAACCGCTTCGGCAACGAGGCCCTCAGCGACATCTCGAACGTGGACGAGAGCGGCGAGCTGCTGCAGGCCGGCGACCGCCGCCGCATGTACCAGCTCGGCAACCGCCTCTGGCATACGGATGCGTCGTTCCAGGATCCACCCGGACGCTACTCGATGCTTTCGGCACGCGTGGTGCCTGCCGTGCCCGCCGATACCGAGTTCGCGGACATGCGCGCGGCCTTCGATGCGCTCGACAGCGACGAACGCGCGCGGCTCGAAGCGCTCACCGTGCATCATTCCATTGCGTACTCGCGGCACGTGCTCGGTTTCGAGTTCTCCGCCGAGGAGCAGGAAAAGCTCAAGGGTGCCGTGCACCCGCTGGTGAGCACGAACCCGCGCACCAAGCGGCGTTCCCTATACCTCGCTTCACATGCGTCGCGCATCCTGGAGTGGCCGGTGCCCGAGGGACGCCTCTACCTGCGCGACCTCATGGAGCACGCGACCCAGCCGCAGTTCGTCTACCGCCATTCGTGGCGCGTGGGCGACCTCGTCATCTGGGACAACAAGGCCACCATGCACCGCGGGCGGCCTTTCGACGATACGAAGCACAGGCGCGAGATGCGGCGCGTAACTACGCTCGATATCGGCGCCTGATCGTTAGCCGTCAGCTACCGGAGCGCGGAGCGCGCTGTAACGCGACCCGCGACCACGTCACTCCCGCCTGGCCCAGCGGTTCTTGTCATTCGCGGTACTCCGGGTGCTCTTTCAGGCGGGCGGCGACAAATCCGGCCAGGTCGCGTGGCATCTCGACGGAGATCTTTTCGAACGTCCTCGACACCGACGTGGCGTCGAAGATCCCGTCGGCCACCAGCAGCGGGGTTTTCTTGCGCAACGGGTCGGCCTCCCCGTTGTCGACGCCGTGGTGCATGAAGCCTTTCCGCTCACTCCAGCGGATGGTGTGCTCGCCGACGTATTTGCCGTAGGACAACTCGAAAGCCACCGGGGTGTCATCCGCTCCGACCCATACCACAAGGTCTTCATCCTCGGAGAAGAAGCAGCGGCGCAGCGGCTCGCCGGGGTTCTGGCGGGCCTGGGGGACTTCCTTAAGCATGGCCGGGCCGCCGGCTATGCCTGATGGCGTGAATTGCCAAAGCCATGAAGAATGCCTCTGCTCAAAGCGCGCGCAAATGCTTCACGTAAAAGTGCCGGCTTTTGCCCTTAGGCGAACCAGACATCCCGCCGAAGCGCCGATAACCCAGCTTCTCGTAAAATCCGGGCGCCTGGAAGGAGAATGTGTTCAAGTGGATCAGGCGGCTGCCGCGCCGCCGGGCGTGTCGCTCTGCCTCGGCCACGAGCTTGCTGCCGAATCCTGTCCCACGCGCTTTCTCCGAGAGCCAAAGCAGCTCGATATAGCTTTCCCGCCAGTACGACTGCAGAATCAGCCCGCCCAGAAATCGCCCTTTGGTGTCCCGGACGCTCAGGACAGTGCGAGCGTAGTTAAGCGGACCCGCCTGCTCGCGATTGAATTTCACGAGCCCATTCCACAGCTCACGCGAAACCCCCACGGGATCCGATCGCTCGACAACCAGGCGGGTACTGACCTTGGGCATCCCCCTGCTCCTTGAGTCTTTCGCAGGATCATATCCTCAAAGCCAGACCGCCCCCTTGAGTAGCACCCTACCCGAATCGTCCGAAAACGCTCCTCAGTTCGAGGCCCGGAAACCCGTCGCCTTGACCACTTTCGCCCAGCGTTCCTCGCCCGCGCGCAGGCTCGCCGCGAACTCCGCGCCGCTCTGGCCGGAGACGTCGAAGCCCATCTGCTCCAGGCGCTCGCGTACCGCATGATCGGAGTGCGCTGCCTTCGCGGTGTCGATGAGCTTCGAAAGGATCTCCGGCGGAGTGCCGGTGCGCGCAACCAGCCCGAACCACGTGCTCGCCGTGAAATCCGGGTACCCCAGCTCGACAAATGTCGGTACCTGCGGCAGCTGGCGCCAGCGCGTGGCACCGGTCACCGCGATCCCGTGGAGCTTGCCGCTCACGATATGCGGCAGCCCGGTCTGGATCTGCGAGAAGCCCAGCTGCACATGGCCGCCGAGCAGGCTCTGCACCTGCGGGCCCGAACCCTTGAAGGTGATGTGCGTCATGTCCAGGCCGAAGCGCTCGTTCATCTGGTGGCCGAGGAAATGCGAGATCGTGCCGGGACTGAACGAGGCGAACGACACCTTGCCGGGATTGGCCCTGATCCACGCCACCAGCTCGGCGAGGTTCTTCGCCGGCACGCTCGGGTGAGTCACGAGCACGTTGGGCGCCTCGACGCCCTTGATCACGCCGGTGAAGTCGCTGGTTTTCCAGCGCAGGTCCGCATAGGCGCTGGGGTTGATCTCCATCTGCGACTGGGCGGGCACCCAGAGCGCGTAGCCGTCGGCGGGCGCCTTCGCAACCCACTCCGCCGCGATGTTGCCGTTGGCCCCGGTGCGGTTGTCGACGATCACGGTCTGCCCCAGCAGCCGCGTCATTGGCTCGGTGATAGCGCGGGCGTAGACGTCGGGCGCGCTGCCGGGTGCGCTGCCGACGACCAGTGCAATCGGCTTGGCCGGCCACTGGGCCTGGGCACCCGTGACCAGAGCCGCGAGCAGGACGGCAAGCATTCTGCGGTTCAATCTCCCTCTCATAGATTTCCTTATTGCACAATAGAACTGGCAGGAAAGCGAGTATTTGAGCCATTCTTGTAATTTATATTTACAACTTTCATGCGCGGACCCTATCTCCCCAGATACCGGCCGAAAAAGGCATCGACCTCCCGAATGCTGTCGGCCCACGCCGCAGACTGGCCGCCCGTGGTCGCGCCGCGCTTGCCGGGCGCGTTTGCGTTGACCCGCGTTGCAACGTAGCGCTCGGGACCGTTGTTGTCGGACGCGTGGTGGGCGCCCGGATACACCTTTAGGGATACTGGATTGCCGGCCTTCTGCGCCGCATCGGCCAGGCGCCGGCAGCTTTCCGCCGGCGTCCAGTCGTCGCGCTCGCCGATCAGGATGTACACCGGAGCGAGCGGCGCGTAGTCGCCGGTCAGGTTGTCGTGCCAGCCGCCCATGTTCATCGCACACGCCGGATAAAGAGCGACGGCCGCGAGGAACCCGCGCTCCTTCGCCTGCGGCGCG
>JBBQNG010000264.1:0-6054 GCA_038329645.1 Burkholderiales bacterium
GGCACCCTGGAGACCAAAAACCTGCAGAAGGCCATGGAGACCCTGCTGGTCCTCGGCCTGGTGAGCCTGGGGATCGGCGGCATTCTGGTCAGTGCGCCCGCGCTGCCCGCGACTCCCTCTGCGGCGTCGGCTGGAGGCTCCTACGGTCTCGCGATGATCTTCGTGTTGCTGACCTATGGCGGATGGAACGAAGCCGCATATCTGGGCGGGGAGGTCCGCGAGCCGAAGAAGAACATGACCCGCATCCTCGTCTGGGGCATCGTTGCGGTTACCGCTCTCTACATGCTGGTCAACATCGGCTATCTCGCAGCTCTGGGAATCTCCGGAATGAAGGACTCCAAGGCGGTCGCCGCCGATGTGATGCGCATGATCGCCGGCGAAAAGGGCGCGATGATCCTCGCGGTCATCGTGTGCATCTCGGCGTTCACCACGATCAACGCGGCGATCTTCACCGGGGCGCGCACGAGCTATGCGCTGGGGCGCGATTTTTGGGTGTTCGCGCATCTGGGCCGCTGGCGCGAAGCGGGAAGCACGCCGGCCACTGCGCTGTTGTGGCAGGGCGCGGTGACCCTCGTACTGATCTTCGCCGGAACTTTTACGCCCGACGGCTTTTCCGCGATGGTGGCGTACACATCGCCTGTGTTCTGGACCTTCTTCCTCCTCACGGGAATCACGTTATTCGTGTTCCGCGCGCGGGACGCAGAGGGCGCGCGGCCTTCGTTCCGCGTGCCGGGCTACCCTGTGGTGCCGCTCGCCTTCTGCGCGACATGCGTCTATATGCTCTATTCGAGCATCGACTTCATTCGCGGTCCGTACGGGCCGAGCTTCGGCGTGGCGGTGCTCGGGGGCATCGCGGTCATGGCGGCGGGCGTGCCGCTCTATCTCGTTTCGAAGCGCCGCTGAAACCATGATGCTCCGGGCGTTACTGTGCATCCTTCTCATCGCCCAGCCGCTTGCGGCGACAGCGCAGGACTTTGAGCGGGAGAAACGCTGGGCCGACGAGATCGTGCCTGGCCTCGTGGTCGGCGACGCGGTCTGGCTGGACGGACCGGGGGCACGAAAATTCCTCGGCTTGTACACCGCGGTGAAGGATGCGAAGGCCGCGCTGCTGCTGGTCCATGGCGTGGGGGTGCATCCTGACCACGGAGTCATGGGTGCCCTGCGTGTGAGGCTGGCCGATGCAGGCTATACCACGCTGTCCATCCAAATGCCCGTGCAGAAGGCCGACGCCGGGCTGAACGATTATTATCCCGAAGTGTTTGCTAACGCGGTCGAACGTATCGGCTCGGCAAGCCGGTGGCTGCGCGAACGTGGCGAGATTCCGATCGCCCTGGTCTCCCACAGCATGGGTTCGTGGATGGCCAACGTGTATTTCGAGCAAACGCCGGCGGCGCCGTTCGCGGCGTGGGTATGCATGGGGCTCACCGGGGGATTCGGCGCGATGCACAACGTCAGGGTGCCGGTACTTGACGTTTATGGCCAGAACGACCTTCCGAACGTAGTGCGCGCCGATTGGCGCCGCCGGATGACGCTGAATGCCATCAAAGGTTCGCGTCAAGTCAGGATTGCGGGCGCCGACCATCATTACGCCGGAAGGGAGAAGGAACTCGTTTCGGCGGTCGACGCTTTTTTTCGCGAGCAAGTTCTGAAATGACTCTCACGGAACTGCGCTATATCGTCGCGGTCGCGCGCGAAAGGCATTTCGGCCGCGCCGCGGAATCGTGCTTCGTTTCCCAGCCGACGTTATCGGTGGCCATCAAAAAGCTCGAGGAAGAGCTGGGCACTGTGCTCTTCGAGCGCGGCCCGGGCGAGGTTTCGGTCACGCCGACCGGCCAGCAGGTCGTCGAGCAGGCGCAGCGCGTTCTCGAAGAGGCCGCCCGCATTCGCGAAATCGCGCAGGCCGGAGGCGACCCGCTTGCCGGGATATTGCGGCTTGGTGCGATCTACACGATTTGCCCCTATCTGCTGCCAAAGTTGATCCCGATCCTGCGGCATTCGGCGCCCGCGATGCAGCTCATGATCCAGGAAAACTTCACCCACAAGCTGGCCGAGGCGCTCAAGCAGGGCGAGGTCGATGTGATCGTCATCGCGCTGCCCTTCGAGGAGCCGGGCATTGCGACGCGCGCGGTGTACGACGAGCCTTTCCTCGTGGCGATGCCGCAGGGGCATCCGTGGGAGAAGCGGAAAAGCATAGGCGCGGACGAGCTCACGCGCGAAAGCCTGCTCCTGCTTGGCGCGGGTCACTGTTTCCGCGACCAGGTGCTCGAGTTCTGCTCTTCGGTGCACCGGTCCGGCAGCGGCCAGCAGCGATCGCTGGAAGGGGGATCGCTCGAGACCATCCGACAGATGGTGGCAAGCGGCGTCGGCATTACCGTGCTGCCGAGCACGTCGGTGGGCGCCGGCGAGAGCCGCAACGACTTGATCCGCGTACGCCCATTTGCGAAACCGGTGCCGCAACGGCGGGTTGCGCTTGCATGGCGAAAAAGCTTTCCTCGGCCGGAGGCCATCGAGGCGCTGCGCCAGGCCATCCTCGAGTGCGACCTGCCGCAGGTCAGAAAGCTCAAATGACTTGCGGACACGGGCCCGAGGTACCTTCCCCTTGGGTCGTTCGATGGGCCCATTTGGTGCGGGCGGGCGGCACAGTTCTCGATCTGGCGTGCGGAAGTGGCCGCCATGCGCGGTTTTTCGCAGCGCGCGGCAATGCCGTAACCGCATGCGATCGCGATCCGGCGGCATTGGCTGGATTGTCGGGATTCGATGGCATCGTCACGCAGCAGGCCGACCTCGAAGGCGGCCCTTGGCCGTTTGAGCCCCGGCAATTCGACGCCGTGATTGTTACAAATTACCTGCACCGGCCTCTTCTGCCGGCAATCAAGGGCGCGCTCGTCCCCGCTGGGGTGCTGATCTACGAAACTTTTCTTTTAGGGAACGAGCGTTACGGAAAGCCGTCTAACCCGCAATTTCTGCTGGAGCGGGACGAACTGCTCGCCGTATTTGGACGCGAGCTTGTGGTCGTCGGATACGAGCAGGGCCGAGTGAATCGCGGGAAAGCGGCCCTTATTCAGCGCCTTTGCGCGGTCTGCTCGGGGAGCGTCGAGAATGATCTCGAGCCCACGGATGCCCCTGATTCGGTTAAAATTTTGGGTTAGATAAACTCCCTAGGAGGCGCGCCATGATCACTGGAAGCCTGGTTGCAATCGTGACCCCGATGCAGGACGACGGGCGGCTCGATATCGGCCGTTTCCGCAGCCTGATCGATTTCCACGTGAACGAAGGCACCGACGGCATCGTCGTCGTCGGCACCACGGGCGAATCGCCGACCGTCGATTTCGACGAGCACAAGGAATTGATCAAGGTTGCCGTCGACCATTCCAAGGGGCGGATCCCGATCGTCGCGGGTACCGGCGGCAATTCCACTGCGGAGGCCATCGAGCTGACCGAATCGGCCAAGAAAGCCGGTGCGGCCGCGTGCCTCTCGGTGGTGCCGTACTACAACAAGCCCACCCAGGAAGGTCTGTACCGCCATTTCCGCAAGATCGCCGAAACCGTCGATATCCCGCTGATCCTTTACAACGTGCCGGTCCGAACCGTGGCCGACATGGCCAACGACACGACGATCCGCCTTGCAGAAGTGCCCGGAGTGGTGGGCATCAAGGACGCGACTGCGAGCATCGAGCGGGGCACGGACCTCATCAAGCGCGCGCCGAAGACCTTCGCGATCTACAGCGGGGAAGATTCCACTGCGCTAGCTTTGATTCTGCTGGGCGGGCACGGCGTCATTTCGGTCACCGCCAACGTTGCGCCGCGCCTCATGCACGAGATGTGCGCTGCCGCCCTGCGCGGTGAAGTCGTCAAGGCGCGCGAAATCAACATGCGGCTGCTGGGGCTGCACCAGAAACTGTTCGTCGAGGCCAACCCGATCCCGGTCAAGTGGGCGCTGCACGAGATGGGGCTCATCGGCGCGGGAATCCGCCTGCCGATGACGCCGATGTCGGAAAATTTCGGCGCAATCGTGCGCGACGCGCTGCACGAGGCCGGCATCGACCTGCCCGCTACGGGCGGTTTAAGGGTTGTAGAGGGACGCGGATGACTTTTAAAGCAATAAAACTACGGGATGCGACAGTGGCCGCTGCGGTAATCGCACTGGTCGGTTGCAGCACGGCTCAGGAGCTTCTCGAAGGCAGCGGCAAGAAGGTCGACTACAAGTCGGCCGGCCAGATTCCGTCGCTCGAGATCCCGCCCGACCTGACGGTGCCCACGCGCGACAACCGCTACGTAGTGCCCGAGGTAAGGGGATCGTCCACGACGCTGTCGGCCTACCAGGCCGACCGCAAGGCGCAACCGGCGGCCGGTTCGACCGGGATCCTTCCCGTAGTCGAAGCGATGCGCATCGAGCGCTCGGGCACCCAGCGCTGGCTGGTGGTGAACGACTCGCCCGAGAAGCTGTGGCCGCTGGTCAAGGAGTTCTGGCAGGAGAACGGCTTCCTGATCGAGAACGAGAACCCCGAGACGGGCCTCATGGAGACGGACTGGGCGGAGAACCGCGCCAAGATCCCGCAGGATTTCATCCGCAACATGATCGGCAAGATTTCGGACCAGCTTTTCTCGACGGCAGAGCGCGATAAGTTCCGCACGCGCCTGGAGCGCGCCCCGGATGCCAAGGCGACCGAGGTCTACCTCAGCCACCGCGGGATGATGGAGATCTACACCACCGAAGCGCGCACGGAGACCAAGTGGCAGCCGCGTCCGCCCGATCCCGACCTCGAAGCGGAATTCCTGCGCCGCCTCATGATCCGCCTCGGCGCCAAGGAGGAGAACGCCAAGCAGATCCTCGCGGTGACGCAGGAGACGCAGCGCGCCGCGCTGACCAGGCAGTCCGACGGCAGCGACAGGCTGGACGTGCTGGAGCCTTTCGATCGCGCGTGGCGCCGGGTAGGCCTCGCGCTCGACCGCGTCGGCTTCACCGTAGAGGATCGCAACCGCCAGAAGGGGCTCTATTTCGTGCGCTATGCCGACCCCGAAAGGGACATGGCGAAGATCGACGGCGAAAAGCCCGGCCTGCTGTCGAAACTTGCGTTCTGGAAGAGCGACTCAAGCAAGGTCACCGCCGAGCAGTACCGCGTGCTGATCAGCCAGGGGGGCGACAGGAGCCAGGTGCAGGTGCTCGGCAAGGATGGCGGAGTCGACCGGTCCCCGACCGCGCGCCGCATCCTCTCGCTCCTGCACGATCAGCTCAAGTAAAGAGGTGTTGCGATCCACCCGAGCGGAATGACGCCCTGCGCGGCAGCAGGATGATCCGTTTCGCATCGCTCGCGTCGGGCAGCAAAGGCAACTGTCTCATCGCCGAGGTGGGTACCTCCCGCCTCTTGCTCGATTGCGGCCTTGCGACCCGCGATACGGTGCGGCGCCTCGCGCGGCTAGGCCTTACGCCGGCCGAAATCTCCGGGATCGTTGTCACTCACGAGCATGACGACCACGTGGGCGGGGTTTTTGCGTTTGCGGCCAAGTATTCGATCCCGGTCTGGCTTACGCACGGGACCCTGCGCGCGGCGACCGAAAGCGGCAAGGGCGGCGTGGCCGGTGCCGTCGCGGTAAACATCATCGACGGCCAGGCTGCGTTCGCCATCGGCGATATCGAGGTAAGCCCCTATACCGTCCCCCACGACGCGCGCGAACCGGTGCAGTTCGTGTTCTCCGACGGCGCGTTCCGCCTCGGCGTGCTCACCGACATCGGCGCTTCGACGCGGCATGTCGAGGACGCGTTGTCCGGGTGCGATGGCCTGGTCCTCGAGTGCAACCACGACCTTGACCTGCTGTGGGCGAGCGCGTATCCGAAATGGCTCAAGGAACGCATTTGCGGACCGTTCGGTCATCTCGACAACGGCCAGGCGCGCACACTGCTGGCCAGCCTGGACTGATCTGGTCCCCGAAAAACGTACACCACGAGGCTTACTATCTTAACCTTGTGGAGGAGTGATGAAGAAGTCTGGACCGGATCGGAAATACACGCAGGAATTTCGGTTGGCAGCGGTCAAACAGGTGATCGACGGCGGT
>JBBQNG010000265.1:0-6052 GCA_038329645.1 Burkholderiales bacterium
CAATGCGGACATTATCTCCACCATGCTCTACCCACAACTGTTCAAGACCCTCGAAGCGGCACGCTGGACCATCGAAACCGATGTCCCCTGGGACCTCTTCGACGCGACGGCCCTGACCGACGAGCAGGCGCAGACGATCCGGCTCAACGCCATCACCGAATGGGCGGCTTTGCCGGCCACTGAGATGTTCCTGCGCGATAACCGCGATGACAGCGACTTCTGCGCGTTCATGTCGGTGTGGTTCTTCGAGGAGCAGAAGCACGCGCTCACGCTGATCGAGTACCTGCGCCGCTTCCGCCCCGACATGGTGCCGACCGAAGCCGAACTTCACGCGGTGTGCTTCGAGTTCGATCCCGCGCCGCCGCTCGAAACGCTGATGATGCATTTCTGCGGCGAGATCCGCCTCAACCACTGGTACCGCTGCGCCGCCGAATGGCATACCGAGCCGGTGATCAAGAAGATCTACGACCTCATCTCCCGCGACGAGGCGCGCCATGGCGGCGCCTACCTGCGTTACATGAAGAAGGCGCTCGTCAACGGCGGCGACGAAGTGAAAGCGGCTTTCGCCAAGATCGGCCTGCTCATGGCATCGGCGGGCCGCTCGAGCAAGCCGCTGCACCCGACCAACCTGCACGTCAACCAGAGCCTGTTCCCCAAGGACACGGTACAGTCCAAGCTGCCCGACCCGGAATGGCTGGAGCACTGGCTAGACGACCAGATCCGTTTCGACAAGGCCTGGGAGACGAAGGTGGTCGACATGATCCTGCTCAACCTGTCGAAGCTCTTCGGGCGTCCGATCAAGACACTGCAGGAACTCAACCGCTATCGCCGCGAGCTCAGGAACGCGGCCGCCAGTCCCGCCTGAGCCAGGCGTAGCCGAGCACTCCCGCCGCCGCCGAGGCGATGAGGATCGCCATTTTCGATGCATTGACCGCTTCGGCATTGCCGGCAAAGGCAAGGTTGGCGATGAAGATTGACATTGTGAATCCGATGCCGCCAAGAATTCCTGCGCCGATGACGTGCCCCCACTTCATGTCCGTGGGCAGGCGGCACGCCCCGGCGGCCACTGCGGCGAAACAAAACAGCGCGATTCCCATGGGCTTGCCGACGACCAGGCCGGCGACGATGCCGAGGGAGTTCGCGCCCCCGAGTGCATGGAACCAATCCGCACCGACCGGGATGGCCGTGTTTGCCAGCGCGAAGACCGGCAGGATCGCAAACGCAACCGGCTTGTGCAGGAAATGCTCGAGCTTGTGTGACGGGGACTTGGCGTCCTCCCTTGTGGCCGAAAAGGGAATGGCGAAGGCGAGTAGCACTCCTGCAATCGTCGCATGCACGCCCGAGTGGAGCATCAGGAACCACATCAGCGCGCCCCCGGCGAGATAGGGAAACAGCGACATCACGCGGAAAAAGCGGTTGAGGATGCACAGGACGATCCAGACCGAAACCGCGGCGGCCAAGTAGCCGGCAGAGATTTTTGCGGTGTAAAAAACAGCGATCACCACGATCGCGCCGAGGTCGTCCATAACGGCGAAAGCTACGACAAATACCTTCAGCGACGCCGGAATGCGGTTACCGAGGAGGGCCAGCACACCGAGCGCGAATGCGATGTCGGTCGCCATCGGGATGCCAATCCCGGCCTGCCCGGGCGTCCCTGCATTGAGCGAGAAATGGATCAACGCCGGAGTAACCATGCCGCCCACGGCCGCGACGATCGGAAGCAGGGCGTCCCGGAGGCTCGACAGCTCGCCGACGTAGAGCTCGCGCTCGAGCTCCAGCCCGATAAGCAGGAAGAAAACCGCCATGAGGCCGTCGTTGATCCAGTGCTCGGGAGTCAGGCCCGCCGTGGAAACCCTCCACCACGCGGAATACGCCGCACCGCCGGGGGAGTTCGCGGCAACGAGCGAAACGGCGGTGCAGCCGATCAGCAACAGACCCGCGGCCCTCTCCGAATCAAAGAAGCGCTGGAAGGTGGCGGAAACCGGCTCCTTTATTGCTGCCATATCGTCAGGTTCGATGGCTTCTGCGGCTGATTACAGGACAAATTGCTGCCACGTAGAGCGCTAGAAAGGCAGCGCGGCTCCCGGCTTCAGGAGGCCCAGCGCGGCGCGAAATTCACCTTGGATGCGCGCGAGCGCCTTGTCCGAATCGGCCTCGAATCTCAGCACGATCACCGGTGTCGTGTTCGATGCACGCGCCAGGCCGAAGCCGTCTTTATATTCAGCCCGCACCCCGTCTATCGTCAGGATCCGTTCGGCGTTGGGAAAGGGCGAGTTCGCCTGCAGTCTTGCCATAAGGGCGTGCGGCTCGCCTTCGGCCAGCTTCCAGTTCAGCTCCGGCGTGGAGGGCGAATCGGGAAGTGCATTGAGGGCGGCACTGGGATCCGATTCGCGCGAAACGATTTCAAGCAGCCGCGCGCCTACGTAGAGCGCGTCGTCGAATCCGTACCAGCGTTCCTTGAAGAAGGTGTGGCCGGACATCTCGCCGGCCAGCGGGGCGCCGGTTTCCTTGAGCTTCGCCTTGACGAACGAGTGCCCGGTCTTCCAGATCAGCGGTACGCCGCCGTGCGATCGGATCCACGGGTCGAGGCGCCGCGTGCATTTCACGTCGTAGATGATGGTCGCGCCCGGGTTGCGGCTCAGCACGTCGCGGGCGAAGAGCATGAGCTGCCGGTCCGGGTAGATGATTTTCCCTTCCTTGGTGACCACGCCCAGGCGGTCCCCGTCGCCGTCGAAGGCGAGGCCCAGCTCGGCGTCGGTCTCCTTCAGTGTGCGGACCAGGTCCTGCAGGTTCTTCGGTTGCGACGGGTCCGGATGGTGGTTCGGGAAGCGCCCGTCGATCTCGCAGAAGAGTCCCTTCACCTCGCAGCTCAACCGCTTGAAGAGGGCCGGCGCGAGCTCGCCGGTTACGCCGTTGCCGCAGTCGATCGCCAGCTTCATCGGCCGCGCGAGCTTTACGTCGCCGGCGATGCGCGCGAGGTAGGCCTCATTGACGTCGCGGCGCTCGACTGTGCCCGCCCCCGTTGCGAGCGGTCCCGATTCGGCGCGCGTGCGCAGCGCCTGGATTGCATCGCCCGAGAGCGTGTTGCCGGCGATCACCATCTTGATGCCGTTGTAGTCCGGAGGGTTGTGACTGCCGGTGAGCATCACGGCGCTCCCACAGCCGAGGTGGTATGCGGCAAAGTAGGTTACCGGCGTGGGTACCATCCCGACATCGAGCACATCCGCGCCGCTGGCCGCAATGCCTTCGGCGAGCGCGGCCGAGAGTTCAGGACCGGAGAGGCGGCCATCGCGGCCGATGGCAATCGCGGCTTTTCCGTTGCCTGCGGCCTCGAGCGCCAGCGTGCCGAGCGCCTGGCCGATGGTGCGCACGATCGGCGCGGTGAGCGTGGCGCCGACGATGCCGCGGATGTCGTAAGCGCGGAAGATTTCCTGCGGGAGCTTCATGCTGCGGTTCTTTGGTCGGAAAAGAATTCGAGGATGCGCGCGGCCAGCCAGCCGTGCCGCCCGGGAAAAGGCCCGGACAGGAACCCGGCATGGCCACCGTCGGTCGGGAATTCCAATGTTACTTGCTTCGACGCGCCGCGCGCGCGCTCGAGGGACGCCTCGGGCATGAAAGGGTCGTTCCTTGCGTTGATCACCAGCGTCGGCACGCGGATCGCGGCAAGGTCCGGCCAGCTGCCGGCCGTCTGCCAGTAGTGGTCGGTATTGCGGAAGCCGTGCAGCGGCGCGGTCACCGCGTTGTCGAATTCGTAGAGGTTCCGGGAGGCGAGCATTGCGTGTTCGTCCACGCTGCCGGGAAAGCGCTCGAGCTTCGCGGCGGACTTGCGTTTGAGGGAGTCGAGGAACATGCGCGTGTAAATGCGATTGAAGCCGCGGCCAAGAGCATGCCCAGCGGCTTCGAGGTCGAAGGGTGCAGAGATCGCCGCCGCGCGTTCGACAATTCGCGTCGCCTCGCCGCCGGTCCGGCCGAGCCATTTGAGCAGCGCGTTGCCGCCGAGCGAAACCCCGACAACATCGAGCGTGGCCCCTGGCGCGAGGGCTTTGAGCCTGCGCAGGACCCAGTCGATCTCCGCGTAGTCGCCCGAATGGTAGGCGCGCGGCAGCCGGTTGATTTCCCCGGAACAGCCGCGGAAATGCGGCACCACGCAGCGCCAGCCTTCCATTTTCGCGCGGCCGATGATGGAGCGCGCGTAGTGGCTGTTCGAGCTGCCTTCGAGGCCGTGGAACAGGACCAGTCGCCGCGCGGCGTCGCTCGGACCGGCCCAGTCCAGGTCGATGAAATCGCCGTCCGGCGTGTCCCAGCGCTCGCGTTCGAATGCGATGCGGGCGGGCGGGCTTGCGCAGCGCCGCGAGGATGGTCTGCGCATGGCCACCCGGCAGCCATGCCGGGGCAATGTAGGGATTCAACCGGGAATCAGTGCAGGATTTTCGGCGGCGTCCCCGCGCGGCCGGGCTCGGCCTGCCCGGGTCCGGGGGAAGCGTGATGCACGATCATTCTCCAGCCGGCCGCGGTGCGCAGGTAGACGTTGGTCGCGACAACCGTGGCCGATTCGCGTTTTGCGGCCGGGGTGGGCGCGTTCTCCTGCACATTGTGGATGGCGACCATCATCGCCTGCGTGGCGACGCGATGGGTCACGTGGATCTTCACGCCGCCGCCACCGGAGAAGATCCGCTGCCAGCTTTCGCGCATCTGCGCGTGGCCGACGAGGCGCGGGCCGGACGGGTGGACGCAGACGATCTCCTCGTCCTCGGCCCACACGGCCATCATCGCTTCGAGGTCGGCTCGCTCGAGGGCCTCATAGAAGGCGTTCTCGGCGTCCTGGGCAGTGGGAAAGGCGGTCGGGGTCATGGAAAAGAACGCTGAAGCGGCGCGTCACGGTGAAATTCTAGCGCAGGCCGCCAACGCCTCGCCGAAGATGCGCTCCGGCGCGAGCTCGCGCATGCAGCGGAAATGCCCGAGCGGGCAGACGCGGGCGTAGCAGGGGCTGCACTCGATGGCGAGATACTCGACACGCGCATTGTCCGAGCGCGGCGGAGTGTGCTGCGGGCTCGACGAGCCGAACAGGGCAACCAGCGGCCGCTCGAGCGCGGCGGCGACATGCATTAGGCCCGAATCGTTACTGATTACGACATGCGCCACCGCAATCAGGTCGATGGCGCTGGCGAGATCGGTCCGGCCGCACAAGTCGATGGCGCATCCGGGCTTCGCTTCGAGGATGGCGAGGGCGACGGCCTTGTCGGCCCCAGCGCCCATGAGCCATACCGAAAACCCGGCTTCGCGCAGCTTCAGCGCGAGCTCGGCGTAGTACTCCGCCGGCCAGCGCTTGGCCGGGCCATATTCGGCGCCGGGACAAAGTACGGCGACCGGCTGCGCATCCGACGGCGGCGCGAGCGAAAGTCCAGCCAGTGTGCGTGCGAGATTTGTGCTCGAAACATTTAGGCGCGTGCGTGGAATTTCCGGCAAGGGGTCGCCCGGCCGGCCTGCGAGCGCGAGATAGCGCTCCACCATCGGTGGCGGGTTTTTGCGCTCGAACTTGTGCAGGATATTCAGCAGGCCGTAGCGCGACTCGCCAACGTAACCGGAGCGCAGGGGAATGTCGGCAAAGAACGGGACCAGCGCGCTCTTGAGCGTATTCGGCAGCACGAACGCCTGGGCATAGCGGCGTGCCGCGAGCGAGCGTCCCAGGCGCCACCGGCCGCGCAGGTCGAAATCGCCGTGGCCGAACGGACTTTCGATCGCCTCGCTCACCTCGGGCATGCGCTCTGCCAGAGGCAGTACCCATTTGGGGGCGAGCAAATCTATCTCGAGGCCGGGGCGCTTCTGCAGCAGCCGCGCGAGCATCGGCTGACACATGAGCGCATCGCCGATCCAGTTGGGCGCGACGACGAGGACGCGGGGCGTGTCAGTGCCCGTGTCAGTGACCTCGCGGCAGGGCGCCCTTGAATACGTACTGAGTGCCGCAGTACGGGCACAGGACGCGACCCGTATCGGCCACATCCAGGAACACCCGCGGGTGGCGGCTCCACAATGGCGCGTCGGGCATGGGGCA
>JBBQNG010000266.1:0-6040 GCA_038329645.1 Burkholderiales bacterium
TGTCGCGCAGGTATTGAGAATGGATGTCCGCGGTGACTTTGTTGGGGCGGATGCCGAGCCACGCGCCGGCCGGGTACGAATCGGGGCCGATTTCCAGCCGCTCGTCGTGGGGCGGCGGGGTTGCTTCCTGGTAGTCGCTGAGACGGATCGCCGGTGCGGCAGCCGGAAGCGTCGCGCGGCCCGTGCCGCACAGCATGCCGCGGCTCTCGATGCGAAGATCCAGGCCACCCCCGGCTTCGACGCCCGTCGCGGTCGCCGTCTCGCCGTCATAGACCGGCTTGAGGAAGCGCGCCTCCATGCGTCCGCGCTCCAGGAAAGCGCGTCCCCAGGCTTCGAGCGGAAGGTGGGCCATGTAGGCAAACACCTCCACACCCGCAACGAGCCCGCTGGCGAAGCCGAACTGCTTCGCGACGATGTCGTCGTGCATCTTGTTCTCGGAGTTCTTCGACGCGTTGAAGGCGACGACGGAGTAGGGCGCGGGCGTCATAACTAACGCACGGCGCGCCGGTCCCATACTTCCGGGTTGACGAGGTTGAGCGGCTTTTCCCCCTTGAGCAGGCGCACCGTCTCCTGCGCGGCACCTTCGCTCATGCGCTCGACCGCCTCGACCGTGAGTCCGGCCTGGTGGGGCGTGAGCACGACGTTGTCCAGTTCCATGAGGGGATGGTCGGTCGCGAGCGGCTGCTTGTCGAAAACGTCGAGCGCCGCGCCGCGAATCCGGCGGTGGAGCAGGGCTTCGGTGATCGCGGCCTCGTCGACGACGGGCCCGCGCGAGACGTTCACCAGCACCGCGTTTTTGCGCATGCTGGCAATACGGGACTGGCTGGCGAGCCCCTTGGTTTCGGGTGTGAGCGGGCAGGCGAGCACGACGAAGTCACTTTCCGCGAACAGCTTGTCCAGGGGCACGCCGGTCACTTCCTTCGGCAGGTTGCCCAAGGTGCGCTGGTGTCCGATGACGTTCATGCCGAAGCCGTCGTGGCAGATTTTGGCGACGATCTTGCCGATCGCCCCCACACCGACAATGCCGACGGTCTTGCCGGCGAGCTCCACGCCCTCGTTGGAGATCACGCGCGCCGTTTCCCAACCCTTGGTGCGCACCAATGCATCCATGCGGTGGGTCGCGCGCGCCAGCATCAGCATGGTCGAAATCACATACTCGGCTACCGTCTGCGCATTGGCGCCGGGCACATTGGCCACCGGGATGCCGAGCCTGGTCGCCGATTCCATCGGGATGAGGTCCACCCCGGCGCCGTGGCGCACCACACCCTTGAGGCGGTTGGGGCGCTCGAAGATATCGTCGGGCAGCTTGGTGCGCACGACGAGGACGTCGCAGTCGGCAGCCAGGGCGCGCAAGGTGTCGGGTTTTATGTCCGGCGCAACGACCAGGTCGGCCACCGCCTTGATAATGTTTTCGCCCACGGGTACCGACGGGTTGGTGAGGACGACCTTGGGACGCGCCATCGGGGATTCACTTTTTCAGTTTGGAAAGGTCGGGGGAGGCCACCGGCATGAGCGACTCGAACGCGCGCGACGCGCGCAGCACGAGCGCATCGGCATAGCGGGCGCCGACGATATGCAGCCCCACGGGCAGGCCGTCCTTCGTCAGTCCGCAGGGGATTGACGCGGCGGGCTGCTGGGTGAGATTGAACGGGTAGGAGAACGGCGACCAGTCGGTCCAGCGCTTTTCCTTCATCACATCGGCGACCTCGCGTCCCGCCTCGAAAGCGGCGAGCGGCAGCGTCGGCGTCAGCAGCAGGTCGTATTGCTGGAGGAAGAGCTGCATGTGCACGCCGAGCTCTCCCCGCTTCTGTGCAGCGGCCAGCAGCTCCATCGCGCTGAAGGCCGCGCCCTGGCGCGCCGTGTCGACGAGGCCCGGATCGAGCAGGGCGTGCTTTTCCTTCGGGATCGTCGAGAGCAGATACGCCGCACCCGGGAACCAGTGCTTCGCGAAAATCTCCCCGGCATTCTCGAAACCCGGGTCCTTTTCCTCTACAACCGCGCCGAGTTCGGCAAAGCGCATCGCGGCTTTCTTCACAATGGCCGCGATCTCGGGATCGACGTTCGCATAGCCGAGGTTCGCGCTGTAGGCGATGCGCAGGCCGCGCACGCCGTCCTCCAGCCCCACGCGGTAGTCGCGAGCGTCGGGCGGCAGCTGGTGCCAGTCGCGCGCATCGGGCAGCGTGAGGACATTCATCATCAGAGCCGAGTCCGCAACCGTGCGCGTCATCGGCCCGACGTGCGCCACCGTGCCGAACGGCGACAACGGCCACGCCGGCACGCGGCCGAACGTGGGCTTGATGCCGACGAGGCCGCTGAAGGCGCAGGGGATGCGGATCGAGCCGCCGCCGTCTGTACCGACGGTAAGCGGCCCCATGCCGGACGCAACCGCGGCTGCGCTTCCGCCCGAAGAACCGCCGGGCGTCCTGGCGGGGTTCCACGGGTTGCGCGTGATGCCCGTCAGGGGATTGTCGCAAACGCCTTTCCAGCCGAATTCCGGCGTGGTGGTCTTGCCGAAGATCACCGCGCCGTGCTCGCGCAGGCGGGCCACGGCGGGCGCGTCGTCGTTCCACGGCCCCTTGGGATCGACGGTTTTCGAGCCGCGCAGCGTCGGCCAGCCACGGGTTAACAGCAGGTCCTTGATCGAGGTCGGCACGCCGTCGACGAGGCCTTTGGGCTCGCCTTTCATCCAGCGCGCTTCCGATTGCCTGGCGCTTTCCAGCGCGAAAGCCGGGTCGAGATGGCAGAACGCGTTGAGGACCGGGTTGAGCGCCTCGACCCGCTCCAGGACGGCCTGCGTCACTTCAACGGGCGAGAGGCGCTTGGCGCGATAGTTGGCAAGCAACTCGGTTGCGGAGAGGGAGCACAGGTCGTTCGACATACGAGGCCTTATGGATCAGCCCTTGGTGTCCGGCCGGCGGCCGACGACATAGCTCACGCCGCCCGGGCCAATCTGTTCGGCGTGCGGGCAGTTGGCGGCCATGGTGAAGACCTGGCCTTTCTCGTAGGTGCTCGAAACGCCGGCGACCGTGAGCGAGATCCGGCCGTCGATCACGAGCGCGCGCACCTCGAACGGGTGCGCGTGCTCCGAATTGTGCGTTCCTGCAGCGACCGCCTTGGTTTCGATCTGCTGGAAGCCGTCGGACCTGAGCCCGGTTTCGAAGGTTTGGATGTCCATGTCTCTCTTTGCGTGCGAAAAAATCAGAATATCACGGGACCTCAATCCCGGGGATTGACGGATGATGCTTTGGAATAGATAATGTATCACCTTTCAATTTATGCATCAAAAATGAGAACAACCATCACCATTGAAGACGATGCTTTCGCGACGGCCAACGCCTATGCCAAGGCACGCGCGCTCAAGCTCGGGCAGGCGGTTTCGGAGCTGATTCGCCGGGGCAGCGAGGAAAAGCTGCCGCTCAAGCGGAAGGACGGGATCTGGGTATTCGACCTGCCGTCCGATGCACCGCGCGTGACTGCACGTCAAGTGCAGCAACTGCTCGACGAATCGGCGTGAGCCATTTGCTCGACGCCAACGCGCTGATCGCGTTGGGTTGGCCGACCCACGAACATCACCCGAGCATGGTGCGCTGGTTTCGCCAGCATGCCCGCGCAGGATGGGCGACAACGGCGCTCACCCAATCCGCCTTCGTTCGCATCGTCTCCCAGCCGGCGTTTGCGGGCCGGTCGATTGCCATCAGCGAAGCGGCGGAACTGCTTCTGCGCAATACCGCGCATCCAAAGCACCGGCTGGTGACGATGGATTTCGGATTTGCAGACGTGCTGGCTGCATGCACGGGCGGCATCCTGGGACATCGCCAGGTTACGGACGCATGGTTGCTGACCGCGGCCGTCCGCAGCGGGATGAAGCTCCTCACGTTCGATGGCGGCATAGCGCAGTTGCTGTCCAATCCACAGGAACGCGCCAGGTACCTGGCAATGCTGGACGCCTAGCCTCAGTCGATCAGCCTGCCGTTCTCGTAAAAGGGATACGGCCCGGCGAACGAGCCGACGAAGGCAGTGTGGCTCACCACGCCGGTTTCGGGCGTGAATGCGTGCAATCCGTACGCCGGCGGCTCCATCACGAATCGCGACTGCGCATCGGTGGCGAGGTTGAGCGCCACCTGGTGCGCGGGACTGGGCACGGTGCAGGCAATCGTCCCTGCAAAGCGCGACAGGATCGGGCGATGCAGATGGCCGCAGAGAAGACGCTCGACCTGCGGGTGCTTGCGGACAACAGCAGCGAGCGCGTCGGAGCCTTCGAGGCCCATGTCATCCATGTGGCCGATGAAAGTGTGGAAAGGCGGATGGTGCATGAGGACGAGCGTGGCTTTGTTCGGGTCCTCCGCGAGCTTCGCGTCGAGCCACGCAAGCCGGTCGGCGGACATCAGCCCGCCGGGCTTGCCCGGCACCGTCGTATCGAGGCCGAGGATGCGCACCGGGTGGTCTTCGATGGCGTAATTCACGAACCCCAGCGACTGGCGCAGGTACGCATGATCGGGAAAAGCCTGCCGCATCGCGGCACGATCGTCATGGTTGCCTGGGATCAGATATACAGGCATCGGCAGCACGCCAAGGATTTCGCGCAGCACTTCGTATTCCTCGGGCCGCCCGAAATCGACCAGGTCCCCGGTAAACGCCACCACGTCGGGGCGCTGCGGCAACGCAAGCATGTGCTTGATGCACGCGCGCAGCATCCCGGCGGTATCGACGATGCCGTAGGACAACTTGCCGCCGGCCTTGATGTGCAGGTCGCTGACCTGCGCGACGAGGAAAGGCTGGGCCATCGCGCTAGTCGGCCTTGATGCCGACCTGCTTGATGACGCGCGCCCAGCGCGTCATGTCGGCTTCGAGGAATTTGCCAAAAGCCTGCGGCGTGCTGGGGTCGAGCTCGGCACCCAGCGCCACGAGCTTCTTCTCCACGCCCGGATCCTTGAGCGCGGCGTTGATCGCGGCGTTGAGCTTGTTGACGATTTCGACGGGCGTCCCGGCCGGGGCGAGGTAGCCGAACCAGGTGCTGACCTCGTAGCCGGGATAGCCGCTTTCAGCAACAGTAGGCAGCTCAGGCATGGCGGCGGAGCGCTTCGGCGAGGTCACCGCGAGGCCGCGCGCCTGCCCGCCCAGCACGCGCGCCTTCGCGAGCGACATCGTGAGCGGCATCATCGACACTTCCCCCGCGATCAGCGCGGTCACCGCTTCGGGCTGGCCCTTGTACGGGATGTGCACGAGCTTGATGCCGGCCGATTGCTCGAGCAGTTCGGCGGCGAGGTGCACCGACGAGCCCGCGCCCGCGGAGGCATAGTTGATCTGCCCGGGCCTGGCCTTGGCGTACGTGACGAACTCCGCCAGTGTCTTTGCCGGCACGGACGGGTGGACGAGGATCACGTTCGGGATCATGCCGACCATCGCCACCGGTGCGAAGCTGGTGAGCGGATGCCAGGTCAGCTTCGAGTACAGGCTGATATTGGCCGTGTGCGAGGGGCTGGCCAAGAGGAGGGTGTAACCGTCCGGGGCCGAGCGCGCGACCGCCTCGGTGCCGATCGATCCGGCCGCGCCGACGCGGTTCTCGATTACGCTCGGCTGGCCGGTGGAGCGGGTCATCTGCTCGCCGACCGAGCGCGCGATCACGTCGACCACGCCTCCGGGCGGGTAGGGCACGACGACCTTGATAGGCTTGGAGGGGAAAGGCTGCGCCTGGGCACCCGTGCAAAAGGCGGCCAGGGCGATCAGCGAAGCGATCACCGTGCATCGTGACATGGTCTTCTCCTTGGTGTTCTTGCCGCCCCTTATGCAGTCAGTGGGCGACTTTGTATTGGTCCAGCACCCCTTGGGCGGGCACAAATCCGAGACCCGGTTTCGAGGTCAGTGTAGCGAAACCTTCTGTGACTTTTGCCAAAGGGCCGCATGTCATTTCGCGCAGCGGATTGGGGTTGGCATCGACCTCGAGCATCCCGTCTCCGCCTACCGCGGCGAGCAGGTGCGCAGAAGCGAGCAGCCCGATGCCGCCCCCCAGGTAATGCGGGCAGTAGCGCAAGCCATGGGC
>JBBQNG010000267.1:0-5956 GCA_038329645.1 Burkholderiales bacterium
GGATACCCTGGGTCGCGCACGACGTGAGCCGCGACAAGGGTTTCGACATGATGTTCGGGCTCATCCACGGTTTTCGCATGCAGCTGTTCTTTTTCATCGCCGGTTTCTTCGCGCACCTGGTATGGGAAAAGCAGGGCACGCGCGGCTTTCTTGGGCAACGGGGGCAGCGGATCGGCGTGCCTTTCCTGCTCGGCTTGGTGACCGTCATCCCGCTTTGCCTCGCGATCTTCTATTGGGCCGAAACGTACACCGGAATGAAGCCTGATATTCCGCGTCCTCCGAATCCTACATTGCTTATGTACCCGACCATGCACTTGTGGTTCCTGGAGGTATTGCTGGTGCTCTACGGCGGAGCGATGACGATTGCATTCTTCCGCCAGTACCCGATTTGGGTGAACCTGGCAGCCCGCCTCGACACGGCGTTCGACTGGCTCGTCCGGCAGCCCTTGAAACCCCTCCTGCTGGTTCCCCCGGCGGTACTGTGCCTGTGGGGCGGGCCCGTTTTCGGTGAGGTCGACCAGGCGGGTACGCGGCTCCTGCCTGCGGCGCGTGCCGTCGCCTACTACGCGCTCTTCTTCTCGGTCGGATGGTGGCTGCACCGGCGCGTCCACAGGCTGGACGAGTTGCGGCGCTGGGTGAAATCCTACCTGCTGATGGCATTGGTCGCGTTCTTCACCTGGGGTGCATGCCTGTCTGCCAACACCCGACCGGACGACCCGGACTTCCTGCGCATCAAATTGATCGCCCTGTGTGCTGCGGCCCTCTACGCGTGGAGCATGACTTTCGCGATGACCGGCCTGTTCCTGCGTTTTGCGGCGGGGCATCGGCCCAGGATGCGCTACCTCGCCGACGCCTCCTATTGGTGCTACCTCTGGCACCTGCCGCTCATTCTGTGGCTGCAGGTCCTGGTCGCAAACCTGCCGGTCAACGGATGGCTGAAGTTTGCTTTCATCCTTGGCGTGACCATTGCCGTGCTGTTGCCGACGTACCATTGGTTCGCGCGCTACACATGGATCGGCCGGATACTCAACGGGCCGCGGGAGAGACCGCCACGCTCGTTGGGCGCGCGTCAGAGCGTGGTACTCAAGTGAGCCGCAGGGCATTCTCGACTGTTTCAATTGCCGCGATCTTCAACCCTGGTTCGGATTGATCAGAACCTTGGCTCCCGTCGACTTCTTCGTGTACTGCGCGATTTCTTCGAGATTCAGGACCTCGGCCAGCGAAATTTCCTTCGTGTAGCGGCTCGCAAAGGTGGTCTTCAGCTCGGCGACTACCCGCATCCGAAGCTTCTGCGCGGCATCGCGCCCGATCTTCTGCAGGAAAGGCGTGAGGAACCAGCCGCCCACGCCCCACAGCATCCCGTAGTTGCGGGTGAGCGTTGTTGCGCCCGTATCCAGGTTGCCGTAGATGTAGACCTGCTTGTAGACGGCCGACCCGTAGCGGCTGTACTCCTTGGCGGCCCGGTTTGCCGCGACTTCCATGCCAGCCAGGATCTGCCCCGCGAGCGCTCCGCCGCCGGTGGCGTCGAAGGCGATCGTAGCGCCCGTGTCGACCAGGGCTTGGGTCAGGTCCTCGATGAACGAGGGCGCGCTGGCGTTGCACACGTAGCTCGCACCTTGCTTCTTGAGCAGGTCGGCCTGTTCTTTCGAACGCACGATGTTCACCAGCTTGACCTTGTCCGCGATGCAGATGCGGTTGAGCATCTGGCCGAGATTGGAGGCCGCTGCGGTGTGCACGAGCGCGGTGTGGCCTTCCAGCTTCATGGTCTCGACCATTCCCTGCGAGGTGAGAGGATTGACGAAGCACGACGCGCCTTCCGCCGCCGTGGTGCCGGCCGGCAGCGCCAGGCACGCCTTCGCCTTCATGGTACGGAACTGCGCGTACATCGCGCCGCCGAGGATCGCCACCATCTTTCCCATCAGCGCCTGGGCTTCCGGTGAATCGCCGGCGGCCACCACCACGCCCGCGCCTTCGTTGCCGACCGGCATGGGCTGGTCGACGCGGCCGGCCATGGCTTTCATGGCGCCTTCTGGGATCTTCGCCGTTATCACGGGAAGGTCTTTGCTGCCGGATTGCTTTGCGGT
Source organism: Burkholderiales bacterium (assembly GCA_038329645.1). GTDB lineage: Bacteria > Pseudomonadota > Gammaproteobacteria > Burkholderiales > SG8-39 > SZAS-79. The sequence continues at coordinate 2,085 of JBBQNG010000267.1, forward strand.
GCTCATATCGGCGGCACCGAACAGCAGCCCGAGGTCGGAAGGGTTGAGCGGCGTGCCTTCGACGCGGACCACCACCTCGTCGGGCTGCGGGGCCGGGAGGTCGATGTGGGCGAGGGAAACCTCGAGCTCGCCGCTCTTCTTCACGAGGGAGTGCAGCAGCAGTCCTGTCTTTGGGGTGTTCATTTCAATCTCCTCAGCTTTAATTTCACAAGATTCGTTTTACAAGATCGGCTCCAGGAGCCAATCTCAGGATATTTTTGTGCCGATACCGGTACACTTTAGGCGCCCGGCCGGCTGTCTTTCGAGCCCAGGTAGACCAACAGTCCGAGGAAGCTGCCGGCCGCGAGTGTCGCGAATACGGCGCGGTAGGCGGCCTCGGGTGCTGCCGCCCCGGGAGAATCGACGAACGCGCCGACAATATAGCCCGTCATTGCGGGCAGGGCGGTTGCGCCGACCACCTGCGCCATATTGACGGTAGTCACGCCGCGACCCGCGAGCCGGTCGGGAAACAGCGACCGGCCCTGCGCGACGATGACGATCGAGTACGAGGACAGGAACGGGATGACCATCAGCAGCGCCACGGTCAGCCACAACGGCGGCCCGGCGAGCGCGCCCAACGTACCGAAGGTGACGATGGACAGGGCGGCGCCCGCGACTACGATTTTCTTGCGCGTGCCGAAAATGCGGTCGAGCGGCCCGAACGCGAGCAGGCCGACGATCTGGGCGATGCCCATTGCGAACAGGACGTTGCCGCGCGCGACGCCGTCGAGGCCGTGCACGTCGTGGAGGTACGGCCCGGCCCAAACGCCCAGCACGGTCACCATGCAGGCATAGGCGAAGACGTGCATCGCGAGCACCGGCCCCAGGCCCGACGTGCGCCAAACTTCGGCCAGGCCGCGCCAGACTTCGGCCGGCGCCTCGGCGCGCTTCGGCGGCGGGGGCGTGCCCGGGGGATCGTCGCGCACCAGCCGCCAGAAGGCCAGCGCGACCACGGCGTTGAGGCCAGCGAGGAGATCGAAAGCGTGGCGCCAGCCGATCGTCTGCGAAGCCCATGCGAGCGGCGTGGCCGCCACGAGCGTGCCGACGTTGCTGATCGCGAATACCCACGACAGGATCAGCGTGAAGCGGTGCACGCCGAACCAGCGCGAGCACAGGTAGACGGCCGACATGAAGCTCGCCGAGCAGCCCAGGCCGACCAGGAAGCGGGCCGAGATCAGCTCGGTGGCGTTGGACGAGCGCGCGATCCACAGCGCACCCAGCACCGCCAAGCCGCTCACCGAAGCCAGGGTGTTGCGCGCGCCCCAGCGGTCGAACGCCATGCCCACCGGGATCTGGGCGACGCACAGCGCGAGGAAAAATGCGCCGCCCGCAAGGCCCAAGTCGCGAGCGCTCAAACCCAGCTCCGCGGCCACCTCCGGGCCGATCACGCTGTTGGAGACGCGGTAGAACTGGCTGAGCGAAGTCACCGCCCCGAGCAGCAGCACCAGCAGGACCGCGGCACGGGGGAAAGCCGCGCTGCGGCTACTCGAAGAGATTGATCACCCCGTCAAGTCCCGAGTGGCTGAGCGCATGGGTGGCCCTGGCGCGCACGACGGGTTTCGCGCGATAGGCGACCGAAACGCCCGCCTCGATCATCATCGGCACGTCGTTGGCGCCGTCGCCGATTGCAAGAGTCTGGTCTCGCTTTAATCCCAGCGCGTGCGTGAGTTCGACCAGCCGCGCGGCCTTGGCCGCCGCGTCGGCGATGCCGCCCGAGACCCGCCCGGTCAGCTTGCCGTCCTCGAATTCGAGCACGTTGGAAAGCGTGTAGTCGAGGCCAAGGCGCTGCTTGAGGCGCTCGGTAAAGAACGTGAATCCGCCGGAAACCAGCAGCGTCCTGATGCCAAGGCCCTGCGCACGCCGAACCAGGCGCTCGGCGCCCGGCGAGAGCCGCAGCTTCTCGTCGTACACCCGGTCGAGGGCTTCGATCCCCAGGCCCGCAAGCAGGGCCACACGCGCCTTGAGGCTCTCCGCATAGTCTATTTCGCCGCGCATCGCGCGCTCGGTAATGGCCGCGATCTGCCCCTTGATGCCCAGCATGCCGCCGATCTCGTCGATGCATTCGATCGTGATCAGGGTCGAATCCATGTCCATTGCCATCAGTCCCAGGCCGGAAAACTTGCGGCCGGACGGCACCCAGGCGTGGTCGAGGGCGCGGCGCTCGCAGAACTCCACGATGCGTTCCGCATTGCCTTCGGTTTGGACTGCCCCGCCCAATCGCCACGCAAGCTCGCCGATCTGCTCGACGGATTTCGCCCCGCAAAGGGCGGCGATGCCGGAGGCGTCGGCTGCTTCGATCCCTGCGCCCTGTACGACGAGGTTCATTTCTTGTCGAATCCCGCCCTCTCGCGCCAGGCTTTGGCTTCCTCCGGGTCGGCCGGCACGCCCAGCCCGAGCTCGAAGATCTTGGACAGCTCGAGCATCGCGTTGCGGTTGCCGCTTTCGGCCGAGCGCTTGAACCAGCCGTGCGCGGCGACGAGGTCGCGCTCGAGGCCGACACCCTTAAGGAGCATGAGGCCGAGGTAGTACTGCGCACCCGAGTGGCGCTGATTTGCCGCGAACGCGAACCAGCGTGCCGCTTCGAGGGCATTCAATTTGACCCCCACCCCTGTGAGGAGCAATTCCCCATATAGTGCCTGCGCAGGGACGTAGCCCGCCATTGCGGCCTTTTCGGTCCAGCGCGCAACTTCTGCGTAGTCCCTGGGGACGCCTTTTCCGTTGGCGTAAAGAGTAGCCAGGTTGTATTGCGCAGTTACGAGTCCCTGCTCTGCGGCGGCCCGGTACCAGCGTGCCGCCTCGGCAGGATTGGCCGCCGTGCCGCGCCCGTCGATGTACATCGCGCCCAGGTTGTTTTGCGCGGCGGCAATGCCGGCAGTCGCTGCCTTGAGATACCAGCCGAGCGCTTCGGCCGGCTGGCCCAGCGGCGCCGGCGCCCGCTCGAGCGCAAGGCCCAGGAGGAACTGCGCTTGCGGAATGCCTTCCGCCGTCAGCGGCCGCAGCGCTTCGATGGCCTGGGCGAGATCGCCCCGGTCCATGGCGCCTTGCGCGGGAGCCAACCGCGGATCGTCTTCCTGCGGCTGAGATGCCGCCGGAAGCGCCACCGCAAGGATCGCAAGGCACGCCGCGAGCCGCATGGCGCTCATGGGCCGAGCGCCTTGAAGGCGTCCTTGGCCGCCTGCACCCTTTCCTGCCAAGTGGGCAGCTTGGCTTCGATGCGCAGCTTCTCCGGCCCGGCAAGCCGCCAGTTGCGGCGCTTCTGCATGAGGTCGATGATCTTTGCGCCGTCGACCGCGCCCTTGGCGATCGTATCCTTGCCGAACTGCATCACGACGGACTCGTGCGTCGCATCCACCCGCGATACGCCCAGGGGCCTGGCGAGGATCCGCAGCGCGTGGCACCCGATCAGCGCTTGCGCGGGCTCGGGCATCGCGCCGAAGCGGTCGACAAGCTCCTCGTGCATCGCGTCGAGGTCATCCTTCGACTCGCAATTCGACAGGCGTTTGTACAGCGTCAGCCGCTCGTGCACGTCGCTGCAATAGGTGTCGGGCAGAAGCGCGGTGACGTGCAGGTTGATTTCGGTGGTCAGGTCGGTCGCCTCTCCGAGGTCGACGATCTTGCCGGCCTTGAGCGCGCGCACCGCCCGCTCGAGCATCTGGGTGTAAAGCGAAAAGCCAATTTCCTGGATCTCGCCCGATTGCGATTCGCCGAGCACTTCGCCCGCGCCGCGAATCTCCATATCTTGCATCGCTAGATAAAAACCCGAGCCGAGCTGCTCCATCATCTGGATGGCATCCAAGCGCTTCTTCGCGTTCGTCGGCAGCGCTTCATGCGAA
>JBBQNG010000268.1:0-5937 GCA_038329645.1 Burkholderiales bacterium
GCGCCGAGCTCGAGGCGGCCGGTGTCAAGCGCATCAGCCTTGCAACCTCGCTGTATCGCGCGGCAATGAGCGGGCTCATAGACGCCGCGCGCGAGGTGAAGGATCACGGTACATTCGGCTACCTTGAGCACACTCTGTCGACTCCCGACCTGAACGGATACATGCACCCATGACCGAACCCTCTGCTGCCGCCAAAGCCGAGCTCACACCCACCGGCAAACTGCGTGTCGCGCTCAACCTGTCGAATTTCCTCCTGGTGGGCAAGGACCCCGCCACCGGCGCGCCGCGCGGCATCGTTCCCGACCTCGCGCAGGAGCTTGGGCGTCGCCTCGCCGTCGCGGTCGAATTCACGGGCTACGAGTCGCCCGGCAAAGTGGCCGATGCGGCGAAAACCGGCGCCTGGGACGTTGCATTCCTGGGCGCCGAGCCGGCCCGCGCGGCAGATATCGACTTCACCGCGGCCTATCTCGAAATCGAGGCCACTTACCTCGTGCCGCCCGGCTCGCCCATCAAGACGATCGACGAAGTGGACCGCGAGGGCGTGCGCATCTCGGTCTCGGCGCGCAGCGCCTACGAGCTGTATCTCACCCGGACGCTGAAGCACGCGACGCTGATGAAGGTCGAAGGCATCGAGGCTTCGTGGCAGCAGTTCCTGTCTGCGAAAACGGAGGCGCTCGCAGCCCTCCTGCCGCGGCTGACGACCGACGTGGAAAAGCTGCCGGGGTCGCGCATCCTGCCCGGCCGCTTCACGGCCATCCAGCAGGCGATCGGCACGCCAAAAGGCCGCGGCGAGGCGGCGAAGTACCTGCGCGCCTTTGCCGAGGAAGCAAAGGCCTCCGGCATGGTCTCCGCCGCTATAGAGCGCAATGCCGTCCGCGGCGTCACGGTCGCCGCGTGACCGACGCAGTCAGCGTTCCGTTCATTTTGCTCGTGGTCATCGCGGGGCTCGCCGCGCTGGCGGTGCTCGAGCATGTTTTCCTGCCGGCCCTGCGCTTCGTCGCGTCCTCGTCGGCGGAAAAGCTGATCGAGGAAGTCTCGGCGCGCCTCAAGATTGGCATCCGCCCTTTCCAGCGCACCAAGCGGCGCGTGCTCATCGACCGCCTGCTCTACGATCCCAAAGTCCAGGAGGCCGCCCGGGGTTTCGCGCTGGCCAACAAGATTCCCCTCGACGCCGCGCAGGGCATCATCGAGAAATATGCGCGCGAGACGGTCCCCGCGTTCAATGCCTACCTCTATTTTCGCATCGGCTACTGGATCGGGCGGCGCGTCGCCCAGGCCCTCTACCGCGTGCGCCTGGGCTACGTCGATTCCGAAGGCCTTGCGGGGATCGACCCCGACGCGACGGTGGTATTCGTGATGAACCACCGCTCGAACATGGACTACGTGCTCGCGGGCTATCTCGCGGCGGACCAGGCGGCGCTTTCGTACGCGGTCGGCGAATGGGCGCGGATCTGGCCGCTGTCGCACCTGATCCGCTCGATGGGCGCCTATTTCGTGCGGCGCAACTCCAAGGACGACTTGTACCGCAAGGTCCTCGAGCGCTACATCGCGATGGCCACCGAGGCCGGCGTGCCCCAGGCGGTGTTCCCCGAGGGTGGGCTGTCGCGCGACGGCCGCATGCGCGAGCCCCGCCTCGGCGTGCTCGACTACATGATGCGCGGCTTCAAGCCCGAGGCCGAGCGCGACGTGGTGTTCATCCCGCTGGGGATCAACTACGACCGCGTGCTGGAGGACCGCACGCTCTTGCTCTCGATCAACCCGGAAGCCGCCAAGTCCGGCAAGGCCCGGGCCGCTTCCGGCACGCTGCGCTTCGTATTGCGCAACCTGCGCCTGCTCGTCAAGAGCGAATGGCACCGGTTCGGCTATGCGTGCGTGAATTTCGGCTCGCCCGTGTCGATGCGCGCGTACTGCGCGCAAAGGAGCATCGATTTTTCGAAGATGCCCAAGGCCGAGCGCCAGGTGCGCATGGTCGAGCTCGGCAGGCACCTGATGGATGCCGTGGGCCAGGTCGTGCCGGTCCTGCCAGTGCCGCTCATGGCCACCGTGTTCGTGCGCCATTCGGGCCGCAGCCTGTCCGCGCTCGAGCTGAAATCGGACGTTGAAAGGATCCTCGACGACCTCGATGCGGCGGGGGCCCATGTCTACGTGCCGCGCCGCGACCTCGACTACGCGCTGGACGTGGGCCTGCGCATGCTTCTGCTGCGCCACCTGGTCGACGAGTACGAGGGCCTCTACTCGGCGCGGCTGGAGGAGCTGCCGGTGCTGCGCTACTACGCGAACTCCATCGCGCACCTGCTGCCGGCCTGATTTCCCTAGTGCGCTGCCACCCAGTGGCGATCGATCCGCTCCCATGCGGCGCGGGCCGCCGGGCGCACTTCCTGCCATTCGGGTTCGAGCTCGGTCCGGCTGGTGTTGTACTCCGCTTTCAATTCGGGCTCCGCCTGCTCGAAGCTGCGGCCGTCGTGGCTAACGCGGCCCTTCCAGCCGGCGCGAAATCCCGCCGCGTAGTATTCGTAGGGCTTGCCCGCGATGTAGTAGGGTTCCCGGGTGAATGTCTCCCGCCAGTAGACTTCCTCCGCAGTGGGGTTGACCACCTCGGCTGCGCTCTTGCCCGCGAGGCCTCCCGCGACTGCCCCGATCGCCGCCCCGATCACTGCGCCAACCGGGCCCCCGACCGCGACACCAATCGCCGCCCCTGCAACACCGCCCGAAGCGGCGCCCGCGCCCGTGCCGAGCGGGTGGGCGCCCGTTGCCCCAGAGATCGGGTCTCGATTGAGGTCATCCTCGTTGGCGATGACTTTTCTGGTGGTCACTTCGGTCATTTCGTTCTCCTCGCCGGGTGGCCGGCTGTGCATGGGCTGATTGTCAACGGTAGCGGCTCGCGGTGCGTTCAGTCTGTGCGTTGCCGAACCCCAGCGTAGGAGTGCACCTTCAGACTCTCGCGCGCGCTTCCGACAACGCGGGCCTCGCGGTATTTCGCGATCGGTACGATGCCACACAGATTTTTACGCGTCGCGCGTCGAGAATCCGAACCCAGAAGGTTCACCATGCTGGCTTTCCCGGAGATGACATGTCCCGCAATCTGAAATCCCGCATGGCGCTGCTCGCAATTACGCTCGGCGCCGCTTCGATCGTCCACTCCGCGAATCCTTCTCAGGCCGATGCCGAGGCCGCCAGCCACGCCAGGATCAACTCCGCCGCCCGCCTTATGGCCGGCGTCCCCGGATCCAGTTCCCCCTTCACGCGGACTGCCGCGTGGAAGGAGCACAGCAATACGATGAATGCCGCCTGGTCGCGCCTCAACGGCCGGCAGGTGGCCGCGATGACGTCCTGGCGCGACGCGCAGCTCGGCCGAGCCTGTCCGGCCGGCAGGACGCTCCTGTACCCGTTCAGCGGACCCGACTTCCTCAACGTCCACTGGCTGTTTCCAGGATGCGAGACCATCGTCATGTTCGGCCTGGAGCATATCGGCGAGGTGCCGAACGTTGACACGATGAGTGACCGCGCCCTCTCGCAACTCACTGCGGACGTGCGCGGTGCCATGAGCAATTTCATCGAGCGCAACTACTTCATCACCGACAGCATGGCCCGGCAGTTGCGCACTTCCTACCTGCGTGGCGTGCTGCCCGTATTCATGCTCTCGATGGCACTCTCGGGCGTGGACATAGTGAGCATCGCCCCGATCGAGCTCGCGCCGGTGCCTCACGGCGACGCGCCGGGCCAGCCGATGCGCCAGCTCAAGGGGGTGAGCATCGAATACAAGTCCGCGGACGCGGCGAATGTGCAGCGGGTGAACTACTTCACCGTCGACGCGGCCGACAAGGGCCTCGCGCACTATCCGGAATTCCTCGCCTACATCCGCACGCTTGCGCCGACGACCACCTTCATCAAGTCGGCCTCCTATCTCCTGCAGGGCGGCGAATTCCGCCAGATCCGCAGCGCGTTGCTCGACGTGAGCGGCTTCATCGTCCAGGACGACTCGGGGCTGCCCTTCGCCTTGCTCGAAAATCGCGGTTGGGACGTGCGCCTGCATGGTCGCTACGACCGGCCCATCCCGCCTTTCGGGGGCTCTTTCCAGGTCGGCCTGATGCGCGCTTACAAGGCACGCGAGCCCGCCCCGCTGCCCTTCACTTTCGGATACCAGTATCATGACTTCCGTGACACGCGCTCAAACCTGATCGTCGCGCACCGGCTGGCCACGGGCGCGTCGAGGCAATCCCAGTAACGAGGCGCATTGAAGAAACCGAAAGCCCCTCCCGCGAAAGCGACCGCCGCAGCGCTCACCGAGGGAGCCTCTGCCTACGGGCGGCTCGAGAAGATGAGCACCCGGGACCTGCTTGCCAGCATCAATCGCGAGGATCGCAAGGTCCCGGCCGCAGTGGGCAGCATCCTGCCCGAAGCGGGCCGCCTGGTCGCCACGATCGTGAGGAAGATGAAAGCCGGCGGGCGCCTGTTCTACATCGGCGCGGGCACCAGCGGGCGCCTCGGTGTGGTCGATGCCTCCGAAATCCCGCCTACATACGGCGCACGCGGCCTCGTGATCGCCCTGATTGCGGGCGGCGATGCCGCTATCCGTAATGCAGTCGAATTTGCCGAGGATGACCTCCGGCAAGGCTGGGAGGACCTTCGCCGGCACGGCATCCGAAGCGGCGACGTCGTGCTTGGGATTGCCGCATCCGGCAACACGCCTTACGTCGTCGCAGCGCTCGATGCGTGCCGGTCGAAAGGCATTGTCACCGCCTGCCTGACCTGCAATCCCGGCAGCCGCGCGGCGCAGGTCGCCGACTACGCCATCGAAGTACCCGTCGGTCCCGAAGTGGTCACCGGAAGCACGCGGATGAAGGCCGGGACCGCGCAAAAGCTGGTCCTCAACATGATCTCCACCGCGGTGATGGTCAGGCTCGGACGCGTGCGCGGCAGCAGCATGATCGACATGCAGCTCACGAATGCCAAGCTGGTCGAGCGCGGCACGCGCATGGTCATGGACGAGCTCAATGCGACCTGGAGCAAGGCCAGCGAGCTGTTGCGCAAGCACGGCAGCGTGAGGCACGCGGTGGACGCCGCGCGAGTGCGCGGGAAAACCGGTCCGCGCGGACGCCCGCCGCGCAATCCGGCCGGCACCTAGTTTCCTGGAGAGGCGTTCAGCCTTTGCTGCTGGCGGCCAGCCGGGTCGCCTCGACCCAGCGGCGGACGAGCTTGGCGTCCGTGATCCGGGCGTTCATGCCCACGGAATCCAAGAGGACCATGACCAGGTCCTTGCCCGCAAGCCGTGCCCGCATCACCAGGCAGCGCCCGGCCTCGTTGATGAAGCCGGTCTTCTGCAGCCCGATTTCCCAGTTGCCCGCGCGGATCAGCGCGTTCGTGTTGCGATAGTTGATCAGACGCCCCAGGACGCTCACTTGCGCCCGGTCGCGGGTCGAATACTCGCGGATGACCGGATAGGCATGCGCGGCCTTCACCAGGCGCGCAAGGTCGGGGGCGCTCGATACGTTGAGGGGCGAAAGGCCGCTGGGATCGTGGAAAACCGAGTCGGCCATGCCGAGGGCCCTGGCTTTGGCGTTCATCGCCGCGACGAAAGCCGGCATGCCGCCCGGGTACGTACGCCCGAGCGCCGTGGCGGCGCGGTTTTCGGACGACATGAGCGCAAGCATGATCAATTCTTCGCGGCCGAGCGTGGCGCCCGGACGCAGGCGCGAGCGCGTGAACTTGAGGGAATCCATGTCCTCGTCGCTGATTGTCACGCGCTCATGCATGTTGAGGCCGCGGTCGAGCACCACCATCGCGGTCACGAGCTTGGTGATCGAGGCGATCGGGGTGACCATCGCCGCATTGCGCGAAAACAGCGTCTCGCCGCTCGAAGCGTCCTGGATCAGCACGCTGTGCGAGGCGAGATGGTTGATGTCGGGAATCGCCATGAGTTTCCTCGCGCCCCTTGAA
>JBBQNG010000269.1:0-5929 GCA_038329645.1 Burkholderiales bacterium
TGCTACAAGACCCGTTCCTGAACACGTTGCGCAAGGAACACGTGCCGGTGTCCCTCTACCTCGTGAACGGCATCAAGCTGCAGGGCCAGATCGAGTCGTTCGACCAGTACGTGGTCCTGTTGCGCAACTCGGTCACCCAGATGGTCTACAAGCACGCCATCTCCACCGTCGTGCCTTCCCGAGCGGTCACGCTGCCGCTCGAGGGCGCCGCCGATTCCTCACCCCAGCGACACCTTAACGGTGTCCCAGACACCGTCCTGATGCCCGACCGTCCCGCCGCTTCGCGTTCCCGCACGGCCGTCCTCGTCTGCCTGGATTTCGGCAAGGACGAGAGCTTTGCCGATTCGATGGAAGAAATCGTTCGCCTGGCCGAGAGCGCGGGCATCGCCAGGCACGTGATCGTGCAGGGCAAGCGCCAGCGGCCCGACGCGGCGCTGTTTGCGGGTTCCGGCAAGGTCGACGAGATCCGCGCGGCAGCCGAAAACCTGGGGGCCGGCACGGTGATCTTCAACCATCACCTGTCTCCGGTGCAGGAGCGCAACCTCGAGAAAAAGCTCGAATGCGGGGTCATGGACCGCACGCGCCTGATCCTCGAGATCTTCGCGCAGCGCGCGAAGACCCACGAAGGCAAGCTGCAAGTCGAGCTGGCACAGATGGAATACCTCTCGACACGGTTGATTCGCGGCTGGACCCACCTCGAGCGCCAGCGCGGCGGCATCGGCCTGCGCGGCGGCCCGGGCGAGACCCAGCTCGAGCTCGACCGGCGGCTGATCTCGCAAAGGATCAAGGTTCTCAAGGTCGAGCTCGATAAAACCCGGCAGCGGCGCGACGTGCAACGGCGCGCACGCTCGAGAAAGGACGTGTTCTCGGTTTCGCTGGTGGGCTACACCAACGCCGGCAAGTCGACGCTGTTCAACCTGCTCACCCATGCCAAGGGCTACGCCGCGGACCAGCTGTTTGCCACGCTCGACACCACCACGCGCCGCATCTTTCTGCCTGCGCAGGACAGCGATCTTGGGAGGAGAGGCGCCCAGGTGGTCGTGTCTGACACGGTCGGCTTCATCCGCGACCTGCCGACCAGCCTGATTGCGGCCTTCCGCGCGACGCTCGAGGAGACAGTGCACGCCGACCTCCTCCTCAACGTCGTGGACAGCGCTTCGCCGGTGCGCGACATGCAGGTCGCCGAGGTGAACAAGGTGCTGGCCGAGATCGGCGCCGACAAGGTGCCGCAGGCGCTCGTGTACAACAAGATCGACCTCGCCAACGACGGCCTGGGCACCCAACCCGGGGTGGAGCGCAACGAATATGGTAAGATTTTCCGCATTCGCGTGAGTGCGCGCACTGGCGCCGGCCTGGAAGGCCTGCGGGGCGCGATCGCGGAGCTGGCCCCGGATCACCTGCGCTCGCGCAGGACCGCGGCCGATCCCACCATCCATCCTGAACTGGCCTGACCATATCCGTATGTCGCTGAACGACCCAAACTGGGGACGCGGGGGCTCTCGCGGTCCGCAAGGACCCGGCGGCAAGCAGGGGCCGCCCGACCTCGACGAGCTCTGGCGCAACTTCAACCGCAAGCTGAACGACCTTTTCGGCCGGCGCGGCAGCGGCGACCAGCCGCCTCCCGACGGCCGCAGCCCGAGGCCCAACTCGGCGCAGATCGGCGGCGGGGCCGGCATCATCATCGCCCTCGTGCTGGTGGTGTGGCTCGCGAGCGGCTTCTACATCGTGGTCGAAGGCACGCGCGGCGTGGTCCTCACCTTCGGCAAGTTCGCGGAGGAAACCCAGTCCGGCCTGCGCTGGAGGATGCCGTGGCCGATCCAGAGCCACGAGATCGTCAACCTCTCCCAGGTGCGCACGCTCGAGATCGGCTACCGCAACAGCGTCAAGACCAAGGTGCTGAAAGAGTCGCTCATGCTGACCGATGACGAGAACATCGTCGACCTGCAGTTCGCCGTGCAATACACGGTCAAGGACGTACGCGACTACGTGTTCAACAACAAGCGCCCGGACGAGGCGGTCATGCAGGCCGCCGAGACGGCCGCGCGCGAGATCATCGGCAAGAGCCGCATGGACCAGATCCTGTACGAGTCGCGCGAGGAGATCGCGATCAAGACGCGCCAGCTCATGCAGGTGATCCTCGACCGCTACAAGACCGGCGTGTCGATCTCGAACGTGACCATCCAGAACGCGCAGCCGCCCGAGCAGGTCCAGGCCGCCTTCGACGACGCGGTCAAGGCCGGGCAGGACCGCGAGCGCCAGAAGAACGAAGGCCAGAGCTACGCCAACGACGTGATCCCCAAGGCGCGCGGCACGGCGGCCCGCCTGATGCAGGAGGCCGATGGCTACAAGCAGCGCGTCATCGCGAACGCGGACGGCGAGGCCTCGCGCTTCAAGCAGGTGCTGGCCGAATATTCGAAGGCGCCCGCGGTCACGCGCGAGCGCATCTACCTCGACACGATGCAGCAGGTGCTCTCCTCGACCTCGAAGATCCTGACCGACACCAAGGGCAGCGGCAACCTGCTGTACCTGCCGCTGGACCAGCTGATGCACAGGAGCGCGCAGGACGCGCCGGCGGCCGCGGACGGCGCCACGGTCATGAAGCCGGGGGCCGTCCCGGAGGCCCTGCCGGCGCCCGAAGGCGGGCCGCGCTCGCGCGACTCGAGCCTGCGCAACCGCGAGAGGGGTGATCGATGACCCGCATGCTCGGGCCCCTGGCGGCCGCGCTGATCGCGCTTTTCCTGCTCGTGAGCGCCTCGCTCTATACGGTCGACCAGCGCCAGAACGCCATGGTGTTCCAGCTGGGCGAGGTCAAGGACGTGGTGACCACGCCGGGCCTGCATTTCAAGTGGCCGCTGATCCAGAACATCCGTTATTTCGACACCCGCATCCTCACCCTGGACGACCCCGAGCCGCTGCGCTTCATCACGTCCGAGAAGAAGCCGGTGCTGGTGGACTCGTTCGTCAAGTGGCGGATCATCGATGTGAAGCAGTTCTACATCAGCGTGCAGGGCGACGAGGTGCGCGCGCAGAAGCGCCTGCAGCAAACCATTTCGGACGGATTGCAGGCGGAGTTCGGCAAGCGCACCGTGCACGACGTGGTCTCCGGCGAGCGTGAGCACATCATGGACGTGATGCGCGAGAAGGCGGATCTGGATGCGCGCAAGATCGGCGTGCAGATCATCGACGTGCGCCTCAAGCGCGTCGACCTGCCGCAGGAAGTGAGCGAGTCGGTCTACCGCCGCATGGAGGCGGAGAGGAAGCGCGTGGCCAACGAGCTGCGTTCCACCGGCTCGGCGGACGCCGAGCGCATCCGAGCGGACGCCGACAAGCAGCGCGAGGTGGTCCTGGCCGAGGCGTATCGCGATGCGCAGCGCATCAAGGGCGACGGCGACGCCAAGGCCTCGGCGACCTACGCGCAGGCCTTCCAGGCCAACCCGGAGTTCTATTCCTTCTACCGCAGCATGGAAGCCTATCGCTCGAGCTTTCGCGGCAAGGGCGACCTCATGGTCGTCGACCCCAGCTCGGATTTCTTCAGGTACCTGAAGGACCCGGCGGGCGGCAAGTCCGGTAAGAAGTAGATGGGCCATGGGCACGGTCGGCACCTCCTTCCTGATGGCGCTCGCCCTGATGCTCGTCATCGAGGGCCTGCTGCCGTTCCTGGCCCCCAACCTGTGGCGTGACGCCTTCCGCCGCATAATCCAGATGTCTGACGGGCAGATCCGTTTCTTCGGACTCTCGTCGATGCTGGCCGGGCTTCTGCTGCTGTTCTTCTTCAGCTGACCGAAATGCGCACCTGGCTCCTGCCCGAGTACATCGAGGACATCCTCCCCGCCGAGGCGGCGCGGATCGAGCGCCTGCGCCGGCTGGTGCTCGACCTGTTCGGCACCTGGGGCTACGAGCTGGTCATGCCGCCGCTGCTCGAGTACGTCGAGTCGCTCCTCACGGGCACCGGCCACGACCTGGACTTGCGCACCTTCAAGCTCGTCGACCAGCTCTCGGGCCGCATGATGGGCGTGCGCGCCGACATCACGCCGCAAGTGGCGCGCATCGATGCGCACCTGCTCAACCGCACAGGGGTGACGCGCCTCGCTTATTCGGGCAGCGTGCTGCACACCCGCCCGGCTACCCCCGCGGCCACGCGCGAGCCCTTGCAGATCGGCGCGGAAATCTACGGCCACGCCGGCGTGGAAAGCGACCTCGAGGTGCAGCGCCTGCTGTGCCGCGCCCTTGAGCTCTGCGGCGTGCGCAGCGCGCGCATGGATGTGGGCCACGTGGCGGTGTTCCGCGCACTGGTGGATCGCGCGCGCATCGAGTCCGACCTCGAGTCCGAGCTCTTCGAGGCGCTGCAGAAGAAGGACGTACCGTCCCTGCGCGGGCTGATCAAGGGTGCGCGGGGGCTGGACGGCGTCTCGCGCGAAGCGCTGCTGCTCCTGCCGGAGCTGTATGGCGATGCCGCGGTGCTCGCGCTCGCCGGACGCAAGCTGCCGAAATTGCCCGCGATCACCCAGGCGCTCTCGACCCTGAAGAAGCTGGCGGGCGTCTGCGCGATCCCGATGAGCTTCGACCTGGCCGAGCTGCGCGGCTATCACTACCACTCCGGCGTCGTGTTCGACGCGTACTGCGACGGGGTGGCCGGCCCGGTTGCGCGTGGCGGACGGTATGACGAAGTCGGCAAGGCCTTCGGGCGCCCGCGCCCGGCGACCGGTTTTTCGATCGACATGCGCGAGCTTGCCGGCGCGGCTGCGCCAATGAAGGCGCGCTCGCCCATTCTTGCGCCGAGTTCCTCCGATGCCAAGCTCGCAGGCAAAATTGCCGCGCTGCGCGGCGCGGGGGAAACAGTGATCGAAGAGCTGCCCGGCCACGAGAAATTCCGCGCCGAACTCGGCTGCACGCGCCGCCTGGCGAAGAAGGACGGCAAATGGGTCGTCCAGCCCCTGACTCCCACCAAGAGATGAGCCCATGGCCGCGATAGCCAAGAATCCCGCCAAGAACGTAGTCGTGGTCGGCACCCAGTGGGGCGACGAAGGCAAGGGCAAGATCGTCGACTGGCTGACCGACCATTCGCAGGGCGTCGTGCGCTTCCAGGGCGGGCACAATGCCGGCCACACGCTGGTGGTGAACGGCAAGAAGACCGTCCTGCGCCTGATTCCCTCCGGGATCCTGCGCGGCAACGTGACCTGCTACATCGGTAACGGTGTGGTGCTGTCGCCCTCGGCGCTGATCCAGGAGATGGACGAGCTGATCGTTGCCGGAGTCGAGGTGGCGCCGCGCCTGCGCATCTCGGAGGCGTGCCCGCTGATCCTCCCCTACCATGTGGCGCTGGACCAGGCGCGCGAGAAAGGCGCATCGAAGCTCGGCACGACCGGCCGCGGCATCGGCCCGGCCTACGAGGACAAGGTCGGGCGGCGCGCGATCCGGCTGCAGGACCTGTTCAAGCCGGTGCGCTTCGCCGAGAAGCTCGAAGGCCTGCTCGACTATCACAATTTCGTCCTCGAGCACTATTACCACGCGCCCAAGGTCGATTTCAACAAGACGCTCGACGAGTCCCTGGCTTCCGCCGCGCGCCTCGCACCGCTGGTGGCCGACGTGCCGCGCGCGCTGTACGAGGCGAACCGCGAGGGCAAGAACCTGCTGTTCGAGGGCGCGCAAGGCACGCTCCTGGATATCGACCACGGCACGTACCCATTCGTCACGTCATCCAACTGCGTGGCCGGAGCCGCTGCGGCGGGCGCCGGGGTCGGCCCTAGCCATCTGCACTACGTGCTCGGCATCACCAAGGCCTACACGACGCGCGTGGGCGGCGGGCCGTTTCCCACCGAGCTGACCGACGACGTGGGCAAGCACCTCGCGACACGCGGCCATGAATTCGGCGCGGTCACCGGCCGTCCGCGCCGCTGCGGGTGGTTCGACGCGGCAGCGCTCAAGCGCT
>JBBQNG010000270.1:0-5896 GCA_038329645.1 Burkholderiales bacterium
GTGAAGACGACCCAATTTCAGTCCAATCGCGAGCTTTCGGCCGCGCGCGCCAAGGCCGCCGCCGCAGCGATCGCGACGAAAGTGCGCGATCCCAAGCGCATCACGAGCGAAGGCGCGGGCGAGGCCAGCCCCATCGCCCCCAACGACACTGAGGCCAACCGCGCAAAGAACCGCCGCGTCGCCATCGTGCTGGGACCGCAGCCATGAGTGCCCAGCTTTTCGAGCGCATGGCCGACCTCGGCCCGCAGGAGGTGCCGGACGAGCGCGCGGCGACGAACATCGCCGCGCTACGCGAGCGTTTCGAAGCCACGACCGGCGTGCTCGGCGAGAAGCGCTTCACGCGGCCCGACGGGCGCAGCCTGTCGGTGGACGAGCTCCCTTGGTACGTCGTGATCGGGGCGCCGGGCTCGGGCAATTCCAGCGCGCTTGCCAATTCCGGCCTGCGTTTCCCCCTCCCGGAAGACAACGGCCCTCCGCAAGTCACCGGCGTCGGCGGCACGCGCTATTGCGATTGGTGGTTCAGCGACGAGGCGGTGTTCCTCGATACCGCCGGGCGCTACGTGGCGCACGAAACGCGCAACCTGAAGGATTCGCTCGCGGGCAGCGCCGCCTGGCACGCGTTCCTCGGCCTGCTGAAAGAGCAGCGGCCCAGGCGGCCCATCAGCGGTGCCATCGTCACGGTGAGCGTGACCGACCTGCTCCTTTGGGCGAAGCCCGAGCGCCAGCAATTCGCCGCCCATGTGCGCATGCGGCTGTCGGAGATTTATGCGGGGCTGGGCACGCGCTTCCCGGTCTACCTCCTCGTCACCAAGATGGACCTCCTCGCCGGGTTTGGCGAGTTTTTCGGCGCGCTGGACGACACGATGCGCTCGCAGGTGTGGGGCACGACCTTCGCCGCCGGCGCCGATCCGGTGAACATCGCGAAGGATTACGCCGCGGACTTCGCCGTGCTGCAGGACCGCCTGCACGCCGAAATGCTGGCCCGCCTTCAGGAAGAGCCCGAACTCGTGCGCCGCGCATCGATCTACCGTTTCCCCCAGCAGTTCCACGCCATCGGACCGCTCGTGCAGGAAATCCTCAGCACGGCATTCTCGCTGCAGATCGATCACCATCCGATCATGCTGCGCGGCGCTTATTTCGTCAGCGCCACGCAGGCCGGCAAGCCGATCGACCGCGTGATGCGCACGCTGGAGAGGGCATTCAAGGTCGAGCACCGCGAAGTCGCGGCGACCGGTCCGGGCCGGAGCTACTTCATGACCCGACTGCTGCGCGAGGTTATCTTTGCCGACGCCGGCCTGGCGCTCGACGACCCGGCTTCCAAAAGCGTGACAGGGCGCTCCCCCGCGACGCCACTACCCTGAGCGGGCCGCCCCCGCGACGAACCCGAGCAGCTGCCGGCTCACTTCCGCGGGCTGCTCCTGCTGAACCCAGTGGCCGGCGCCTTCGATGAATTGGCAGCTGCGGAACCGCGTGCAAGTCGTCGTGCGCATTTTTTCGAGTTCCCCGGCTTTCTGGTAAGGGCCCCAGTCTCTCGCGCCCGCCATGAATACCGCGGGCACGTCGATCGTGCGGCCTGAAAAGAGCTGCTGCTCCGCGTTGAACAGGCCGCTCGTGCGGCACCGGTACCATTGCAGCGCGCCCTGGAAACCCGTGCGCGCGTATTCGGCGCTGTAGACAGCAAGCTCGGCTTCGGTCAGCCACGCGCAGGCATCGACGGCGGCGTGCGCCGGCATTTCGGGGGCGACGGTCTGCGCCATGTCCCGATCGAGGTCCATCACGTAGTAGCGCGGCAGCTTGGCGAGCTCCCCGGCGCTCCACGCGGTCAGCGGGTGGGGAGGGTTGTGCGGCCAGTCCGCGCTCTTTGCGTGGTAATAGGCGCGCAGGAACGCGTGCAGGCCCTGCTTGCAGCTGCGCATGTCCAGGTCGGCTTCGCGCGTCGAGTAATACCACTGGTAATGTTTGCGCGGCACCGGAAGGGCGGCAAGGTCGTCGTGCACCGGGTCGTGCGGCACGGGGCGAGAATCGCCCGCCGGCAACGCGGTCGGCCCGGCGAAGGGGGAGCTCATCAGCGCAACGGAGCGGAACACGTCGGGCCGCACCAGCGAGCACCACGCAGCCACGGGTGAGCCGAAATCATGGCCGGCCACGCAGGCCACCGACTTGCAGTCGAGCGCGTATACCAGGCCCAGCGCATCCCGTGCCAGGTTGAGCATCCGGAACGAAGCCAGGTCGCCGTCGTAGCGGCCATCCCACCCGGTCGTGCGCCCGTAGCCGCGCTGGTCCGGCGCGACCACGTGGTACCCGGCATCGGCCAGCGGCAGCATCACCTTGCGCCAGCTGTAGGCCAGCTCGGGAAAGCCGTGCAGGAGCAGAACGCATGGATCGCCTTTCCTGCCGGCTTCGAGCACATGCATGTCGAGCCCGTTGATGCCGCCTATCGTGCGCGAGTGGATGCCCGCGGGCAAGGCGTAGCCAGGCGCCGGCGCTGTCATTGTCAATGTCCTGCCGCGGCTGCGATGCGGCCGCGGCGGAAGTGAAGGATGGCAAGCGTTAGCGCGGCGGCCTGCAGCGCCGCACTGAAAAACATCGGTGCGCCGATGCGCCAGTCGCCTTGCGGGAGATGCGAGACCAACTGCAGCAGCAGGGCGCCGAGCACGGGCGCGATGACCGCCATCAGGCTGTTGAGCGAGCTTAGTGCGCCGAGCATCTGTCCCTGGTTGGTCGCGTCCGCCGCACCTGAGATGATGCTCTGGATCGATGCCGCCACGGTGGCGCCCAGCAGGTTCACGAAGATCACCGCGAACATCATCCAGCCCTCAGTCGCTGCGCCCCAGAACGCATAGGCCAGGGTCGAGGACACCATCCCGATGACAGCGAGGCGCTGCGGCGTGAAGCGCTTGAGCAGGCGGCCGAGGAGGAACCCCTGCACGATGACCGACATCACGCCGACCGCGGCGAGCGACCATCCGTTCTCGCTCGGCCCCCAGCCGAACTTGAACGTCGTATAGAGCACCCAGCAGGTGTAGAGGACAAACTGCGCGAGGCCGCTGCAGGCGATCACCGCCACCAGCAGCCCGACGCCTTTCAACTGCGCCAGCGCCTTGAGCGAGGTGACCGGGTTGGCCGATTTCCAGCTGAATGCGCGGCGCCCTGAGGGCGGCAGCGATTCGGGCAGCACGAAATAGCCGTAAAGCAGGTTGAGCATTGCCAGCGTGCCGGCGACGAAAAACGGCAGGTGGAGGTTGATCGCGCCCAGCAGGCCGCCCATGACGGGCCCCAGGATGAAGCCCAGGCCGAACATCGCGCCCAGCATGCCGAAGCGCTTGGCGCGGTCGGCCGGCGCGGTGATGTCAGCCACATAGGCATTGGCGACCGCCTGGTTGGCCTGCATGGCCCCGCCCACAAGGCGGACCACGATCAGCATCCACAAGGCCGTGGCCAGGCCGGTGGCGAAGAAGTTGAGGGCGAGGCCGCAAAAACCCACCAGCAGCACCGGGCGGCGGCCGTAGCTGTCCGACAGTCCCCCCAGCAGGGGCGAGCCGAAGAAGTTGGCGATACCGAAGGCGAAAGCGACCGCGCCATACCAGTAAGCCTGGTCGGCCTGCGACCCGGTGAAGGTCCCCACCAGGGCCGGCAGCACGGGGATGATGAGCCCAATCGAGACCATGTCGATCAGCACCGTGAGCATGATGAACGGCATGGCCGCCTGGCGGCCGGGGCGGGGGGAGGCGGTTTCGGGTGCAGTCAAGGTGGATACCGGTGTACTATTGCAAAAAAAAACGGACATCTCGCGATGCCCGTTCCCCTTCGACAGGGCGCCCATTGTATCAATGCCGGGCGAAAGTCGGGCCGGGGCCGCTGGCGGCCCCCCACCCATGTTGTAACGATGCTTGCAGTGCGCCGCCATATTTGTCATGCAGCGCACTGACGGCCGAAAAGTGCAAGCCCAGGCTGCACACCGACAGGACCAGGAGCGGATATGGAAGGAACACGGGCCAGCGACGAGGTGATCGACGAGATCGCCCACATCGCG
This sequence comes from Burkholderiales bacterium, assembly GCA_038329645.1. GTDB lineage: Bacteria > Pseudomonadota > Gammaproteobacteria > Burkholderiales > SG8-39 > SZAS-79. The sequence continues at coordinate 4,034 of JBBQNG010000270.1, forward strand.
ATGCTGCGGCAGGATTCGGAGAGGCACGGCGGCGGCGGGTCGGCCGGCAGCGAGGCGCTGCGCAAGCTGCACGAGCTGCGCGACCGCGAGCAGAAAGCCATGCAGGAGGCCGTGGACAAGACCATCCACCAGGCCAACCTCGAAGCAGTCGCCAACGAGATCCGCAAGGTCCAGCATCTCGCGGGCCGCGCCAACAGCAATCCAGGCGGGGGTGAGCGCCATTCGCGCCCGCGTCCCCCGCAGCAACAGCAGCCACGCAGGGAAGGCGGCGGGGGCGGGAACGGCGGAGGGGGCGGGACCGGCGGGGGGGGCGGCGGACACAACCCGTCTCGCAACAAAGGGCGCAGGAACGCCGGCCGGCAAGGCCGCCCCTGAAATGGAGCTCTCGAGCGAAGAGGTCAGGCAGTACTGGCTGGATTTCTGCAAGCGCCACGAGGTAGGCAAGGACCTCGTCGCCCGGGGCGAAGCCAAGATCGCGGCCGATCCCGACCACTGGGCCGACCACACCATGTGGGAGCTGCTCGAGTCGCTCGCCGACCCGAAGGCGAAAAAAGCCTCGTAGTTCCCTCGTAGTTCTATTGGACCGCACGAAAACATGTTCAACCTCAAAGGCAAGGTCGCGCTGGTCACGGGCGGCAATGGCGGCATCGGGCTTGGCATCGCGCGCGGGCTCGCCCGCGCCGGCGCGGCGATCGCAGTGGTCGGTCGTAACAAGGCCAAGAATGAGCCCGCGGTAAAGGAGCTCGAGGCGCTCGGGGTGAAGGCGATCGGCATCGTCGCCGATGTGACCGACCGCAAGCAGGTGGATCGCGCGGTCGCCGAAACGGTCGCCAAGCTCGGCGGTCTCGACATCCTGGTGGCCAATGCGGGCACCAACATCCGCAAGAAGCCGCAGGACTACACCGCCGAGGAATGGCACCAGGTGGTGGATACCAACCTGACCAGCATGTTCATCTGCTGCCAGGCGGCCTATCCCGAGATGGTCAGGCGCGGCGGCGGCAAGGTTGTCACCATCGGCTCGATGACCAGCCTGTTCGGTTTCGACGTCGCCCCGGTCTACGCAGCCACCAAGGGCGCTGCGGTGCAGCTCACCAAAAGCCTCGCCTCTGCGTGGGCGAAAGACAATATCCAGGTCAACAGCATCCTGCCGGGCTGGATCGACACCGACCTCACCAAGCGCCCTGTGGCCGTTCTGGATCGCCTACCCGCTTTCGTTGCTGGCCGTCGCCGGCGGGTCCAGCGTCGGATTCCTGTTTGCGCGCTACATCGCGCGCGACTGGGTGGCCGGACGCGTGCCTGTGCGCATCCGGCGCCTGGACGAAAAATTCACCGCGCGCGGATTGCGCTCGGTGATCCTGTTCCGTTTGGCATTCATGCTCGGTGCACCGACGCACTGGCTGCTCGGGCTGTCGAGCGTTGGATACGGTACTTTTGTCGTGGGCACAGTCATCGGAGCGATGCCGGTCGTCGCGCTGGTGGCGTGGCTCGGGCACGACGTGATTCATTGGATGGAAATGCATGGGGTCCTCGCCGCCGCGATCCTTGCGGTCCTGGTCGCAACCGGGTTTGTCGTCCGCAGACGGGTGATCGCGCGGGCGATCCGGGACCGGGCTCCACGCGAACAAAGTTGAACTTTGTATTTTATAGACCTATATCTGGTAAGGCTGATATGTCAATTTAATTTCCAAAAAAGACACGCCGTACCAAGTAGCATGGCAAACTCAGCGCAGCTCGTTGCGCCGGCCAATCGCCGCATCCAGCTTGGCGCGGGCATCGTCTATGTCCCGTTGCAGCCCCTGCTGCCGATCCCAGAATTCGGGCCGGTAGCGCCGCCCCTGCCGGTCGCCCTCCATCGGCTCTGCA
>JBBQNG010000271.1:0-5828 GCA_038329645.1 Burkholderiales bacterium
TTCGTCATCCTGGCCTGCGCGAGGTCGCGCAGCTTGTGCTTCTGGATCTTGGTGGCATTGGTGCCCTCGGTTACCGGGAAGGCGTCTATCGGGAACAGGCGTACCGGAACTTTATACTTGGCGAGCTTTTCGGCGACGTGCCGCAGGGCTGCCGGCTCGTCCAGGGCAGAGCCGCGTTTGAGCGTGACGAAGCCGACCGGCCTGAGCGTGGTTCCTTCGGTGATGCCGACCACCTGGCAGCCCTCGATGCCTTCGATTTCCTGCACTACGCCCTCGATTTCGAGCGGGCTGACGAGAAAGCCGCCCAGGCGCAGCGAATCGCCCATGCGCGCCAGGTACACGAACCGCCCGCCCGCCTGCGTGTAGCCGAGGTCACCGGAGCGATACCAGCCATCCGGAGTGAGGGCCGCGGCGGTGGCTCCCGGGTCGCCGAAGTACTCGACCATGCGGCTACCGGGCGCGAGGAATTCGAGCTCGCCGGATTCGCCGTGCGCCAACACCCGTCCCGACTCCGGGTCGGACGCCCGCACCTGCGCGGATGCGCTTACCGGCCGCCCGCCCGCGAGCATGCGGTCGGCGAGTGAAGCCCCGTGGTCCTGGCGGGCGAACAGCGCCTGGATCTCGCTGATGCCGTAGAGCCCCACGAGCTTCAGCCCGCGCGCGTCGGCGCGCGCAACGATGTCGTCCATAACCGGATTGAACGCCGCATAGCCCATGAATTCCACTGTGGGCAGCACCGGTGTTCGCGGTGTGGCCGCGAGCAGCTGCGCAATCGCGTCGTCGGTCGCGTTGAGATGGGTCACGCCATGCCGGTCGACCTGGCGCAACGCCTCGGCCGCGTCCCACGAAGGCGTCATCACCAAAGGCCGCCCGGATGCGATCGCGGCGAGCGCATTGCATGCCCCGAATACACCGCAGAGCGGCGGCGCAAGGTAGCTCACGCTGCGGTCATGCAGGCCGAATCCGCGTACCACGTCGAAAGCGTGCGAGACGAGCGTCTGCTGGTCGTGCAGCACGAACTTGGGCGCCTTCGTGGTGCCCGATGTGGTGAAGATCGCGCAGCCCGTGCCGGGGCGGGCAGCGGAGGATTCGAGCGGCGCCGCAGCTGCGAGGGAGGCGAAAGACGTTGCAGGTATGCCGAGCACCGACGCCGGAATGGATTCGCCGTCTTCCGCGTACACGACCACTGCGGCGATTTGCGTGAATCTCTCCGGCTTGCACGCGGCGAGCACCCCGGCAAATTCAGCGCGTTTGAAGCGCGGCCAGTAGACGAGCACCTTGCACTCCGAGCGCGACACGATGTCGGCAAGCTCCGCGCTCCGGAACCGCGTGTTTACGGCTACTGCTATGGCGCCGAGGTGCGCGCACGCGAAAAAGGTGGTCAGCCACGCAGGAACGTTGGGCAACCAAAGCGCAACGCGGTCGCCCGCTGCCACGCCAATAGCCGCGAGGCCCGCGGCCACGCGAAGGCTCTCGTCGAGAAGTTGCGCGTAGGACACCGGGCGGTCGCGCTCGATCAGCGCCGGGGTTGCAACGCTCGCGCGGGCTTCGAGAAGGCCGGGCAGGGTTGTCGGGGCTTGCATCCGCGCAGCCGCTAGAACTCGCGCCGGGCGTTGACGATGAAGGACACGCTGCGCGGCAGCGCCGGCTCGAAGAAACGCCGGTTGCCGTCGGCGATGATCACCGAGCCGACGTAGTTCTTGTTGGCGATGTTGTCGACGCGCATGAATTCGGACAGCCGCCAGCGCTCGCCGCGCTGCTCGAACCCGGCGCGCACGTTCATCACGACGTAGCTTTCGGCCGCGTCGCTGTTGGCGTCGTCGACGAACACCTTGGCGTTGCGGCGCGCTTCGAACGCCGCGGAAAAGCCCGCGGCCGGATGCCGCCAGCGCAGCTCGCCGTACAGCGTCGATGCGGGCACGCCCGGAAGCCGGTTACCCGCCTGCACCGGGCCGCCGCTGGTGAAAGCGTCCGAATAGCGCGCATTGAGGATCGTCCACGATACGAGGGCGTCGAAATTCGCCGGCAGGATCGCCTGCCACGACGCCTCGATCCCGTTGCGCCGCGTGCGTGAGGCGTTCTTGAAGGTACTGCGCCCGCCCGCGTTGGTGTCGACCACGATTTCGTCCTGCGTTTCGGTGTCGAAATAGGCGAGGGACACGCGATGGTCGTCGGCGATCCGCCCCTTCACGCCGACCTCCACGGTGGAGGAGCGCGAGGGCTTGAGCGCGAAATTGAGGCCGGTCCCGCCGTTGCGGTACGCGAGCTCCACGAAGGTCGGCGTCTCGAAGCCGCGGCCCGCGCTGGCGTACACGTTCAGCTCGGACAGCAGCCGGTAGGTGATTCCGGCTACCGGGCTCGTGTTGGAAAAGGTCGTCCGGCCGCTGTCGTCGGGGTTGCCGGCGGCGATGAAGAAATCCCTGCTGTTGAACGAAACGCGGGTGTTGCGCAGGCCGGCGCTCGCCGCCCAGCGCTCGGTAAAGCGCCAATCGGCTTGCGCAAATACGTTGCGGCTGGCCACCGTGTCGTCCTCATCGCGCTTGAGCGCACCGATGGTGCCGTTGGTGTTGAGGAATCCCTTCCTGCGCTGCTGCATCTCCTCCTGCTCGATGCCGGCTGTCACGCTGAACGGGCGCCCGCCGAGGCTGCCCTCGTGGAGCCAGAGGAAATTCCATCCGCCGAACGCGGTGGAGAGGTCGACGATGCCGCCCGACGAGGTTGGCGCGGCCTGCGCCGCGAGAGGCACGGCGAGGTACTGGCGCACCGTGCGGTCGCCGAGATACGCACTGGCACGCAGCGTGTTGCCTGCTGAAAGGCGGTGTTCCACGGTCATCCCGCTTTGCGTTTGCCGGATGCTTTTGTTGGTGTTGAACGTGGTCGCCACCGGATCGGCCTGGCGGCGGTCGGCATTCATCTGCGCGCGGGTGATGCCGAGCGGATCCTGGGTTTCGGGCTGCTCCAGCGTATTGAGCACCACCGTTACCCGCGTGTCGTCGCCCGTCTTCCAAGCCAGTTTTGCGTTGCCCTGCTGGCGATTGACGGAGGAGTGGGCGCGCCAGCCGTCAGTGTGGAAACGCGACCAGTCCGCGGTGTAGTTGAGCGCGCCGGCCGTGCCGCCGAACTTGAGGCCGAGGCGGTTTGCGCCCCACGGCCCGAGCAGGACCTCGGCCTCGGCCGTCGGCCGCACCGGCCCGTCCTGGGTGAACACCTGCACAACGCCGCCGGCGCTGTTGCCGTACAGGCTCGCAAACGGCCCGCGCATGACCTCGATGCGTTGCGCCGAGAACAGGTCGAAGTTGGTCGACTGTCCCGAACCGTCGGGCATGGTCGCCGGGATGCCGTCGGCGTAGAGCTTGATGCCACGGATGCCGAATGTGGAACGCGCGCCGAACCCGCGGATCGAAAGCTGCAGGTCCTGCGCATAGTTGTTGCGGTTCTGGATCACCAGGCCCGGCACCCGGCCGAGCGACTCCGACAGGTTGACCTTGGGCTGCCCCTCGCGCAGCGCTTCGATCCCCACGGCGTCGATCGACACCGGGACGTCGAAACTTTTCCTTTCGCTTCTCGTGGCGGAGACGACGACGCCGTCTTCCTCGGCTTGTGCCGCAGCACCGCCCGCAAGCAGCGCAGCGGCCAGCGACGCGCAGGTTCGCGCGCATCGTGAGGCGGATACGCGGCGCGCCATGGCCGTCAGGGTGCGGAGAGGCTGGCCATGTAGTCGGCGAGGATGTCGATGTCGCCGGCCGTAAGGGCCTGTGCGGCGGAGGTCATCTGCCCATCCATGTCGAATCGCGTGGAGGCCTTGAAGCCGTGAAGCTGGACGCGTAGGTACTCGGCCTGCTGCCCCGCGAGGCGCGGGATGTGCTGCTGGCCCAGCAACGCCGGGCCGTGACACACCGTGCAGTTGAGCTTGTCGGCAATGCTGCGCCCGGACGCGGCGACTTCGGCGCTGACCGTTCTCGCAGGCGGCGCCGGCTTCTGGAACGAGAAGTAGCCGGCCAGCAAATTGAGCTCGGCATTCGTCAATCCGGCGGCAAACGGGGACATGGCCGGGTTCTTGCGGTTGCCCTCGCGGAACATGACCAGCTGGGTGGCGATGAATTGCTTGGGCTGCCCGGCCAGCGACGGCACCGCGGGATCGGTCGAGCGCCCGCCCGGTCCGTGGCAAGCGGCGCAGGTCTGCGCCTTTTCAGGCGCATCCTGCGCGAGCGCCGCCGGTACCGGAAACAAAAAGGCGGCGGCGGCGGTGAATCCCGCGAGCGCCGCCGCGCACCGGGGTGCCAGGGTCACTTCTTCGCGTAGCTGACGCGGTAGATGATCCCGTTGTAGTCGTCCGAAACGAGCACCGAGCCGTCCTTCATCTGCAGCACGTCGACCGGGCGGCCCCACATCGGCGGATCGGCCTTGTCGTCCACGAGGAATCCCTCGAGGAAGGGTTCGGACTTGGCGTTGCCCTTGGCATCCACCGTCACGCGAATGACGTTGTAGCCCTGCTTGACGCTACGGTTCCACGAGCCGTGCTGCGCGATGAGCATGCTGTTCTTATAGCTCGCAGGAAACATATTGCCAGTATAGAAGCGCAGGCCCAGCGGCGCGCTGTGGGCGCCGAGCTTGAGTACCGGCGGCTTGAACTCCTTGCAGTCGCTGCTCTTGCATTAGATCGGGTCGAGCGTGTCGCCCTGGTGACAATATGGGAAGCCAAAATGCTCGCCCGCTTTGGTCGCGACATTGAGTTCGTCATGGGGCAAGTCGTCTCCCATCCAGTCGCGGCCATGGTCGGTGAACCACAATGCCTTGGTCGTCGGGTGAAAGGCCATCCCCACGGTGTTCCGCACGCCATGGGCATAGTTCTCGACTTTGCCCGTCCTCGGGTCCACGCGCATGATCGCCGCCTGCATGTAGGTCGGCATCGTGATGTTCTGCGGCGAGCCGATGTTGAAGTACAGCTTGCCATCGGGACCTACCGCCAGGAATTTCCAGAAATGTCCGGGCTGGTTGTCAGGATCCAGGCCGTCGACCACGACTACCGGCTCGCCGGGGTTGTCGAGCTTGTCCTCGATGCCATCGAGACGCAGGATCCGATGGCGTTCGGCCACGTATAGCGTGCCTTTGTCGAAGGCAACCCCGTTGGGCGACCTGAGACCTTTGAGGATTTTCTTGATCTCACGCTTGCCGCCTTTGTCTACGATTGCATATACGTCGGACAGGTTGCGGTTGCTGACGAACACGGTTCCCTTGTCGCCCAGCGCCATCGAGCGCGCCTCGGGCACGCCGTCGGTCCAGACTTCCACCTTGAAGCCCGGCGGTACCTTGAGCTTTGTGATTGCGAGCTCGCTCGCCTGCCTGCCGGTCAGGTGCGGGGCGAACGGATGCAGCGTCGATTTGGAGTGCTCCTCCGAGCGCCCCTGATGCCAGGCCGGCGGCGCAGCCGGTGCTGCGGCGGGCGGGGCGGCGGCGGCGCCGGGAGGCGGCGTCTGCGCTACCGCACAGGTCGCAAATGCGAACGAACATGCCGCCGCTGCGGCAGCGAGTTTCCTATTCATCTGGTGATCTCCCTTTGGTGTCGATTGTCTCGTCGACCGCCGGATTGTAGTCTTTTGCGCTGGCCGCGCAATCACGCACCGCAACGTGAACTGTTTCATTGTGCGGCTCGTGCGATGCCGATATTATTCGCCTCTTGTTTTTTCGACGCGCACGGCGGGGGCAATGGCAAACGTAAGCAAGGCGGACCTCACCGATGCCGTAGCCAAAGCCGCCGCGATCAGCAAGACCGCCGCCGCCGAAGCCGTCAACGCCCTGTTCGATACGGTGGAGGCTGGCGTTGCCAA
>JBBQNG010000272.1:0-5783 GCA_038329645.1 Burkholderiales bacterium
CAGCTCATCATCGACGGCTCGCTCGCGGAAAACGAGCGCCTTCTGGAAACGCAGCTTGCCGGACGGCTTGGTGTCAGCCGCACGCCGATCCGCGAAGCGCTCGCCCGCCTTGCGAGCGAAGGTCTGGTCGCCCCGCTGGCATCCGGGGGCTACGAAGTCGTGGACCCGATGCGCGAGTTCGACGACATCTTCTTTATCCGCGAAGTGAACGAAGGGCTCGCCGCGAGGCTCGCCGCCTTGCGGGGTACGGCCGAGGAAATCGCGGAGATCGTTCGTCTTGGCGAGCAAAGCGCCCGGCTCGACCTCTCGGACATCGAGTCGCGCGCCCGCATCAACACGGCTTTCCACACGTCAATCGCGCGCGCAAGCCATGCGCCGCGTCTCATCCGGCTGGTCGAAGGCTATCGGGAATTCTTTCTCAGCCCGCGCGTGCTGCGCGGCTACTCCACCCGGGCAAGCCGTGCTGCGATTGGCGAGCACCGAAGGATTGCGCGCGCCATTTCCGAGCGAGATGGAATGGTTGCCGAGAGACTGGTACGCGAGCACCTCAGGCGCGCCTACCGTCAGCTGCTGGCGAAATAAGGCCGGCACACTTATTGCGTACCACCGCTCATGCATTGCGTACTGCCGACCAAAAGGGGAATCAAAAATGCAACTGATCACGCTCAAACGAACCTGTGCCCTAATCGTGTCGTGCGCCATGGCACTTGCGGTAACCGCCGCACAAGCTCAGAACCAGATCACGATCCAGATCTGGGGCACGACATGGCAGTCGGTCATGCAGTCGCTCGCAGGGGAGTTCGAGAAACTGTCCGGCATCAAAGTCCTCGCGGTGACCCAGGGGAGTTCCGGCGAAGGCCTGGTCCGACTGCAGAGCATGCGCGACGCCCCTACGATCGACGTCTACTTCACGACCTCGAGCGTGGCCGAGCGCGCGGTCACGGACAGAAAGCTCTTCCTGCCGCTGCCCAAGGCGGCGATGCCGAATCTCGGCAACCTGATTCCCGGAGCCTCCGCGGAATCCTGGGCAGCGGCATACTATTACCCGGTGTCGATCATCTGGCGCCCGGACCTCGTCAGGGAGCCGATCAAGTCCTGGAACGACCTGTGGGATCCGCGCTTCGCAAAAAAGCTCGGGATCCCCAGCGTCAACATGTATCAGGCGCGAATGCTGCTGGTGGCCTCGATATTGAACGGCGGCAGCCTGACCAACGTCGAGCCCGGTTTCGCCGCAATGAAGAGACTCAAGCCGAACGTCGCGATGTTCTACAGCAGCGACGCCGCCGCCCGGCAGGCGCTTGCCCAGGGCGAGGTCGCAGTCCTTATCGGCCCGCCCTCGCAGGCAAAGCGCATGCGGGACCAGGGTGTAGCGGTGGACATTGTCAGCCCGAAGCCCGCGCCGATGCTCTTCGACGTAATGACGCTCGTCAACACCCCACGCGCAGCCCAAGCCGCGCGGTTCATCGACTTCGTGTTGTCGAAAGGCGCGCAGGACCAGATTTCAGAAAAACTCAACATGGCGCCGGTGCACAAGGATTCGAAGCCAGCCGCCGAAGTGGCGCGCGCGCTGCCCGCGCCCGGAGACGCGGTCGCCTTCGACGAGGGTCCGATCAACGCCAATATCGCGGCATGGAACGAGCGCTTCAACCGCGAAATCGCCAATTGATGGCGACTGAGCCGGGCGCCATCGCGCCCGGCCTCGCCCTGGAAGGGGTCGGCAAGACGTTCGACGCAGTCGAGGCAGTGCGCGAGGTAACGCTGGCGCTACCCAAAGGGACCCTCCTCACCTTGCTCGGGCCTTCAGGCTGCGGCAAGACCACGTTGTTGCGCATGATCGCGGGCTTCGTCGAGCCAACGGCAGGGCGCATTTGCGTGGGTGGATCCGAGGTCACCAGCCTGCCACCCGAGCAGCGGCGCATGGGGATGGTGTTCCAGAATTACGCGCTCTTCCCCCATATGACGGTACAGGCGAATGTGGCATTCGGGCTGGAGCTGCGCGGCATCCGGGGTGCAGAACTCAGCAAGCGGGTCGAACAGGCGCTGTCACTCGTAAAGCTTGCGTCGCTCTCCGATCGCTATCCCTCGCAACTCTCGGGCGGGCAGCAGCAGCGCGCCGCGCTGGCGAGGGTGATTGCGATCGAACCGGTGTTGCTGCTCCTGGACGAACCGTTCGGCGCGCTCGACAGGAACCTGCGGGAGTCGATGCAGATCGAACTGCGCAAGCTCCAGCAGTCGCTGGACATCACCACGGTCGTGGTGACACACGACCAGAGCGAGGCCTGGGTGCTCGCGGATTGCGTCGCAGTAATGAATGCGGGCCGGGTCGAGCAGCTCGGTACGCCCGAGGAAATCTACGATCGACCCGCAACCCCGTTCGTCGCCGGATTTACCGGGGTTTCGAACCTGGTCGAAGGCAGGATCGAAGAGAGCGCTGGATCGCGCGGCGTGCGCGTCTCGGGCGGCGAATTGCTCTTGCCCTTGCCGGTTGGTGCCAAGGAGAGCGGAGCAGGTACTTTCGGCCTGCGGCCCGAGCACGTGCGGCTGGTGAGCGAACGCAACGGCATGCCCGCCCGCGTTACGTTTGCGTCCATGCAGGGCGGTGCAGTTGCCTGCGAACTCGTGCTGGAGGGCGGCACGACGATCCAGGCCTCGGTGACGCGCGATCAGGCGGCCCCTCGGCCCGGAAACCACGTTCGCTTTACTTTCGAGCCATCGAAGGCGATGTGGTGGCCGAAACACACTTGATGCGCTGGCGTCCTGGCGCACGGCTCGCGGCGCTCCTTGCACCCTGCTTGGTCGTCTTGCTGCTGCTGGTCGCTGCCTATGCGGCATTTCTCGGGACCAGCCTGCTGCGTCCTGTTCCGGGAACGGCCGACGTATCGGGGCCGCTTACGCTCGCAAACTATACGAAGTTCGCAACCGATCCCGCCTACTGGGGAATCCTCGGCCGGACGGTGTGGTTTGCTGCGCTTGTGTCCCTTTGTGCGGCGGTCGTCGGCTATCCGCTCGCTTACACGATCGCCCGCACCGAGAGTGCGCTCCTTAGGCGCATCCTGATCGCGGCCGTAGTCGTGACCTTCCTTTCCGGCAGCGTCACACGCGCCTACGGCTGGTTGGTGATTCTCGGAAACCGCGGCCTGCTCAACGCGATGATGCTCTCGCTGGGATTGCGGGATCAACCGCTGCAGATGGTCTTCAATGAGATCGGCGTTTTCGTGGCGTTGCTGCACTTCGTGGTGCCATTTTTCGTGCTGACACTCGTTGGCACGGTGCGCAACGTACCGCGCGCCCTCGAGAATGCCGCGCGCAACCTCGGCGCGGGCGCATGGACGACGTTCCGTCGCATCACGTTGCCGCTCACCTTGCCAGGCATCGTGGCCGGCATGACACTGTGCTTCGGCCTCGGCCTTTCCGCTTTCCTGTTCCCGCTCCTGCTCGGTGGTGGCCGGGTGCGCCTCATGGCGAACTTCATCTACGACGAGATCTTCGTCGCCTTCAATCTTCCTTTCGCAGCTGCGGCCTCGATGATCTTCCTGGCAGCCGCGCTCGCCTTCCTGCTAGCGTTCTCGGCGCTGCAGCAGGCGATTGTGCGCCATCCGGCGAGGGCCGGATCATGAGCGTCGGGCGTTGCGCATGGGGCGCGTATCTCGCGTTCGCGACGCTCTTCCTCGTCGCGCCGGTGGCGTTTATCGGGCTCTATTCTCTGCTGGACGCCACTTTCTTCAAGTTGCCGCTGCCTGCTCTGTCTATGCGCTGGTATAGGGCTTTCTTCGACAGTCCGCAGTTTTCCGCGGCACTCAAGAGCACGCTCCTGCTTGCAGTCGTCGTCACCCCGCTGTGCGTCGCGGTAGCCATTCCGGCGTCCTGGGCAATTGCGCGCCTGCGCTTTCGTGGTCGTGACCTGCTGAATGCGATGATCCTTTCGCCCGTCGTCCTGCCAGGCGTGGTGACTGGCATCGCGCTGCTCAGCCTTTTCGGGATGCTTTCTCTCAAGGATGGATTCGTTCGGATGACTCTGGGCATGACCCTCCTGTGCCTCCCGTTCGCAGTACGCGCGCTCACCGCGAACTTCCACGGCCTCGACGAATCGACGGAAGACGCTGCGCGTAATCTCGGTGCCGGAGCGTTCACGACGTTCGTGCGCGTGACCCTTCCGCAGCTGCGACCGGGCTTGATCGCCGGCATCGTGTTCGTGTTCGTCGAGACGATGGACAACTTTTCGATCAACGTGTTTCTCGCCGATTCGCGCAGCAAGACCCTTCCGATAGCGGCATTCGAGCAAATCCGGGATTTCGACGATCCAACGGTCGCAGCGATGGCGACCCTGCTGTCAGTGCTTTCGGTATTGATCGTGCTTGCGGTCGACCGCCTTGTGGGTCTCGACCGGTTTCTCCGCCATGGCTAGCCAGAGGTCAGCGCTTCTCGCCCGACAGCACCAGGTCGGCGCCCTTCTCCGCAATCGCGATGGTCGCGGCGTTGGTGTTGCCCGACACCACCGAAGGCATGACCGACGCATCGATCACGCGCAGCCCCGCGAGCCCGCGCACGCGCAGATGCGGATCCACCACCGAACCGGCGTCCGTGCCCATGCGGCACGTAGAAGTCGGATGGAATACGGTCTCTCCAGACTCGCGGCAGAACGCGAGCCATTCGGCATCGCTCTGCACAGCCTCGCCCGGGGACTCCTCCTTCACCACGTAGTCGCTGAGCGGCTTGGTAGTCACAATTCGCCGCAAGAGCTTCAGGCCGTCGACCATCATGCGGCGGTCGTTCTCGGTGGAGAGGTAGTTGTACTGGATCGCCGGCGGCGACGCCGGATCGGCCGACTTGATACGCACCCACCCACGCGATTCGGCGCGAAGCTGCGAGAGGGAGCAGGTGAAAGCAGAAAACGGGTGCAGCAAACCGCCTCGCTTCTGCATCGAGAAGTTGATGAAGTAGTACTGCGCATCGGGCCGAGCTACGTCAGGCCGCGTGCGCGTGAATGCAGCGGCTAGCCCTGCGCTGATCGTTAGCGGACCGCGCCGTCGGAAGAAGTAGTTGAGTCCGATTCCCATCTTGCGCCACAGGCTCATCATGTCGTCGTTGAGCGTGATGGCTTTCGTGCAGCGCCAGAAGGTGCGCACATACAGGTGGTCCTGCAGGGCGTCGCCTACGCCGGGGGCATCGAGGACGACCGGAATGCCATGGCTTTCGAGCAATGTCCGCGGCCCAACGCCGGAAAGCTGCATCAGCTGCGGCGAATTGAACGCGCCGCCGGAGAGAATGACTTCACGCGCGGCTCGCGCCGAGTGCGTCCGGCCGCCCTGCCGATACTCGACGCCAGCGGCGCGCACGCCCTCGAACAGGATGCGCGTAGCCAACGCTTCGGTCTCGACGCGCAGGTTCGGCCGCTTGAGTACCGGCCGCAGGTAGCCCACCGCCGTGCTGCAGCGCCGTCCGTTGCGCGTCGTGGCCTGGTAGTAGCCGGCCCCTTCCTGCGTGGCCCCGTTGAAATCGTCATTCTTCGGGATCCCGAGTTTGTTTGCGGAGGCGATGAACGCGTCCGCCAACTCATGCTTGTCGGGCAAGTCCCCGACAGCGAGCGGCCCGCCGACGCCGTGCCATTCGTTCGCCCCGCGCTGCTGGTCCTCGGACTTGATGAAATACGGCAGCAGGTCGACGTAGCCCCACCCAGGCACGCCCCATTCGTCGAAGTCCTCGCGCTGGCCGCGGATATACACCAGGCCGTTGATCGACGACGAGCCGCCGAGCACCTTGCCGCGCGGATAGATCAGGCTGCG
>JBBQNG010000273.1:0-5747 GCA_038329645.1 Burkholderiales bacterium
GAAGCTGGACGACGAAAACTGGCACGTGCTGACTGTTTCGCGTCGCGATCCGAAGAGCGGCGAATACACCATGGAGAAGGCGCCTTGTTATCACCTGGTTGCGGATGACGAGTAGCACTATCCCCGCGTGAATATTATTGAAAAAACCGATGAGGAGATCCTGGCAATGGCCGGACCCCTGTGGCGCGACCTCGTCAAGAATTCGAACGAAGGCAAATACGGAGAATTCGTACGGAACTTTTCCAATCCCATGGCGCTTGCCATGAATCATGTCGAGGCGGGCCGCCAGTTCGCAAAAAGTGAACTGGCGAGAAACCTGTCCGGAGACGTCGACTCGCTCGGCATCATCCGCCGGGGCGAGCATGTGACGGTCCTCTACCGGCAGCGAAGCACCAAGAAGCCGGGCGAATGGCTGGGCAGACTTGTCCTCGGCTACGAAAATGAAGAACTCAAGATTTTTGGCGCGTCCATCTTCTGAGCATTGCGGACGGATTCGACACGAGTGAAACGATCCAATGACTGAAACCATCGAAGACGGCAAGTTCGTCGAACTGACCTACAAGGTGACCGACAAGAAATCGGGGCACATCCTCACCAGGGTCGAATTTCCGTTGGGCTATGTTCACGGACACAACGAAATTCTGGCCCCTTCCGTCCATAGGGAACTGGAGGGCAAGTCCGCTGGCGACGTGATCGAAGTGCCAATCGATGGAAATCAGATCTTCGGTCCCAGAGACGAGTCGCTAGTTTTTACCGATTCCCTCGAGAACGTCCCTGAGGAGTATCGGCAAATCGGCGCCTCCATCCTCATGGAAGGGGACAAGGGGCAGACCCGCAGCTTTCTCGTCACGCAGATGGACGATGAGAGGCTGACTGTCGATGGCAACAATCCGCTTTGCGGCAGAGCCGTCGTCTTTACGCTCGAGATACTCACCGTGCGTGACGCGACCGATGAAGAGACAAGAGTGGGCGAGGCGATCATTGCCGGCGCGGATATCGACCCCTCGCTCTTGAGACCTGTTTAGGCCGGTGTTAAATTACATCGGTAAATTTCGGCTTTGGTTACTTGCACTGGCAATCCTGAAATCACGGCAAAAAAGGTGACTCATGAGCGACCCAAAACCCCCCACCAAAGTTCCTGACGGCCAAACGCGTTTTTTTACGACGCGTCAGATGGCGCCAAACGAAAAGGGATTTGTTGGTTACGAAACCGTCTGGAAACCGTTCCAGAAAGAAGTCGAATACAAGACGCCGAAAAAGCCGTAGGCGTCATGCCGTGGTATGGGTGAGCGCCATGGCGCATCCAGGTTGCGAACCCATATAACGCGACCTCGCCTGATCGCCCCGCACCCATGGCTGTCATCGAGTACTACTATTCGGTCCGCTCGGTCTACGCGTACCTCGGCGCCGCGCGCATCACGGCGCTGGCCCGTCGTTTCGGCCGCACGCTGGTGCACCGGCCGATCGACCTCGGCAAGGTGGTGGCCGGGTTCGGTTCGCCGCCGATCGTCGAACGCACAGCCAAGCACAGGCAACTGTATTTCGGGCGCGAACTGGAGCGCTGGTCGGAGTTCCTCGGCCTGCCGCTGGTGGTCGACCCGAAGCACCACTTTGGCGACCGGCTGTTGCCTTCCGGCGCGATCCTCGCGGCACAGGCCGAGGGGCTGGATGCCGATGCGCTCAGCCATGCCATCCTGCAGGCGCTGTGGCGGGACGACCGCGATATCGCCGATCGCGCGGTGCTGGCTTCCCTGTGCGAAGACGTCGGCATCGACGCCGATCGGGTACTCGGCGCGGCTGTGTCGGAGCCGATCCGGGAGGCGTTCGGCGCCAGCACGCGCGAGGCGATCGAGAAGGGCGCGCCGGGGTCGCCTGCTTATATCGTCGATGGTGAACTGTTCTACGGCCAGGACCGCCTGGCGATGGTCGAGCGCGCGCTGGAGCGTCCGTTCGCGCCCACCGCGATTGTCCGCCTGAGCTGGTAGCCGCGCGGGTATTGCTGCCATATTTTAGGTAAACCCGGCTCTAACAGCGGGCGGTACGTCAGATTGCTGCCATCCTAGGAATCGGGGCTGAGTGCGGTTTTCAGCGCGACGATCTCCGCATCGATCGCATCCATCTACGGGAACGCGCGCGCCGCCTTCCTGTATCAGTAGCGCGCGTCCGACTCGTCCCGCTCGATCAGGTGCACGATGCCGTGCGCCCAGGATGCCAGCAGCGCCTCGCTGTCCTGCACGATCGCATGCGCGCCTTGCCAGTCGTGGGCCTGGCGGTCTGTGCGCGCATCAAATCCAGCCCGAGTGCGAGCTTTTGCGCGGTTTCGAGGTCACCGGCATTGTCAATCGTGCGCTAACCGGCGCAAACTATCCGCAAACTCGATGCTGCAAGCTCGCCGTTGGGCTTATGCTGCGGCCGGCGAGTCTGGGGGGAAAGAGTGGGATTGATTCACCTATCTTTTGCCGAACACCAAGTTCATCACCGAGAACGTCACCAACTGGCGGTACAACGACCCAACGGCGCGCTTCCGCATCCCGGTGGAAATGGCCTACGGCACCGATGTGCACCTGTTGGAGAAGGTGCTGCTGGAAGTCGCCAAGGCCGCTTCCGACGTGCTGGAAAATCCCGCGTCGGCGGTGTGCTTCATGGGGTTCGGCGACAATTCGCTCGATTTCGAGCTGCGCGCCTGGAGCTCAAGCCTCATGGACCGCAAGGGCAAGCTCATGGGCGACCTGAACTTCGAGAGCTATGCCAAGTTCAACGAGCACGAGATCGAATTCCCCTTCGCGCAGCGCGACCTGCACGTGCGCTCGGGCTCGCTCGACGTGCGCTTGCAGCGCGGGGGGGCGGGTGGAGCGGGGCGAGGACGGGGCGGCGGCTTAGGTCGGGCAGGAATCGAGATGCACCACGCCGGATTTTTCTTTAAATAAATTTCAAACGCAACGAGGCTTTCGTGGGCACGGTTCGAAATGAATAGTCCAGACGCGGTGCGGGCGAAGCTCAAAGGGTGCATTGCGCCGGTGGTGAGCCCGTTCGATGCGGCGGGCCAGGTTTCCCTCGACGGCCTCGGGGTAGTGCTTGATTTCCTTGCCGCGCGCGGCGTCACGGGGATCGTTCCGGGCGACTTGGTGGGCGAGCATCCGGCGCTGTCCCTGGAAGAGCGGCAGCAGCTGGTGGAAGGCACCGTGCGGCTGGGGGGCGGGCGTTTTTCGGTCATCGCTCTAGTCAGCGATCCGAACACGCACACGGCGCAGGCACTTGCCCGCCATGCCGAGCATTCAGGCGCGGATGCGATCAAGGTCGCGCTGCCCTACCCCTACGTGCCGGCCGACGCAATGATCCTCGACTACGTGCGCAGCGTCGCAGGCGTGACCCGATTGCCCTACATAGTGGAATCTTCCGACGAGATGCAGGTCCCGCTCGAGGTCATCGCGACACTGTGCGCGGATCCGCGTTTCATCGGAGTGGAGGAGATGGGCTCGGACCTCGGCCGGCTTCAGCGTTTGCATCGAGAGATGACCGGGCGGCTGGCGCTACTCCCCGCGGGCGAGGCTGCATTGCTGGTGTTGTGCCTGCTGGGCGCTCCTGGCTGCATCGCGGCGGAGAACAACTTTGCCCCCGAGCTTATGAACCGGTTCCTCGATGCCTGCCGGCGGAGGGACGCGGATGAAGCGCTCGCGCTGTTTGATCGCCGCACGCGTTACCGCGACCTGTTTCGCGCGGGCCTCGGCAAATCACTGTTTACGCCGTGGGCCAAGGCGGCCATGCAGTTGCTCGGCCTGCCGGTCGGTCTGCCGAGGCCGCCCCACGAGCCGCTGGGGGCGAAAGACCTCGGGCGGCTCCGGAGGTCGCTGGTGGAGGATTTCGAACTCGCGCCATCCGAATGACGGGTTCGCAGATTCCTATTGCCCCGATTCCAACGTAGTGTAACGATCCGATAGAAGGGAGGAGACGATATGAAAAATGCAAATGGGGTGTGCAGGCTTTTGTGGGCCGCAGCGGGCGCTATGGTGCTCGGACTGGCCCCCGCGGTGGCAACTGCGCAGCCGAAGGCGGAGAAGGTGACCGTGCGCTACGGCTACCTTCCGGTGCCGACGATGCCAATGTTTGCCGCGATTGCGCACGACCTTCTCGAAAAGGACGGCGTGGACCTACAGTTGATCAAGTTCACTTCCGGACCCGCCGCATTTCAGGCGCTGCAATCGGGCAGCATCGACGCCGCGCAGGGCGGCATGCCGACCTATTACATGGGGACCACGCGCGGGCTGGATGTGCGCTGGATTTACACCTACGGCGACTATTCCCCGCTCGAAGGCCTCGTGGTTCCGAAGGGCAGCAAGGTGCGTGACTTCAAGGAGCTACGGGGCAAGCGGATCGCCGCGCCTTCGGGCTCGATGATGCACTTGGCGCTCCTGTACGCACTGCAGAAGAACGGCATGACGATGAAGGACGTCGAATTCGTCCCGTTGCAGCCTCCGCAGGGCCTGGCGGCAGTACTCAATGGCGATGTCGACGGGGCCTGGTTCTGGGATCCGTTCACCTCGCAGGCGATGGAAAAGGGCGCGCAGCGCATCATCATCAACAAGGAACTCGGCATCCCGGACCCGTTCGGCATCGCGGTCACCACGAAATTCCTCGCCGACAAGCGCAACGTCGAAGGGTTGGGCCGCATGCTGCGCGCGTTCGACGAGGGACAGAAGCGTTACGCGCGCGACCAGGAGCCTACGCTTGCGACGATCAAGTCGACCGCCGGGATCGACCGCGCGCTGTCGCTGCAGATCATCAAGGGCGTGGACTGGTACACCGCCGAGAACTAGGTCAACCCAGACTCCCCCTTCAGCCTGGCCGACCCGTCCAATTCCAAAAAGGGTGCGCCCGCGGTGCTCAAGGACAAAGTGGAGGAACCGGCCCTGTGGGGCGGGATGATCACCAAGCGCGGAAACATCCCCGAGTTCCTGGACAACCGCCCGGCACGCATCGCAGCCGGTAAATAGGCGGGGGATGGATGCCGAGCTGATCGTCGCCCGGGGTCTGCGCAAGGTTTACCCGGGCCGGTCGGAGCGCGACGCGCCGACGCTTGCGCTCGAGGCGTTCGACCTGCAGGTGGCCGAGCACGAGGTCGCATGCATCGTCGGGCCGAGCGGGTGCGGGAAGACCACGCTGCTGAACCTGATCGCGGGTTTCGAGACGCCGACCGACGGCGTGCTGACGATGCGCGGCCGGCCGGTGTCCGGCCCGGGCCCGGATCGCAGCGTGGTGTTCCAGCAGCCCGCGTTGTTTCCATGGCTGAACGTGTGGGACAACGTCACTTGCGGCCCGCGTCTGCGCGGCGTCGATCGTACGAAGCTAAAGGAAATCGCGGACCACGTCCTTGCCAGAGTCGGCCTCACCGCGTTCCGGTCCCACTTCCCGTACCAGTTGTCGGGCGGGATGCGCCAGCGGGTGCAGATCGCGCGCGTGCTGGTTGCCAGCCCCGACGTGATCCTGATGGACGAGCCGTTCGGTTCGCTGGATGCGCAAACGCGAATCATCATGCATGAGGTGCTGCTTAAACTTTGGACCGAGTACAAGCCGACGATCTTCTTCATCACCCACGATGTGGAAGAGGCCCTGATCCTGGCGGACCACGTTTATGTCATGTCGCGCCGGCCCGGGCGCCTCAAAGCGCGAATCGAGGTGCCGTTCCTGCGGCCGCGCGGTTACCAGCTGATTGGCGATCCCGGATTCGCGGCCCTGCGCGCAAGAATCGT
>JBBQNG010000274.1:0-5667 GCA_038329645.1 Burkholderiales bacterium
TGGCCAAGGTCAGGAGGGTGGCCGACGTCAGCTTCTTGCTCGTGATCATCAGGATATTCCTTAGGCGTGCAGTGTTGGTGAGCCCTGGCCAGCTTAACGCAACATTGGCCGCGGTCTAGGCTATTTGGGACGATCGGTTGATCTCACCACCGACCTTTCCGCTTGTTCCAGGCAAACAGCACGTCAGCGAAACGATCATAACCAAATCGCGTGAGCGGCAGCATCAAGCGATTGCCGAACAGCGACGCCAGCCAATTCTCGCCCGGCGTTATCCGCCAGACCGCAATCGCCACATCCGCACCAACGATCAGGCAGCCATCCTGATCGGTCGCGTGCAAGCGGCGGCGCACGTCATCGAGCGAGGCGCCGAAAGCCGCCAGCGCGTCGGGTTCTTCATTGATGTCTTCGAAGGAGAGCGTCCCGGCGCGGACCGCGGCGAGCAGCTTGTTGCGTTGCCAGTCGATGCCTGCGTCGCAAACGGGGCAGCGCGTGTTGTACCAGACGACGAGGCTCTGCCCCGTCACGTGTGCTTAGTTATCCAGGAACGACCTGAGCTTCCGCGACCTGCTCGGATGCTTCAGCTTCCGCAGCGCCTTGGCCTCGATCTGACGAATACGCTCTCTGGTCACCGAGAACTGCTGGCCGACTTCTTCCAGCGTGTGGTCGGTGTTCATGCCGATGCCGAAGCGCATGCGCAAGACGCGTTCTTCGCGAGGGGTGAGCGAGGCCAGCACGCGGGTGGTGGTTTCGCGCAGATTGCTCTGGATCGCCGCATCGATGGGCAGGATCGCGTTCTTGTCCTCGATGAAATCGCCGAGATGGGAGTCTTCCTCGTCGCCGACCGGAGTCTCCAGCGAGAGCGGCTCTTTCGCGATCTTGAGAACTTTCCGCACCTTCTCAAGCGGCATGCCGAGCTTTTCGGCGAGCTCCTCGGGAGTGGGCTCGCGGCCGATCTCGTTGAGCATCTGGCGCGAGGTGCGCACGATCTTGTTGATGGTCTCGATCATGTGCACGGGAATGCGGATGGTGCGCGCTTGGTCGGCAATGCTTCGCGTGATCGCCTGCCGGATCCACCACGTCGCATAGGTCGAGAACTTGTAGCCGCGGCGGTATTCGAACTTATCGACCGCCTTCATCAGGCCGATATTGCCTTCCTGGATCAGATCGAGGAATTGCAGACCGCGGTTGGTGTATTTCTTCGCGATCGAAATCACGAGACGCAAATTCGCCTCGACCATTTCCTTCTTGGCCTGGCGCGCCTCGCGCTCGCCCTTCTGCACGCCGTGCACGATCTTGCGGAATTCGCCGATCTCAAGCCCGGTCAAAGCGGCCAGCGACTGGATCTCGTGGCGCAGTTCCTTGATGCGGTCCTTTTCGTGATGGACGAAATTCTTCCAGCCCTTGGCCGAGAGTTTCGAAACACGGTTGAGCCAGCGCGGATCGAGCTCCGATCCTTGATAATTGCGCAGGAAATCCTCACGCGCGACGCCGTGGCTATCGCCCAAACGCAGGAGACGGCCTTCGAACGAGACCAGCTTCTTGTTGATGTCGTAGAGCTGCTCGACCAACGAATCGATACGGGCCTGGTTGAGCCGCAGCGACTTCACCTCGACGATGATTTCGTCCTTTAGCTTCTTGTATTTGCGCTCCTGCGAGGGCGACAGCGACTCGCTCTGAAGCTGGTTCGCAATGTCCTGTTCCTGAAGGCGGCGCAGCTTCTTGTATTCGGAGGCGATCTTGTCGAAGGTCTCGACGACTTTCGGCTTCAGCTCGGCCTCGATGGCGGCGAGCGACATCTGGTTTTCGAACTCGTCGTCATCCATGTCGCTGTCGGCAGCGGCTTCGGCCGGATCCTTCTCCTGCGTTTCGGCATCGCCTGCGGGCGCGGCGCGGAACGGCGTCGCCGACGGTGGCGCAGCCGGCGGCGCGACATGCGCGGGGGCGGCAGCGGCAGCGCCGTTGGTGGCAGGCAGCGGCTGGCCGTCGGGACCAAGCGGGGCGCCGAGCAGCGCCGGGTTCATGTTGTTCTTGGCGTCGGGGCCGGCGTAAGTGGCTTCGAGATCGATGATGTCGCGAAGGAAGATCTTTCCTTCGTTGAGCTCGTCGCGCCAGATGATGATGGCCTGGAAGGTCAGCGGGCTTTCGCACAACCCTGCGATCATCGCCTCGCGGCCGGCCTCGATGCGTTTGGCAATCGCGATTTCGCCCTCGCGGGACAGCAGCTCGACCGTGCCCATTTCGCGCAGATACATGCGGACGGGATCGTCGGTGCGCTCGCCGGGCTCGGACTTCTTGACTTCGGTGACGGCCTTTTGGGTGACCTCGACCAGTTCGTTGTCGGTGTCGTCCTCGGCCTCTTCCTTCTCGTCCTCGGCGTCGGCTTCTTCGGCTTCCGAGACGTTGATGCCCATGTCCGAGAGCATCGACATGATGTCTTCGATCTGTTCGGGCGAGGTGGTGTCGGAGGGGAGCACTTCGTTGAGCTGATCGAAGGTCACGAAGCCGCGCTTCTTGGCCTGCTTGATCATCTTCTTGACCGCGGCATCCGTCAGGTCGAGCAACGGCGACGGCGCGTCGGCTCCATCCTTCTCGGGGGCGTCCGCTGCCTTGTCGTCTTTTTCCTTGTCTTTAACCTGCAGCGTCTTTGCCTTGGTGGCCATTCATCAAGCTCCTGAAACGCGCTCGTGCAGGACAACGTCAGCCGCTGCCTGCTTTGAATACAAATAGTCGTGACGCGCAAAGGGCGGCGCAAACTGTCGCCACCCCCAAATTCCGTGTCGCTGGTTTTGTCTCTGTAGCCCTTGGGCCCTTAAGCTTCGCTTAACCCTGTTTTTGCCGCCAAATCATGGATTTGGCGAGTCTTTTTGCTGCCTCCGCCGGCGCCGTCCGCAGCATTTTTATCAGACGCTTTTGCGGAACCGGCCCGAAAGCTCGCCAAAACCCTCAATCAGGGCCTCGGTGCCATCCAGTGAGTCCAACCGCGCGCTGACGTCCTTCAGCCATACCAGATTGGCCTCGCTGGGCTCCTCGCCCAAAGCCAGCTCGGCATCCTTCTTTTCTCTAAGTAAGGCGTGGGTTTTCTGATGCAAGGCAACGAGTTGCTGCCAGGTGGAAAGAACGTCCTCCCGGGCCGCGCCGGGCTTTGACCCCCACACCGCCGAGGTCGTAATCGCCCGCTCAACCCTTTGAAGAACCTCACCTAATCCACGCGCCTCGAGATCGGCGCGCATTTTCTCGGCCTGTTCTTCCGGCTCGGGGGACTGGTGATGATCATTGGCGAAGGCTGCAATGATGCCGGCGCGGAGCTTGTTGGCTTCGGGATGCGCCAGTTCCAGCGCCGCCACCTGCTCCAGATGGTCGTGCAACAACCAGGGGTGATTGATCAGGGATTGCAGAATCATCGCCTCGCGGCGGGACATCGCGCTGCGCTGGCCACGCATGATCGGGCTGTTGGCGAGCTGAGCACTGGCCGCCTGGTAGGGCCCGCGGTTGATGGTCTGGCTGCCGGACGAACCCTGCCCGCGGCCACCTCTCGGTTCGAATCGGCCGGCGGGACCCGGGGTGAATGAGCCGCGGGGGGCAAAACGGCGACCTGATTCGCCGCCGCCGGCGCCCCGGAAATTGCCCCTGTTGTAGCCGCCGCGACCGCTATCGGGCGCGAAGGTCAGCCGCAGGCGCTCGGTGAGATCCTGGCGATAATAACGCCGCACCACTTCGTCGCGGATGCCGTTACTGAGTTCGCCGATCCGCGCTTCCAGCGCCGCGCGCCGCTCCGGCGTGGCAAAGCTGCCGCCTTCGATCTCGCGCGACCAGATCATGTCGGCGAGCCCGCGTGCGGCTCCGACCACTTCCTCGATCGCAGCCCGCCCACCGGAGCGCGCGAGATCGTCGGGGTCCTGGCCCTCGGGCAACAGCGCAAAGCGCAAACTTTTTCCGGGCTTCAGATGCGGCAGCGCGAGGTCCGCGGCGCGCCAGGCGGCCTTCTGTCCGGCGCGGTCACCGTCAAAACAGAGTATCGGCTCGTCGGCCATCTTCCACAGCAGCGCGAGCTGGTTTTCGGTCAAGGCCGTGCCGAGCGAGGCGACACTGCCGCCAAAGCCCGCGGTGACCATGGCGATGACGTCGACGTAGCCTTCGACCACGATCAGGGCTGCGCCGTTATGCGTCGCCTGACGCGCGGAGCTAAGGTTGTAGAGATTGTCGCCCTTGTGAAACAACGGCGTTTCCGGCGAGTTGAGGTATTTCGCGGCGACGTCCTTTTCCAGCGCGCGGCCGCCGAACGCGATCACGCGACCACGCACATCGGTGATCGGAAACATCACGCGGTCGCGAAAGCGATCATAGGGCACGGGGATGTCGTCGCCGGCCACCAAGAGGCCCGCTTCGACCATGTCTTCGGTCGGGATGCCCTGCGCGCCGAGATATTCCTTCAGCGCAAAGCGCTCGCCCGGGCCGCCCGGCGCATAGCCGATCCGAAACTGCAATTGCGTGGCCGGGGTAATCGCGCGGTCGCCGAGATAGCCGCGCGCCTTCGCGCCATTACGCGAGGCCAGCGTGTCGGCGAAGAACTTTGCTGCTAGTTCCATCACGTCATGGAGCGTCTTGCGGCGCTGCTCGTGCCGCGCGGCATCGGGCGTCACCGCGGGGAGCGCCATGCCGGCCATCGAGGCCAGGCGCTCGACGGCCTCGGTGAAACCGACGCCTTCGGTCTCCATCAGGAACGAGATGATGTCGCCGTGCTTGCCGGAGGAGAAGTCGTGGTAAAATCCCTTCTGGTCGTTGACCGTAAAGGACGGCGACTTCTCCTGCTGAAACGGCGACAGCCCCTTGAACTCCCGCCCCGCCTTCTTCAACTTCACGCGCCGGCCCACGACTTCCGAAACCGGAAGCCGGGCGCGCAGCTCATCGAGAAATTGGGGCGTAAAGCGCATGGGGTGAATTTGTGCCGAGTCCGAGTGTTGCCTGATGCCAACCGACCATGGATATAGGGAGGCTTGCCCCGAAAACGAAGTTTATTGGCCTTCTCCCGGCTATTCACAGGCCTCTTTTCGTGCGGCGCGCACGCTTCTAATCCCTCCCCCTCGTGGGGAGGGTGGCCGGCCGAAGGCCGGTCGGGTGGGGGGCTCTCTGCGCGAAAAGACTCTTCTCGCACTGCCGTGCGCTAACCCCCACCCGGCGCTACGCGCCACCCTCCCCACAAGGGGGAGGGATAAGAGTGAGCGCCGCTTGAACCGCGCCCGGTTCCACGCTTCCATATCCCCCATGTTCACGGTGTTCAGGGGCGGGCAGAGCGGGGCGTGGCGGGTGACGCAGTTTGCGGCCGTCAAGGGCGCGGCGCTGGTGGCGACGCCGGCGCTGTCGGTTACCCATTCCGGCTCGATTGCGCTGCCGATCCTCCCGTCGGCGAATTCGTGGCGGCTGGCCGGGGTCGCCAGCCATGTCCGCTATGTCGAGCGGGCTGAGAAGGAGCAGCTCACCGCGGTGCAGGCCGGGCTCGGCCGGCCCGAATCGCGGCTCGCAGCGCTGATCCCGATCAGGAAATCCGCCGCCTGGTGGGAGCTGACGCAGGAGGAACGGCGGCAGATTTTTGAGGACAAGTCGCACCACATTGCGAGCAGCATGCGGTTTCTGCCCGCGATCGCGCGGCAGCTCTATCACTGCCGCGAT
>JBBQNG010000275.1:0-5640 GCA_038329645.1 Burkholderiales bacterium
GGCGGTCAGCGCAACGACGCTTAGCGCTGCATAGATTGCCGAGCCGTGCGCGCCGAGGGGCAGGATCTGCGAAGCGTAGTCTCCGAATACGAACGCAACTGCGGCGATGGCACCGGTCTGGATCACGGTGATCCTCGACCACGCAAACAGGAAAGCGGTGCCGCGCCCCAGCCCGCGCGAAAGGAACGCGTATTCGCCGCCGGTTTCGGAGTGCCGTGAAGATAGCTCCGCATAGACCAGCGCCCCCGCAAGCGAAATAAGCCCCCCGGCCAGCCATGCAAACAGGAATTCGGCGCCCGAGGAGACGTTACCGGCCACCACCGAGGGCGCCTTGAAGATGCCCACGCCGATCACCATCCCGACCATCAGGAAGACGCCGTCGAAGACCGACAGCAGCTGGCGGGGTTGGGCTTCTATCTTGTTCTGGTTGCCGTCCATGGGACCGTCCGTTGTTGTCCGCCGTCCGAGACGAGCACCTCGCCCGTCATACGGTCGCCGCGTATTGTGCCCTTGAAAAGGTGGTTCCACGCCTTGCCGCCCACCAGGCCGGTGATTGCCATCTTGATCTCCAGCCCGCGCAGGCGGGTTGCGCGAACGGTGAGGTCGCGCCCGCCGCCGCCGACCCGGACGCTCACCCCCACGGCCTGGAATTCCTGGCCGATGTCGAATTCCCACTTGCCGCCGTGGTGGGGGATGTCGGCGACCCAGTGACCGCGGGCGTCGGCAGGCACGATCCATAAGTGAATGCGCGACTTGCCGCCGAGGCCGACCGGCTTCTCCGGCGTGCGCAGCTCGATCGTTTCGTCGGGCTCCCAGGTGCCCATGTTCCAGTCGTGCGAGACGAGGCGGGTGCCGGGCTCGAGGGCGAGGAGCCTCGGCCTGAGCTTGAGGTTCACTTCGGGCAGGAGATACATGGTGACGACAGAGGCCCGCGACAGGTCGGTCTCGAACAGGTCCTGCGCGGTGAATTGAGCGCGGTCCGCCACCCCTGCGGCGGCCGCGTTCTCGCGTCCCTTGGCGACCAGCGTCGGGTCGATGTCGATTCCCAACGCGCGCGCCCCCCGCTTCGCGGCGCCGATGACAATGCGCCCGTCGCCTGAGCCAAGATCGATCACATAGTCCGACGGACCGACATCGGCGATACGAAGCATCCGGTCGACTACCTCCTCGGGCGACACGACGTACGGCACCGTGCCGTCATCCCAGGCCCAGCTTTGCGCCTGCGCGGCCATTGTGAAAACGCACAGCCCCGCCCAGAGCACGCGGCGGATCGTTGTCCGCATCACTTTCTCAGTGCGCTCCACGCCATGCGCTCGGGCGCACGCGTGCCGGTCAGGATTTCGCCCTCCATGCGCTCGCCGCGAACGCGTGCGGCGAAACGGTGGATGCCGTCGCGCCCGCCGAGCCTGCCGGTAACCACGAGGTGGATATCCTCACCCAGCAGCCTTGCAGCGCGGATAGCGAGGGGCGGGCCGGAATCCACGTCGCGGACCGCGCCCTCGGATGAGATGCGCGCCTTGATGATCTGGAAACTCTGCTCGATGTCGATGGCGACCCGCTCGCCGCCGATTTCGCTTTCCCAGTGCCCGCGGGCGTCGGCCGGCACCACCCACAGGAACACCTGGCTGATGCCCACCGGCGCCACCGGCTTGTCCGGCACGCGGATCGAAGTCCACTCGTCGGGCGGCCAGTCGCCGAGGTTGTAGTCGTGCGCGACGATGCGGGTGCCCGGCCGGAGCTCCTTCAGGAGCTTCGGGCGCAGCTGCATTGCGACGTCGGGCAGGAGATAAAACGCCACCACCGTCGCCTGCGACAGGTCGGTGTCGAAAAGGTCCTTCACCTCGAACCTGACTTTGTCTGCGACGCCTTCGAGCGCCGCGTTGTTGCGCGCAAGCTCGACCAGCGGCGGGTCCAGGTCGACGCCCAGGCCGCGCGCACCATAGCGCTTGGCGGCTGCGATCGGGATCCGCCCGTCGCCCGACCCAAGGTCGATCAGGTAGTCGCCGGGTCCCACGTCGGCCATGCGCAGCATGCGGTGCACCACCTCGTCGGCGCTGATGACGAACGGCGTGAAGTTGTCGTCCTGCGCGAGGGCAAGCGGCGCGCAGGCCGCCAGAATAGTGATGACTAGTGCGCGTAGCACGGAAGAAGGACTCATGGCGGGCGCCATGATAGCCGAGGTTACGGCCCGGTATCCGACGGCCCGCTGTCCGGATAGCCCCAGCACGCGTTCGGCGGAAGCGAGACGTCGATCTCGCTGCCGATCCGATGACGCGTGGCCGTTCCCAGCTCCAGCGCTTCCAGCCGCTGGCCGAAGAGTTCGATGTCGTAAACCGTCTGCGTTCCGAGGTAGCGGCAATCGAGCACGCGAGCGCGGTACCCGTTGACACCATCGCGCCGTCCGAGCGCAATGCTTTCCGGGCGGATCGCAATGCGCACGGCATCGCCCGCGGTCAGCGCCTGCATCGCCGAAATCTGCACCCGGTTGCCCCCTGCATCGACGACGCCAGGTTCCACAAGGCGACCGGGAATTTCGTTCGAGGCACCGGTGAAGTTGGCGACAAAAAGGGTCGCAGGGCGATTGTAGATTTCGTTCGGCGGCGCCATTTGAAGCAGCTTGCCGTCACGCATCACCCCCACGCGGTCGCCCAGCACGACGGCCTCAGCCTGGTCATGGGTCACGTAGAGCGCGGTCATGCCAGTGCGCTTGAGGATGCGGCGCAGCTCGTCGCGCAACCTCAGGCGTAATTTGGCGTCCAGGTTCGACAGTGGCTCGTCCAGGAGGAGCAGCTGCGGGTGGTAGACGAGGCTCCGCGCAAGGGCCACGCGCTGCATCTGGCCGCCCGATAGCGCCACCACCGGCCGGTCGATGTACTCGGACAGACCGACCAGCTCGAGCGTCTCGGCCACTTTGCGATTGGCGTCTGCACTCGAGCCCTCGCGATGCTTGAGCGGGTACATCACGTTCTGGCGCACGGTCATGTGGGGCCAGACCGCGTACGACTGGAAGACCATCCCGATATCGCGCCGTCGAGGCGGCACCATGACCCCCTCGGCCGGGGAGGACACCACGCGGCCCGCAATGTGGATCGATCCGGCCGTCGGATGCTCGAGCCCCGCGACACAGCGCAGCGTCGTGGTCTTGCCGCAGCCGGAAGGGCCCAGCAAGACCACGATTTCGCCCGCCGGCACGGCGAACGTCACCCCATCGACCGCCGGACGGCCGGTGGCGAACTGCTTTTCCAGCCCGCTGACCTCGAGCGTGAGCGACGTGTGCGCCGCCATCTGCCGCACCCCGCTCACTGGCGGTAGTTATAGGTCTTGTTCCACTCCTCGACCCAGGCCGAGTGGAGCTTCACGTACTCGTCGAACTTGGGAAACCAGAGCTTGACCTTTTTCGGGTCGAAACCCTCGGGCCACAACGGCGGATTCTTGAGCGAGGTGAGGTTGCCCAGTTCCTTGATCATGTACGCCTGCCCTTCCACCGACAGGTTCCAGTTGAGGAACAGCTTCGCCGCGTTCGGGTTCTTGGCCGTCTTGGGCACGCCGCTCGCATAGGGGTTGACGGGCACGCCCTCCGGCGGGAAGAAGATCTTGACCGGCGCCCCGTCCTTCATCTTGGTGTAGATGATGTTGTAGAGCAGGGGCGCAATCGATATCTCGCCGCGAACGAGCGAATCCGAGGTCGGCGCACCTGACGGATAAAGTACCGGGTTGGTGGCGGCCTGCTTCTTCCAATAGTCCTCACCGAGCACCTGCCGCTCGAACATGATGCGCGTCCACGTGGTGCCGCCGGACGCCGCGATCACCTGGCCGATCTGCTTGTTCGCATACTCGGGCTTGGTCAGGTCCATCCAGGTCTTGGGCGGGTTCTTGACCAGCGCCGTGTTGTAGGCGATCGACCACGCGATGGTTGCCCGCGGCCAGAGCTTGGGCGAGATAATCGCGTCGGCCCGGTAGTCGGCGCCATTGGGCGGCGCGTAGTCCTGGAACAGGTCCACCAGATTGATCATGAGGGCGCGGTCCGAATGATCGATCACGTCCGCGGCAAGCTTTCCCGCAGCGGCCTCGGTCTTTACCCGCGTGATCAGCTGCCCACCCGGTGCACGCACCATCTCGACCTTGATTTCCGGGAACCGCTTGTTGAACTGCTTGATGACCTCCTGCTCCACCTCGGCGAAGTTGGCCGTGTAATACACCAGGCGGCCCTCCTTCTTCGCCGCAGCGATAAGCTCCGGGGACCCGAAGTTCTGCCCGGCAGCCGGCAGTGCAAACGCGAACGCCGCGCACCCGAAGGCCAGGATAGTCTTTTTCATGTGCATGATTCCTCCTTGTTATGGACTGCGGTCAACCTGCCCGGCCCACGCTCGTTTGCGTGGCCGCGCTCGAAAGGCGGTTCGAGATCCCGATCAGCACTGCCAGCAGCAGCGTCTGCACCAGACTGAAGGCGGCGGTCTTGCCGATGTTGCCGCCTTCATAGTAGTCCAGCAGCAGCACGGCCATGACCATCGTATCGCTGCTGTAGAGGAACAGCGACGATCCCAGCTCGCGGATCGACAGGACGAAGAGCAGCGTCATCGAGGCGATCACGCCGGGACGGGCGAGCGGCAGCACGATGCTGCGAAGCGTCCCCAGCAGTCCACGGCCGCAGATCCAGGAGGCTTCTTCGAGCTCGCGGTGGATCTGCATGAACGAGGTGGACAGGGCCTTGACGGTGTCGGGCATGAAGCGCGCGACGAAGGCCAGCGAGAGGATCCAGATCGTGCCGTACAGGCCGCCCGGGATGCCGATCCAAGCCCAGAGGTACGCCACACCGATCACCAGACCGGGGACTGCGACGGGCAGCGTCGCCAGCAGGTCGATCGCGCTTCGCCCGGTGATCCGCGTGCGATGGACCGTGTACCCGATTGCAAAAGCGAGCACGCCGCCCACCGCGGCAGTGAGCGTCCCGACTTTCATCGTGTTCCAGATCGAGCGCAGCGTGAGCGGATTATCGAAGATGCTGTAGAAATGTACGAGCGAGTACTGGCGCACTTCGAATAGCGCTTCCAGGTTCGGGATGAACATGAATTTGCGGAACGCCGCGATGCAAAGCGCGATCGTGGGCAGCACCACCACCACCACCAGGTAAATCACCGCCAGCGCGAGCGTGAACCAGCGCCACGGACCGAGGTCAAGGCTGCGGGGCCGGAACGCCTTGCCCGCGACGGTGGCGTAGCTGCGGCCCGACAGCACTTTCTGCTGCAACCACACCAGCACCGCGGTGACCGCCATCAGGATGATCGCGACGGCCGCGGCCGTGTTGTACAGGGGCGGACTCCATGCGGTCAGCTTGAAGATGTACGTCGTGAGGACCGCCAGGTCGGCCTGGTTGGCGAGCACGGCCGGCACGCCGTAGATGCCGAGCATTACCACGAAAGACAGCAGCATGCTGGAGATGATTGCGGGGGCAATGAGTGGAAAAGTCACGCTGAACAGCGTCGAGAATGCGCTCGCGCCGGCGACTTCCGACGCTTCCTCGAGGCTGGGATCCATATTGCGCAGCGCCGATGCCGTGAACATGTAGACGTACGGTGCGTAATAGATGCCGAATACGAGGATAAGGCCCGTCATCGAATACAGGTCGATGTGCATATCGAT
>JBBQNG010000276.1:0-5604 GCA_038329645.1 Burkholderiales bacterium
TTTGATTCCCCCGCTCCGCCGTGCCCGGCCGCCTCGGCCCGGGGTGGCGCCCAACCCCCAGCGGCTCCCCCCGACGCGGCCGGCGCGGCGGCCGATGCGGGCGCCGCGGCAGCTTTGGCCTTGGCGGGTGCCTGGGCGAGCGACCCTTGCGACAGCAGAGCGAGGGTTGCCCCTCCAATCAGTGCCGCGTTTGTTATGGGGTTGCGCATTCTTTGGATGTGAGTCGTTTTTGTTTTAGAGTCAAAATTCTATCTGAACGCGGCCCCCGCCTCAACCGTGGCTTTCTCTCGTGCACCCGGCCGCCGCTATAATCGGGGTTTCCCCCAGGATCCTCGTCCCATGCGCTTCGCCGGCTCCGAAGAATACGTCTCCACCGAAGACCTCACGCTCGCGGTCAATGCGGCCATCACACTCGAGCGCCCGCTGCTCATCAAGGGTGAGCCTGGCACCGGCAAGACGATGCTGGCCGTGCAGGTGGCCAAAGCGCTGGGGCTCCCCTTGCTCGAATGGCACATCAAGTCGACCACCAAGGCGCAGCAGGGTCTGTACGAATACGACGCGGTCAGCCGCCTGCGCGATTCGCAGCTCGGCGACCCCCGCGTGCAGGACATCCACAACTACATCGTGAAGGGCATGCTGTGGCAGGCCTTCTCGCGGGACTCGCCTTGCGTCCTTTTGATCGACGAGGTCGACAAGGCCGACATCGAGTTCCCCAACGACCTGCTGCGCGAGCTCGACCGAATGGAGTTCTATGTCTACGAAACGCGCGAACTGGTCAAGGCGAAGACCCGCCCGATAGTGTTCATCACCTCGAACAACGAGAAGGAGCTGCCCGACGCGTTCCTGCGCCGGTGTTTCTTCCACTACATCCGTTTCCCGGAAAAGGAAACGATGGAGAAGATCGTCGACGTCCATTTCCCGAAACTCAAGAAAAACCTGCTGCGCGAGGCGCTCGAGGTATTTTTCGAGATCCGCGAGGTGCCGGGCCTGAAGAAGAAGCCCTCGACCTCCGAGCTGCTCGACTGGCTCAAGCTCCTGCTGGCCGAGGACATTCCGCCGGAAGCGCTGCGGTCGAAAGACCGCAAGACGATCATTCCGCCCCTGCACGGCGCGCTGCTCAAGAACGAGCAGGACGTGCACTTGTTCGAGCGCCTGGTTTTCATGACCAGAGCAAAAAACAATTAACGATCGGAACAGGTGAACCTGACGGTTCCCCCGACGCTCGGAACAGGTGAACCTTCGGTTCCCCCGTACCCCCTCTCCCTCAATTGAGATAGCTCACGGTGTTAATCGACTTTTTCTTAAAGCTCAAGAGCCACAAGCTGCCGGTCTCCATCAAGGAGTTCCTCACGCTGCTCGAAGCGCTGCAGAAAGGGGTGATCGGCTCGTCGGTCGAGGACTTCTACTACCTGTCGCGCATAACGCTGGTGAAGGACGAGGCGAACTTCGACAAGTTCGACCGCGCCTTCTCCGAATTCTGGGACGGCGTGGAGGCGATCCCCGGCATCGAGGCCGAGATTCCCCTGGAGTGGCTGCTCAAGCAGGCCGAGCTCACGCTTAGCGACGAAGAAAAGAAGATGATCGAAGCCCTCGGCGGCTGGGAAAAGCTCATGGAGACGCTGAAAAAGCGCCTCGAGGAACAAAAGGAGCGCCACCAAGGGGGCAACAAGTGGATCGGCACCGGCGGCACGTCGCCGTTCGGCGCGTACGGCTACAACCCCGAAGGCATCCGCATCGGCCAGAAAGCCTCGCGCAACCGCAGCGCGGTCAAGGTCTGGGACCAGCGCGAGTACCAGAACCTCGACGACTCGGTGGAGCTGGGCACGCGCAATATCAAGGTTGCGCTGCGCCGACTGCGCAAGTTTGCCCGGCAGGGCGCGCCTGAAGAGTTCGACCTCGAGAACACGATTTCATCGACGGCAAGGAAAGCCTACCTCGACATCCACATGCGGCCGGAGCGCAGGAATACGGTCAAGGTACTCCTACTGCTTGACATCGGCGGCTCGATGGACGACCACGTCAAGCTCTGCCAGGAAATGTTCTCGGCGGCGAAGACCGAGTTCAAGCACATGGAGTATTTCTACTTCCACAACTGCCTCTACGATTTCGTGTGGAAGGACAACCGGCGCCGCCATTCCGAGCGCACGCGCACCTGGGACCTGCTGCACAAGTACGGGCACGATTACAAGGTGATCTTCGTCGGCGACGCAACGATGAGCCCCTACGAGATCCTGCAGCCCGGCGGGTCGATCGAGTACTTCAACGAGGAGGCCGGCGCGGTGTGGGTCAAGCGCGTAACCGAGGTCTACCAGAAGTGCGTGTGGCTCAACCCCGAGCCCGAGGAAATCTGGGGCTACCGGCAGTCGGTGCAGGTCATGAAAGAGCTGATGAACGGCCGCATGTTCCCGACCACGATGGGCGGCCTGGAAAAGGCCATGAAGGTGTTGGCTAAATAAGGTCAGTTGAGCGTTGCGGGGTCCGGCCGGGGGGCGTGCGAGCGGTACTTGAAGTCGCGGACGCCCGGCACGGTATCGACCACCTCGGCAACCGCCAGCAGCATGTCGGTCCCGAGCTCGCCGGCCAGCGTTACCTGCCCCAGGCTGGCCGAAACGGCGATTTTGGTATCGCGGGTGCGCGGCGAAATCCGAAGCGCAGCGCGCACCCGCGCGGCAAGCGCAAGGTCCTCCAGCTGCTGCCTCGACTTGCCGGTTTCGGCGAACGCGTCGGACTTGACCAGCCGGACCACCTCCGAGATGCACTCGTCCACGCTCACCCGCTCGGTGTTGAACACCACGTCGTAGTTTTCCGGGTCGGTCCATTGCAAACCGAAATTACGCCGCATGATCGCCGTGTGCGCCTCGTCGTTGCAGTGGATTTCGACGCTCACGGCGCTATCGTCGTCGGTGTTGAGCCTCTCCATCATGCGGCGCTTGCGCAGCCGGAGCGGCGCACATACGCGCACGCATATCACGTGCGGCACATCGCGAAGCAGGTGGGTGGCGCCCCAGCCACGCACGACCGCTCCCTCGCCTTTGAGTGCGAGGTCGAAGATCTCGTCGGCCGAGTAGATCGCCATGCTGGTCTTGTCCGCGGTCAGGCGCTCCAGCAGCCCCGCGGTGCCATCGATCAGCCGGATCACATGGCTTTTGCGCACGCGCATTCGGTCGGCAAGCGGCTCGACGACTTCGTGGTAGAGGGTGGGCAGGCCCAGGCTCTGCCCGAGGCCCGCGGCGACATCCTTTCCCAACGATCCCATTTCCCGGGTAATCGCAATAACTGGCATGTCGGCCCCCCCCCTGACGAATGAACCCCGGAACAGCCTACTCCAGACGCGCCGCGGGTGATAGGCCCCTATGGGATGGGGCCGCGGCGCCGCGACCTACCCGAGGACGACCCGATTGCGCCCTTCGTCCTTGGCCCGCCGTAGCGCCTTCTCGGCGATTTCGAACAGGTCCGATTCGGGCTTCTGGCCGGCTTCGCGGCCTGCGACGCCGATGCTTACCGTGATGGCGCGCCTCGCGCCCTGCGCTTCGCGCAGCGACTTGCGCGCCCCGACCTCGACATCACGGCGCAGCCGCTCGGCTACCGCCATGGCAGCCGCCGGCGCGGTGTGGGTCGCCACCACCGCGAGCTCCTCGCCGCCGTAACGCACCAGCACGTCGGATTCGCGCACGCCGCCGCTCAGGATGCGGCCGATTTCGGTGAGCACCTGGTCGCCGACGGCATGCCCGTAGGTCGCGTTGACGCTCGCGAAGTTGTCGATGTCGAGCAGGATGACGGAGACCGCGAGGCCGTGACGCTCCGCGCGCATCATTTCTTCCCGCATGCGCCGGTCGAGGTAGTTGCGGCTGTCCAGCCCCGACAGCGCATCGGTCACGTTGGCGCGGTCGAGGGTCGACATCCTGCGGATGTTGACCACGGTCGCAAGCGTTAGGCGCGACGCGAGCCAGACGAAGCAAGCCGTGCAGACGAACACCACCGGGACGAGCAGGTCCGCAAAGGCCTCGTGCCGCCCCCAGGAGACCGCGAGGTACGCCGCGTAGCCGAGAATGAAAAAGGCGATGAGGCCCGCCAGCAGGCGCCACTGCGAGCGCATGGGGCCGTCGGGCAATTCGGCGATCAGTTTGCGGGTGGGCGGCAGCGCGGCGACCAGAATCGCCAACCCCGCGACAACGAGGATTGTGGCCAGGACATTCAGCATGGGGATCCGTATTTCAGGTTCTTGTTGCGGCGTCTGGTGCTTACATCGCGAAGCATTGTACCTCCGCGCCGCTCGCCCCTGACGGCGATGCGGCGGGAGTCCTCAGGCCAGCTCTTCGCGTGCGCGAACCTTTTCAGAGATGTCGCGCAGCACCGTCTGCTCCACGAGGCGGCCGCGCTCGAGGTACGAGACGCTTGCGCCCTCCACCACGATCACGCTGCCGTCCTGCCTCAGCATCCTGCTCTCCCTGAATTCGTTCTTGCCCGGGCCTGCGCGCAGGTACCTGGCGCGTTCGAGGACCATTTCATAGTCGTCCGGATGGACCAGGTTCATGGTCTCCCGCCCGACGAGCGCGGCCGGGCCAGCGACCCCGAGCATGGCGGCCGCCGCGCGGTTGGCGTACTCGATCATTCCATCGGACTGCAGGAGCACCGCGTCGGGCGAGAGGTCTACGAGCGTCCGGTAACGCGCTTCGGCGTCGCGCATGGCGTGCTCGGCGCGCTTCCTGCGGTCGATATCGACGACGGTGCCCGTGATGCGCCGCGCGCGCCCGGACGCGTCGCGCTCCACCACTTTGCCGGCGCTCACCACCCATTTCCAGTCGCCCGAGGCCGTCCGCATGCGGAATTCGGCGGTAAAAGAGGGGGTCTTACCCTTTAGGGCGGCGCGCGACGCAGTTTTGGCCGCCTCGCGGTCGTTGACATGGACGCGCTCGAGGATCTCGGCGAGTCCCTGCCGCTGCTCGCCGGGCGGCTCGCCCAGGATCTGCGCCCATCCCTGGCTCACGAAGATGCGGCCGGAGACCAGATCGCTGTCCCAGATCGCGAGCGCACCCGAGCCCAGCGCCATCTCCAGCCGGTCCTTGGCACCCGACAATGCGCGCGCGGCGCGTTTCGTTTCGGACACGTCGCGCCCAACGCCGCGATAGCCGATAAAAGCGCCTTGCTCGTCGCACCTGGGCTCCCCGGAAATCAGGTGGTACTCGGCGTCACCTCCCTCGCCCGGCCTGCAAAGCTCGAGCTCGTGGAACGGCTTGCGCTCCGCGAGCAGGGCACGGTGCGATTCGAGCGCCGCAGCGGAAGTGACGATGCCGCCGATTTCCCACAGGCGCTGCCCATAGGCGAGGCTCGAGCCGAACAGCTTCAGCATCGAATGCCCGCCGGCGATCCAGCTGACCCGATGCTCCGCGTCGGTTTCCCAGAACCAGTCGGCCGAAAGCGCGGTGAGGCTGCGAAAGCGCTCCTCGCTGTTGGCGAGCGCGACGCTGGCGCGCTCGCGGTCCTCCACCGCACCATGGAACAGGAAGAAAACGAACACGCCGACCAGCGCGGCTATGGCGAGCGCATTGAGCAGTGGCGTCACCGATTTCTCGGCCCCCTGCCCGAACATGTGCTCGATGCCCA
>JBBQNG010000277.1:0-5587 GCA_038329645.1 Burkholderiales bacterium
TTGAGGACCTCGATGGTCTGCCCGCTCATGCTGGTCACCACATCGCCGGGCTTGACGGCACGGCCGTCGGGCATGTTTTCGCAGGTCGGGATGAGGCCCACGACATTGATGGCAGGCTTGAGTTCCGCCAAGGCGCGGAAGACACCCAGCACGCTGGCGGCACCGCACATGTCAAACTTCATTTCGTCCATTTCGGGTGCCGGCTTGATCGAGATGCCGCCGGTATCGAAAGTGATGCCCTTGCCCACGAAGACGATCGGCTTGCCTTTGCTCGCCCCGGCCATGTACTTGATCACGATGAGCTTGGGCGGCTGGTGCGAGCCGCGCGCGACCGCGAGGAGTGCGCCCATGCCGAGCTTTTCCATGTCGCGCTGCTCGAGCACCTCGAATCCCAGCTTGAATTCGCGCGCAAACTTTTTCGCTTCCTCGGCCAGGTAGGCCGGGGTGCAGAGGTTCGGCGGCATGTTGCCCAGGCTCTTTGCCAGGTCGATGCCCTCGGCGGTGGCCACAGCCTCCTTGAGTGCACTTTCCGCCTGCATGGTCACCGGCGCGCCGATGACGGCCAGCGTTACCGCGGCCAGCGGCGCGGCCGGGGCTTTTTTCTGCGTCTTGAGGACGTCGAACCTGTAGAACGCCTCGCGGATGCCCATGACAGCGTGGCGCACATTCCACGGCAGCGTGCGGCCGGGCACCTTGACATCGGCGAACGCAAGCGTCGCATCGCGCGCGCCGAGGTTGCGCAGGGCGCCCGCCGCGGTGCGGATCGCGTCGCGGAACGCGCCTTCGCCGAACTCTTTCTGCTCCCCGAGGCCCACGAGTAGCACGCGCTCCGCGGCCAGGTGCGGCACTGCGTGCAGCAGCAGGCTCGATCCGGTGCGCCCGGAAAGATCGCCCCTCCCGAGCATGCCGGCGATATGGCCGCCGCTCGCCTTGTCCGCGATCTGCGCCGCGCGCGTGAGGGCCGAACCCTGCCAGACGCCAAGCACGAGGCAGCCGGTCTTTTTCTTCTCGGGCCCGAGGGCTTTTATGCTAAATTCCATCGCTGTTTCCTTGATGCGGTCAGCGCCAATCTTCGCACGATTCGCGCCGTGCCGGATACAGCTTCCAGCCACCGCCAATGCACGCGCATCCCTTTCGCAAATGATCTTTCACCGCGCGCTGCTCCGGGAATTTGCGGGCCTCGCAAGCGCCGTGTTCATGACGCTGTTCCTGATCGCGCTCACCGTGCGCCTGATCCGGCTGCTCGGCCAGGCTGCGGGGGGAAAGCTCCCCTCCGATGCGGTCGTGGCGTTCCTCGGATTTTTCACCATCAGCGCGCTGCCGATCCTGCTTTCGCTCGCGCTGTTCATCACCGTGCTGCTCACCCTGACGCGCAGCTACCGCGATTCGGAGATGGTCATCTGGTTCAACTCCGGCCTCTCGGTGGCGGCCTGGATGAAGCCGGTGCTCATGTTCGCCGCCCCGCTTGTCGCGGTGATCGCCGCGCTGTCGCTCATCATCTCGCCCTGGGCGGTGCAAAAGAGCGAAGAGTACCGCGTGGGCATGGACAATCGCGACGAGGTATCGCGCGTCAGTCCCGGGGTGTTCGGCGAATCGAGCAGCCGGGATCGCGTGTTCTTCGTCGAGTCGGTCTCGGGCGACGCGCTCGCAGTGCAGAACGTCTTCGTGAACTCGATCCAGCACAAGAAGACCGGCATCATGATGAGCAGCAAAGGGTACGTCGAGGTCTCGCCGATCGGCGACAGGTTCCTCGTGCTGCTCAACGGGCGCCGCTATGAAGGCAATCCGGGCGAAGCCGATTTCAGGGTGATGGAGTTCGAGCGCTACGAAACGCGGATCGACGCCAGGGAAGGGATCGCGCCGGCCGAAACGCAGAAGAGCCGCTCCACGCTGGCGCTGTTCGAAACCCCGACCAACACCAACCTGGGGGAGCTCGTCTGGCGACTGGGCGTACCCATATCGGCCCTCATCCTCGCGCTCCTCGCGATCCCGATGAGCTTCGTCAATCCGCGCGCCGGCCGTTCGGTGAACCTACTGTTTGCGCTGCTTGCCTACATGCTTTACTCCAACCTGCTTTCGCTCAGCCAGGCGCGCGTGGCGCAGGGCCAGCTGTCTTTCTCCACCGGGATCTGGCTGGTGCACGGACTGATGCTCGTCGTGCTGGTCGGTCTGTTCGCACGGCGCGTGGGCGTGCTCGGGCTGAAGGGCTGACGCGGTGGCCTCGAAGACAATAGAAAAGTATTTCGCGAGGCAGATCTACGCTGCGGTCGCGCTTGTGCTGGGGGGGTTTCTCGCGCTGTTCGCTTTCTTCGACCTGGTCAACGAGCTCGGCGACCTCGACATCGGCGAATACCACCTGCGCGAAATCATGACTTTCGTGGCGCTTTCGGTGCCCGCCCATGCCTATGAGCTGTTCCCGGTCGTCGTGCTGATCGGGACCCTCTACGTGCTCGCGTATCTCGCAAGCAACTCCGAGTACACGGTGATGCGGGCGGCGGGCTTTTCCCCGAAGGACGCCGGGCGCACCCTGATAAAGGTCGGCCTTGTCTTCGTCGTGCTGACGTTCACGCTCGGCGAGTGGATCGCGCCGGCGGCGGAGCAGGCGGCGCAGACGCTGAAATTGCGCGCCAAGAGCTCGCTGATCGGCCAGGAGCTGAAGTCCGGCCTCTGGTTCAAGGACGAGCGTTCGTTCATTAACGTGCGCGAGGCCCGCCGCGACAACGCGCTTACGGGCGTGCGCATGTACGAGTTCGACAAGGATTACAAGCTGAGCCTGGCACGCAGCGCCGAACGCGGCGAGTACCTTGGGAACGGGGTCTGGCGCCTGTTCGGCGTCGCCCAGACCCGCCTGACCGCCGAAGGTCCGCGCGTGGAAAAAATGGACGAGCTCGACTGGCGCACCGTGCTTACGCCGGACCTGCTCAACGTCCTGATCGTCGCGCCGGAAAGGATGTCGGCGTGGCGGCTGTACAAATACACCGAGCATCTGGCCGGCAACCGGCAGAAGACCGAACGCTACGAGATCGCAATGTGGAAAAAGCTGGTTTACCCGATCGCCACGCTGGTGATGATGGCGCTCGCCCTGCCTTTCGCGTACATGCACGTCCGGGCGGGCCTGCTCGGAGTCAAGGTCTTCTTCGGCATCATGCTCGGGATAGCGTTCCACATGCTCAACGGCCTGTTCTCGCACATCGGCCTGTTACAGAACTGGCCCCCTTTCACCTCCGCTGTCCTGCCGAGCGTGGCTTTCCTTGCCGCGGCGATGCTGATGATGTGGTGGGTCGAACGAAGGTAGGGTGGAAAAAGGGGGGTAAGGCCCCCCTTCAGATCCCCCCGGCCTGCTGATTCGGCTGGTTTTCCTCCACGAGCACGAGCCGGGTGCCGGCGAGGCGGTCATGCAGGAACTGGCGGTCGCGGTCGAACAGCGCCCAGCCCAGCCCTATCCCCGAGAACGCAAGCGTTACGAACGCGAGCCAGGGATTGCGATGGACGAACGCGGCGGCCAGAGCCGCGCAGAACGATCCGACGAAGATCGCTGCAAGCACCAGCCGCGCCAGGGCGATGCGCGCGGGGATGCGGCCGTGCCCGGGTGAGACCAGCCGGATGTTCCATGCTTTCATCGCCAGCGTCTGCCCGCCCCGCAGCCAGCACCACAGGAAATAGGCGGCGAACACGGCGCCCAGGTAGAACTGCAGAGCGGTGCGCTGCCAGCCCGTGACAACAGCGCCGCCGGCGGCGAACTGGAACAGCCAGGTGGCGATGAAGGCGACCGCGAACATCAGGGATGCTTCGTACAACATGCTGAAAACCCGGCGCATGATGCCCGGGACGCCGTCGATCGCGGGGCCGCTCACCGCAGGGTCAGTTGGCCGAGGTCGGAATGACGGACGACAGGGCCGGGGACGGCACCAGCGGTTCGGCGATTGCGGGCGGTTTCCTGGCCTGGGCCGTCTTCGCGCGGCTGCGCGGTTCGATCTTGTCGGTTTTCTTCTTCGTTTCCGCCGCGAGATTCTTTTTCACCTCCGGCGGCAGCTGCTGATACTCGGCCCACTGCTGGCTCACGACTTCGCGCTTGGCGGGCGGCAGCTTGCCGATCTTGCGGAATCGCTCGCGCGCCTCCTTGCGCTGGTCCGGGGTCAGTCTCACCCAATCTGCCATGCGCGTCTGCACGCGTCGCTGTTCGATTTCGGTCATCGCCGGGTAGCGCTTTGCGATCCCCAGCCACTTGGCTCGCCGGGGGGCATCGAGCGTGTCCCATTCGGCCGCGAGCGGCTTGAGGGTCATTTGCTGCTCGGGCGTAAGGTCGATCCACGACGGGTTTTTCTTGGGCGGTGCGGCATGCGATGCGAATGCAAACGCCGCGCCAAGGAATACCAAGGCCAGTCGGCTGAGAAACCGGGCGGCGGGGCTGCGGCGGGACGCGCTCAGAGGGGCGAGCGCTTCTTCAGCCATGCTTCGAATCCCTTGTCGAGGTAGGCATCGAGCGGCAGTTCATCGGTGAGCAACAGGGCGTCGATCTCCTCGGCTTCCGCGATGCGCAGGGTCTGCTGCCAGCCGTTTATCGCCAGGAGCCCCCCTACGAGGACTGCCATCGGCAGCACAAAACGGAACGAGAATCCCGTAAAACCGCCGAAACTGCCGACCAGCCCTTCCACCCAGGCGAGGCCAACGACCGGGCGCTCGACCAGTTGGCGCCTGAGCGCGTTCTGGCGCGCCAACCGCAACCGACCGAGGATATTTTCGTCAAGCCGGGTGCCTTCGTTGAGGACCTGCCTGATTTTGTTGCCGAATTGCGGCTCGTTCATGATGACCCCAGATTTTGCAATAACGTCATAGAGTTATGCCTTTCTTACGCAAGGCGGCCGCCAATGCATGAGTGGCTCGCGAGCAGTGCGTTTTCACGCTTCCCTCCGAGCACCCCATTAATTTGGCGGTATCTGCGACGTCCAGTTCCTCCCAATAACGCATCAGGAACGCCTCACGTTGACGCTCGGGCAGTTTCGATACTTCTTGTTCTATTATTTCAATGAGTTGCTTTCGCTCCAGCTGCACGGCCGGCGGTTGTTCATGTTCCGACCTCGGCTCGACCCGCAAAGTTTCCAGGGGATCGAAATCGTCATCGTCGCCATCCCGGGCCGCACCGAGCGACCCCAGCAGGGTGCCCCACAGGGAACGCACCTTCTGGCGGCGGTAATAGTCCCTGATCGTGTTCTGCAGGATGCGCTGGAACAGCATCGGCAGCTCGGCCGCCGGCTTGTCGCCGTATTTCTCCGCCAGCTTGAGCATCGTGTCCTGGACGATATCCAGGGCCGATTCCTCGTTGCGAACCGCGAATACCGCCTGCTTGAACGCTCGGCGCTCGGCGCCGGCAAGGAAAGCCGACAGTTCGCTGGGTGAGGCCAGGGGATCTCCGTCTCGAGCGGCGTTTAGTTGGTGGTCTGTCGCACGGGCTTCGCGGCGATGGTACCAAATGCGCAGCCCGGCCGCAGGTCGCAGCACTGCGCGCCGCACCGCGCCTTGACCGCATCGCAACATCTGGTTAACGTTCAAGGTTTTCCGTAACTTACCAAAGCCCATGGACAGAATA
>JBBQNG010000278.1:0-5537 GCA_038329645.1 Burkholderiales bacterium
GATCTGGCTGCGCTCCAGCGTGCTGATCCGCCCCACATTGCGACGAGTGAGTAGTTCGATGGGCCGCTCGGGTAGAGGTCCATCGATGGCCGCCTGCCAAGCGCCGCAGTGCGAGCGGAAGGGGCAGTCGTAGGGCGTGCTGCAGTGCTCTCCAGTGCGCACCTGTGGCTCGACGCCGTCTGCCACCGCACGCGACCGGGCAACGAAGCTGCCCACCAGCGGCAGCCGTTCGTTCACAGCCGCTGTGACGTTCTCATCGCGGAACAGCCCGCGGTAGTCGCCGTTGCCGGGGTAGACGAAGCTGGTGTCGATCAAGCGTACGAACACCCTGTCGGGTCTGAACCCGCAGCTCGTCATGGCATCCGCCTGGAAGGTGGCGTCGTCGAGGTAGGGCTTGCCGTCGAGCCGCGTCGAGGACTTCACCTCGATCAGCCAGATCTCGCCATCGGGCTGGCACACCACGATGTCGGCGATGACCGCGAAGTCGGGCGCGATGAATGGGGCTTCGAACAACACCGCCCGCTCGCCCTGGCTTCGTGCCTGATCCAGCGCGTCTCTGCAGCGCCGCCAGCCACCTTGCCATCCCATGGGCTCCTTCACGTCGATCAGCTCGCCCTGACCCCACTCCTGGGTGGCCACCTCTCGGGCAACCTCGCCGACCCGGTTGCCCGAATCGAAGATGGCCTGTGTGGCGGCGTCGATCACTGCCAGCTCCGGCCGGTGCACCGCCAACCACAGTCGCCGGTCGCACTGCAGCGCATGGACCAGGCGAGACTTGCTCAGCCGCGGGGCATCCTCACCAGGCTGCAGCGCCGGGAGATCGGCAGTGTTCAGGAGGCTACGAAGTCGCGTCGGCATTACTTGGGGGACCAGTCGTCGCATAGACGCCGAACACGCTAATCGTCACCTTCGACGACGTCGTGCACATCTACCCAAACTGCTCCCGGGTAGCTGTCGGGGTCGAACCAGAAATTGATCTCATCTTCACCGTAATCGAACCGCAGATCCGAGGTAACCCTCTCCTCGAGCGCTTCCAGTTCTGGTGCGCTCATCGCTGCGCCGTCGACTCGGCTCACGAAGAAACCTGAGTACCCGACAACCCGGTGGCGATTCCACGGCATGCCGTAGAGGTCTGCGAAGTCCAGGCCCCCCAGATCGGCGGCTGTCAGTACCCGGG
Organism: Burkholderiales bacterium; assembly: GCA_038329645.1. Taxonomy (GTDB): domain Bacteria; phylum Pseudomonadota; class Gammaproteobacteria; order Burkholderiales; family SG8-39; genus SZAS-79. Next base: position 1,178 of record JBBQNG010000278.1, read on the forward strand.
CCGCGCTGCGGCCGACCACATCGAACGTAACGGCATACGTCGCACGGGCAGAGGCGTTCGGGTCGTACGCTTGCAGGTCAAGCAATGTCGATCCGGGGTGGCCGTCCAGGGCGTCGAACGCTGCCGAAGCTGCGACGAAATCAACCGTTCCCTGAACCAGTTCGCTCGGTTCAATCGACAGGTTGAACCGGTGCAGGTGCTCGGCAAAGACCGCATGTCTGTCGGCGTCGGCAGCGCAGCGGAATGACGTTACCCATACAGCGAACTTATGTGCCGCGACATCCTCATCCATGCCGTTCCTCCGATAGATTCGATGTCTCGCTGAATCGCTGCGCCCGCAGCGCCACTGCAGATCGCTTGTCGGGCATGTAGCCCGATTGACCAACTGCCAGCATTCAGGGCCTCGGTCGCTGAGCGGCAGGAGAGATGATGATCGGGTCGAGACTCACATTGGAGAACCATTCGGTCCCTTCGACGATTGCATAGGGGCGAAGCGTAGGAAGTACCGGTGAGTTGTCGCCGAGAGCGAGCGCGCGCTCGACCTCCAAGACTTCGCGCTTGATGGAAGGCTGTTTGAGGTCGCTCGCGTAGCCGCCCCGACGCACGTGAGCCAGGAATGCCTTCCATGCGAAGGGCTTCGCGAATCGTTTGTGGAGCTTGTCGCGATGACAGTTCCGACACAACGCAAACAGGGCAGGCGGCCCCCAGATGTAGGGCTTGCTGTAATCCTCGTCGTGGTACTCGACGGGAACATCTGGATCCCCGCAGAGCTGGCATGGGCCTCTGGCGGGTGCCAGCTCCTTGCTCGCGACAAGGCGCTTCATTGCGCGAAGCTTGGCATTCCGTTCATTCCAGGCGTAGCCGTTGTACCAACCCTTTTCGTCCATAGTCGCTCCGCGAGTCAATATTGTCGATTGCGCTGTCCGACGAACTCACTCTTGACAGTTGGGGGAAAACTCAAAGTCATTCACGGACTTTCACTTCGGTCCACCTCGATCCGCAACGCCGCTCCCGCCACCGGCAAGCTCAGCCACATCTCCTCCACCGGCAATCCACTGGCTGCTTGCAGCACATCCCGATACGCCGCGAGCTGTCCGGCATACGTGGTGGCTAGGTCGCTCCACTGGTCCCGCCCCTGAGGCGTGGATTTGTGATCCATCAGGATCCAGCCTGTAGCCGTGCGCAAGACAAGATCGGTCCGGCCTTGCACATGCTGCCCTTCGGACGTGGCTCGTGCGACTGGAAGTTCGACCACGGGGACTGCATACGGCCAGCGGGTTGCGAGCCACGAACGCAGAGCCCCCAGTTGTTGGTGGAGCGCGGCGGGTTCCACGTCGTCTGCCGCTTGCATCCGCTTGAGGATTGCCGCCACCTCGGCCACGTCGAGCGGCATCAAAGGTGTCGCCAGATCGGCGGCGATGCAGGCGTGGATGGCCTCGCCAAGACGCGAGCGGTCGTCCGCAGCGCCGGTGTCGATGCGTCGTCCGATCGGCACGGTCTCCACGATGCGCGCGGTAGCACCGGTCAACGATGACGGGCTCACCTTCAGCGGTGGGCGCACCAGCTGCTTGTCGACGTGCTCGAACCATGACAGGTCGTTGTCGCCTGCATCCGTAGCATCGGACAACACCCCTGCTGCAAGCTCCCAACACTCGAACGAAACATCAGTGCCGCTGGGCAGCTTGATGATGCGCTGGCCCTCCTTGGGCAAGACCTCGCCGAGTGCGACCGTGTCCATCCACTCGCCGGTCTGTTTCTTGGCCTGCCGCGCGAAGACCAACAGGTCGCGTGCGCGGGTCATGCTGACGTAGAGGAGGCGCTTGTTCTCCTCGGCGGCATCGGCGTGTGCCGCTTGCCCGACCGGTAAAGAGGTGATCTCGTCGGCGATCGCCACCTTCTTCTGCGCCCCAAAGGCCCAGGGCCAGTAGCGCACGAACCGGCGGTCCAGCGGGCGATCGACATCGAACGTCGCGAGTGACTCTGTCTGAACGCCCCAGAGTCTGTCCCGTACATCGCTCGCCAGATCGCACAGCACCACGACCGGCCATTCGAGGCCCTTGGCCCCGTGGTGTGTCATCACCTGCACTGCATCCACCGCGGGCAGTGCCTTCGTGTCGAGCTCGTTGGCCTGGAGGTCCTGCAGCCAAAGCAGCAGGCCCGACAGCGACGCAGCGTCCCGGCCGGAAAGGCACTCGTCTTCGTACTGCTGTGCCAACCCGATCACGCGGTCGAGGTTGGCCAAGCGCACTCGGGCCCGGTCAGCGCCTTGCTGCCACCGCACGGCCCGGCGCGCGAGCCCGCAACGCGCGATCACGAGCTCCACGGCCTCTTTCGGCGTCAACACCGCGGCCTGGTCACGCAAGCTGCGCAGCGTTTCGAGAATGACGTGCGACTCATACCCGGCGATCGCGCGCTCCTTCCACTCGTCATGCGCCTCGCCTGCGGCGAGCCAGGCCAGCCTGTCCACGAGCCAGGTCTCGGGTTCGGCACAGTCAGCCAGCGACACGATCTCCGCCGTCGCGAGCGTGTCTTGATCGTCGCTCAGGCGCCGAATACACGCCAGGGCCAGAACCACCTCAGGCTCACCGAGCAGGCCTGGCTGCTGCGTCGCGCTTGCGATGCCAGCGGCCCCAAGCGCTGCGGCGATGTCCTTCACCGTGTCGTTGGCGCGCGCGAGGATCGCAATGTCGGCGGCACGCACGCATCGAAGCTGTTCGCTCTTCGTATCCATGATCTGGGTACCCGAAGCCAAGAGCCGCTGGATGCCGGCCGCGAGAGCCTGGTTGCGGGTCTCGGCGTTGTTGCCTTCGATCAACCAGTCCGCAATCGCGGTGGTTCCGTCAATCTCCAGCCGCTTTGCAGACAGCTTCACCTCGCTCGCTGCCAAGCCCTCAAACCGGGTCGCGAAGACATGGTTCACGAACTCGACCAAAGCCGGCCGTGACCGCCATGAATGCGCAAGCACCTCTTTCGTGCCGCCCAGCTTGGGCAGAGCCTGGATCACGGACCGCATCAGCGCCGTGTCGCTGCCACGGAAGCCGTAGATCGCCTGCTTGATGTCACCCACCCACACGACTTGCCTGGCGTAGCGCGCAAGCTTGAGAAACAGCGCCAGCTGGATCGGGCTCGTGTCCTGAAACTCGTCCACCATCAGCAGATCGAGTTCTTCGCCCAACGTGCTCGCCACGAAGGGATGGTCGAGCACATCGAGCAGCAGGCGCTCCTGGTCCGTGAAATCGAGCGCGCCGATCTGGCGCTTGGCGCTCGCGTAAGCGTCGAGCGTGTCAGCCGCCAGCGCGAACATCAGCTCAAGGTAGCGCCGCAGGTCAGCGTGCAACCCAGAGTGGCTGGCCAGCATCGCGGCAGCTTCCATCACCGGCTCGGCCAGCGTCTTGACCTTGGCCGACCCGCACAGCGTCAGCTTGTTCCAGGCTGACCACGCGAGCGTGTGCTGCCCCAGGTCGCGCTGCGCCGAGACCAGCAGGTCGAGATACTCCTTCGTGTTCTTTTGCGCGTTGTCCTGCAGCGACTGCGTCACGCCTGGAATCGCCGCCGCCAGCGCGGCGGCCAGCCGTGCGTCGAGATCCATCTTGGCCGGCACCGGAAAGTGCGAGAGCAGGTTGTCGGCGTTGGCTATCCCGAGTCCGCGCAGCAAGTCTGCGTCGATCGCGTTCGCGCGCGCCTGGTCGACCAGCTTGCCCAGCGCGTCCTGCCAAGGCGGCCTGCCGCCGCGCGGATCAGCGTCCAACGAGAGCCGGCGTGCCACCTGCAGCAACTCCGACAGCGCGTGCCCTTCGATCACCGTGTCGACAGCCTCGCGCAGCAACTGGCCAGCCCGGGCCTCGTCCAGTACGCGCTGTTCGGTCGGCAGTCCCGCTTCGAACGCAAAGCGCTGCAACAGGCTGCCGCACACGCTGTTCACCGTGCCGATGCGCGCCGACCCGACGGCATCGGCACGCGTGAACTCGCCTTGGCTGATCAGAAAACCGCGCACCCGCTCGCGCAGCTCGGTGGCTGCGCGCTTGGTGAATGTCGTCGCCAGCACGCCTGCGGGGCGAACTCGCCCCGCCTGCAGCTCAGCCAGCAACAGCTCTGTCAGCCGGTAGGTCTTGCCGCTGCCGGCACCGGCGCTGATGAAGCGGATGTGGGCGCTCATCGGCCAAACTCCCAGCCCGCAAGGTGGCCGTAGGGGTTGTAGCGTGCGTCGAGCGGCTCGATGACCATCGCGTCAGCCGGCGGCGCCGATTCATCGGTGGCCTCCGTGCCGTCGACCACCAGTTCGACGGCGCCCTTGTCGATCTGCGCCCTTCGCCAGCGCCAAGTGGCCTTGGCCTGCTCCCACAGCGCAGCGGTGGCCCCC
>JBBQNG010000279.1:0-5512 GCA_038329645.1 Burkholderiales bacterium
GATTGCCGAATACGGGACGCGTTCGCGCGGCTGCATGGTCGCTCCTCGGGGCTTTTTCAGCCTAAATTCACTGAAATCGTTATTTCAGATTGGCTCCTGGAGCCATTCAAAGGCCTGTTTTTGTATCGGTACCGGTACATTTCAGGCGGCGGCCCGCGCCTCCCTGATCGCCCGCCAGATCCGCTCGCTGGTGGCCGGCATCGCCATTTCGGTTATGCGCAGGTGCTTCAACGCGTCGAGTACCGCGTTCATGACGGCAGCCAGCGCGCCAACGGTGCCGGCTTCGCCCGCGCCCTTGACGCCCAGCGGATTGCGCCTGGTCGGGACCGGGTTGCTGCCGACCTCGAAGAAGCACATGTCGCTTGCGCGCGGCATCGCGTAGTCCATGAACGAGCCCGTAATCAGCTGGCCCGATTCGGGATCGTAGACCAGCTCCTCCATGAGGATCTGCGAGATCCCCTGCACGAGGCCGCCGTGCACCTGGCCCTTTAGCGTCAGGGGATTGATCACCGTGCCCACGTCGTCCACTACCGCGTAATTGGCAAGCGTTACGACGCCGGTGTCGGGGTCGATCTCGACTTCGCAGACATGGCAGCTGTTGGGAAAAGTCTCGGCCTCGGAGGAGAAGGTGCCGTTCTCGAACAGGCCCGGCTCCATGCCCGGTGGGAGCTTGCCCTGCACGAACGACATCCTCGCCACCTCTTTGATGTCCACGCCGCGGTCGGTGCCGGCAATGGAGAAGCGTCCGTCGGTGAAAGTGACGTCGGCTTCGCCCGCCTCGAGCAGGTGGGCGGCGATCCTGCGGCCCTTGGCGATGATCTTGTCGGCCGCTGCGGACAATGCACTGCCGCCGATGGCGGCGGAACGGCTGCCGAATGTGCCGGTGCCGTACGCGACCTTGTCGGTGTCGCCTTCGCTGTAGCGCACGTCCGCGGGGTCGAGGCCGAGCTTTTCGCACGCCACCTGGGTGAAGGTGGTGGCGTGGCCCTGGCCTTGGTCCTTGACGCCCATGAGCACGGTTGCGGTGCCGCCGGGCTCGAAACGGATCTCGGCGTACTCCATGCCCGGGGCGCCGGCGCGCTCGATGGCGTTGGCGATGCCCAGGCCACGCAACTGTCCGCGCCTGTAGGCTTCCTCGCGCCGCCCGGCGAATCCCGCATACTCGCCGAGCGCAAGCGCCTGGTCGAGGTTCTGCTCGAACTCGCCGCAGTCGTAGGTGAAGGTGAGCGCGGTCTTGTACGGCATCGCGGAGGCCGGCAGCAGGTTGCGGCGGCGAAGGTCGACGCGATCGATGCCAAGCTCGGCGGCCGTGTCGTCGATGAGTCGCTCGATCACGTAGATCGCCTCAGGCCGCCCGGCGCCGCGGTAAGGCGCGATCGAATTGGTGTTGGTGAAGACACCGAGCACGCGAACGTGGGCGGCGGGGATCGCGTAGACGCCGACGAGCGACCCCAGGTTGTTGAAGGTTGGCGCGAGCTGGCGATCCGAGGACACGTAGGCGCCGAGGTTGGAGACGTTCTGAACGCGCAGGGCGAGGAACTTGCCGCCCGCGTCCAGCGCGAGCTCGGCTTCGCTGATGCAGTCGCGCGCGTGCTCGTCCGCAAGCAGCGCCTCGCTGCGGTCGCAGGCCCACTTGACCGGGCGGCCGAGCTTTTTCGCCAGCCACAGCACCATCCGGTGCTCGCTGTAGGCCCAGCCCTTGGTGCCGAACGCGCCGCCCACGTTCTCCGACACGACGCGGATGCGGTGCTCGGGAATGTTGAAGACGTTGCGCGCGAGCACTTCACGGATGCGGTGCGGGTACTGGGAGTCGGCGTACAGCGTGTAGCGGTCCTCACCCGCATCGTAGGTGCCCAGGGCGCCGCGCGGTTCCATGTACTGCGCGTGGACGCGGGTGATCGTGTAGGCGCGCTTCACTACGTGCGCGGCCTTGGCGAAGGCCGCTTCGGTCGCGGCCTTGTTGCCCACCTCGAAGACGTTGCAGACGTTGTCTTGGCATTCGTCCCACACCGGCTGCGCGCCGGGCTGGGCGGCTTGTGCGGTCGCGGTGACTGAAGGGAGGTCCGCGTAGTCGACCGTCACCAGTTCGGCCGCGTCGCGCGCCTGCAGCAGGGTTTCGGCGACCACGGCAGCAACCGGGTCGCCCACATGGCGCACCCGCCCTACGGCGAGGCCGCGGTGGGACCCGGTGAACATCGGCGAGCCGTCGGGGCGGCTGCGCTTGAGCGTAATGGGGATGAGTCCCAGGCCCGCCGCGACGAGATCCGCGCCCGTGTACACGCCGATAACGCCCGGGGCCGAGGCGGCGGCCGAAATATCGATCGACTGGATCTTTGCGTGCGCATGGGGCGAGCGCACGTAGACGAGGTAAGCCTGGCCCGGGAGATTCGTGTCGTTGATGTAGCGGCCCTGGCCCTTGAGGAGGCGGGGATCTTCCAGGCGCGTGACCGGCTGGCCGATGCCGAACTGGCCCATCAGGCGGCGCGGTGGATTTGGGGAAGGGCTGACATCACCGCTTGGATTCTACCCGCGCCGAGGTTCGCACGGGCTCATTCGGATGCCCTATCCGGGTGATACCCTCCACGCTTTCCCGGAGGCAAGAGTTGCAGTCGAAACCGATTCCACGCTGGCTGGGCGTAGCGCTCTTGCTTTGCATTTCGGTGGTGTTCGGCAGCAACCACGTCGCGGCGCGATTCGCGTTTGAGCACGGCTCGAACGTGGTGACGGCGGTGGCGTTCCGCGCCACCTTTGCGCTGGTGTTCGTGTTCCTGCTGCTGGTGGCCAACCGCGTCTCGTTCGCGCTGCCCGGCGGCACGCGCGGGCGCGGGGTGCTCATTGGCCTGTTTCTGCTCGCGCAGAGCTACTGCATCTTTTCGGCCGTAGCGCGCATACCGGTGGCCCTTGCGCTGCTCGCCTTCAATACCTATCCGATCGTGATCGCGCTTATGGCGTGGTTCCTCGACGGCGAGCGGCCGACGACGCGGGCGATCGTCGCGATGCCGGTTGCGCTGGTCGGGCTGACCCTCGCGCTGGATGTCGGCGGCTGGAGCGGTGCTGGTGCCGCCAGCTTTGCCGGGCGCTGGGACGAAATCGGCGTCGGCGTCCTGTTTGCGACCGGTGCATCGCTGACTTTCAGCGCGGCGCTGTATCTCACGACGCGCTGGCTCAAGGATGTGGATGGGCGCCTGCGCACCTTCCTTGCGACCGGGACGATTGCGGTTGTCATGCTGGCTTTGGGGACGGCGACGAACGCCTTTGCGCTGCCGGTCGATTCGACCGGGTGGATCGCGCTTACGCTGGTCGGGCTTTGCTATAGCGCTGCGGTGACGACGCTATTCGTGGTGCTGCCGCGGATCGGGGTGGTGAACAACTCCGCCGCCCTCAATTTCGAGCCCGTGGCCGTGCTCGTGATGGGCTGGATCCTGCTGGGGCAGAGGATGGCGCCGCTGCAGATCTTCGGCGCGCTGGTGGTGATCGGCGCCATCGTCGCGCTGTCCACGGGCAAGCGCTAAACGGGGTCAGACCCGGTTTTTGGCGCGGCTTTTGACGTAACTACTCCGCCTCGAAGCACACCACCTTGTTGCGCCCGTCGTTCTTGGCCTTGTACAGCGCCCGGTCCGCGCGGGCGTCGAGCGCGTCCATGGTGTGCCCGTCCTCGGGAAAGCTGGCCACGCCGACGCTCACCGTGGACCGAACCGACTGGCCGTCGTAGACGAGGGGTTTGGCGGCCATCGATTCGCGGATCCGTTCGGCCACATCGGCCGCGCCCTTGGAGGGCGTTTCCGGCAGCAGCACGACGAACTCGTCCCCGCCGTAGCGTGCAGGCACGTCCGTATAGCGCAACTCCGCCTGGATGCGTTCGGCCAGCTGCTTGAGGAGGCGGTTGCCGGCCTCGTGCCCGTGCGCATCGTTGACGGCCTTGAGGTTGTCCGAGTCGACCATCAGCACGCTGATCGAGCGTTTGTAGCGTTGCGCCTGGCCGAACAGGCGGTCGGCGACGATGGCGAATCCGCGCGTGTTGTACAGGCCGGTGAGCTCGTCGGTCTCCGAGAGCAGCTTGGCCTTGTTGAGCCCGTAGCGGATGTCGGCGGAAAACATCGTCGTCACGTAGGCCACGAGCAGCACCGGCGCGAGCTGGGCCGCGAGGCTGCCGAGGCCCCGCAGGGTGAACAGGTACTGCCTGGGATCGGCGTCGGCGAGGAGCACGTGGCAGGCTGCGATGAGCACGACCTCGATCAGCGTGGCGACCTTGCCAAGGGTCAGCGCGCTGGTGATGACCGCGAGCATGTAGGTGTTGAGCAGCGGGCTCGCGAGCTTGCCGGTGAACCACAGCGACCAGGTGATGAAGACGATCATCGCCCAGGTCTCCATCGCGATCTTCCAGCGCGTCTCCCGTTTGTAGAAATTCGCGTAGCGGAAGCTCATCACGAACGCCGCGTAGAAGAGCAAGGCGGTGGTGATGGCGATCTCGTCGTCCTTCTCCGGCCCCCCGAACGCGAGGTAGAGCAGCACGAGGATGAGCAGCAGCCACTCGATCTCCGCCACGGTGCGCGAAATGCCGCGCAGCTCCTCCAGCTCGATGCTGGGCGGGCGCTCGCGCGCCGGCATTGCCGGTTCCTGCATCGCCTAGGCTTCGCCCCAGACTGCCTTCGCAGTCGCGACAACATGGCGCATTTTCGCCGCCTGGTCCGCGGCCGTCACCTGGTTGCCGTGGTCGGTGCTCGAAAACCCGCATTGCGGCGACAGGCACAGCTGGTCGAGCGGCACGTAGTGCGCCGCCTCGTCGATGCGGGTCTGGAGCTCCTGCAGGGGCTCGATGGCCGCCAGCTTGCTCGACACGATGCCGAGCACGATGACTTTGCCTTCGGGCACGAAGCGCAAGGGGGAGAATCCGCCCGAGCGCGCGTCGTCGTACTCGAGGAAGTAACCGTCCACCTTGAGCTCCTGGAAGAGCGCTTTGGCCACCGGCTCGTAGCCGCCCTCGGCCGCCCAGGCGCTCTGGAAATTTCCGCGGCACAGGTGGATGCACACGTGCATGCCCGACGGCCGCTCCGCGATGCAGGCATTGATGAGCCGCGCATAGCGGCGTGGCAGCTCGTCCGGGTCGTCCCCGCGCTGCCGGGCGCCTTCGCGCATCTTCGGGTCGCACAGGTAGGCGAGGTTGGTGTCGTCCAGCTGCAGGTAGGTGCAGCCTGCGTCCGCGAGCGACTTGATCTCGTCGCGGTAGCACCTGGCCACGTCGGCGAAAAAGTCTTCCAAGTCCGGGTAGGCCTCGCGCGAGATCGCGCCGCGCCCGCCGCGGAAATGCAGCATGGTGGGCGAGGGGATGGTGACCTTGGGCGTGCGCGTGGTGACCGACTTGAGGAACTCGAAGTCGGCGAGCTGGATGGGCTTCACATGCCTGAGCTTGCCGGTGACGTGAAGCACCGGCGGGGCGAAGTCGACGATGTTCGCCGCGCCCCGGAACTTGATCGCGATGCCTGCGCGCACCTCGACACCCTCGAGCTGCTCG
>JBBQNG010000280.1:0-5498 GCA_038329645.1 Burkholderiales bacterium
GACCGCCTTCACGGTGAGGTCCGAGCCCGAGTAGACGACCCAGCCGGCGACAGACGCGGTCATCAGCGAGGCCCCGACCGACGCGTTGGATGCGCGTTGCACGCTGTCATCGGCGCCTGCCGGGCCGGCGGACAGTCCGCACATCGCGAGGGTCATCAGGCTTGCAACGATCGTTTGCTTCGTTTTCATGTTTGCTCTCAAATTTGTATGTTTAAACGTATAAACATATTGCACAAAAAAATGCCCACCAGATTCAAGCGTTGTCACGCACGTAGCCGAGGACGGTGCCAAACGTCTCCTCGAGCATTTCCTTGTTGATGCGCAGGTAAACCTCCTTGCCGATCTTCTCCGCCTCCAGCACGCCGGCAGCGCGCAGGATCTTGAGGTGGTGCGAAACCGCCGGGCGCGACAAGGTGGACACGTCCGAGATCTGCCCCACCGTGAGCCGCTCGCCCTTCCCGAAGGTCAGCAGGATCCGCTGGCGGTGCTCGTCGCCCAGGGCCACGAAAACCTTGGCCATCGGGCGCCATTCCCTGGGCAGGGCGCGCATGTAGTTCTTGTTCATATGTTTGATATCTTAAACATATAAGCAAGCTGTGTCAAGGGTACTGGCGCCATGTCCCTGCCCAGCAGAAATACCTGAACAATCAAGCTTCAAGGTCGATCCACAGGGCGCTCGAACAGCGCGATCGATTCGACGTGGGTGGTGTGGGGAAACATATTAACCACGCCCGCCGCCACGAGCGTGAACCCCTTGCTGGAAACCAGGATGCCCGCATCGCGCGCCAGGGTCGCGGAATCGCAGGACACGTAAACGATCCGGCTCGGCCACGCGTCGGGCAAGGCTTTCACCAGCTCGGCAGCCCCGCTCCGCGGCGGATCGATGAGCATCTTGTCGAACGGTCCCCAGGCTGCCAGCTTCTGCTCGTCGACCTCGAACAGGTCGGCTCGTTCAAAAGTGGCGAGCGAGGCGAGCCCGTTAGCCGCGGCATTGCTGCGCGCGCGCTCGACCAGCTCCTGCGCGCCTTCGAGGCCCAGTACCGTGGCGCCGCTTGCCGCAAGCGGCAGCGAGAAATTCCCGATACCGCAGAACAGGTCCGCGATCCGGTTCCCGGGCTGCGGATCGAGCATGCGGACCGCGCGCCGCACCAGGATGCGGTTGACGCCGTGGTTCACCTGGGTGAAATCGGTCGGCCGGAACGCGATGCGCAGGCCGAATTCCGGCAGGGTGTAGTCCAGGTCCGGCATGGAGAGCGGGTGGAATGGGGCCGCGGTAGCCGGCCCCTTGGGCTGCAGCCACAGCCAGACGCCTTCGCGGTCCGCAAACGCGCGCAGCTGCGCGGCATCCGACTCCGAAACCGGGTCGAGGTTGCGCACCACAAGGACGTCCACCTTGTCGCCCACGGCGATCTCGACCTGCGGCAGGCGCTCGCGCATCTCAAGGGCCGTGATGAGCTCCCGCAGCGGCGAAATCAGTCTGGATATGCGCGGCGGAAGGTTGTCGCACTGGCGCATGTCCGCCACGTAGCTGGACTTGCGCTCGTGAAATCCGACCAGCGCCCCGCGCGGCGGCGGCAGTCCGCGAACCGACATGCGTGCGCGGTGGCGATAGCCCCACTCCTCCCCGTAGACGATCGGCAGCAGGATTCCGGGTTCGACTTTGCCGATCCGCCTGAGGCTGTCCTCGAGCCATCTCTGCTTGGCCGCCATCTGCGTGCGCAGGTCCGTGTGCTGAGTGGCGCACCCGCCACACATGCCGAAATGCGGGCAGTGGGGCGCGCGCCGGGCAGCGCTCTCATGCAGTACGCGGACCGTTTCCGCCTGGTCGTAGGACGCCCCGCGCCGGGTCGTTTCGGCTTCGACCGTCTCGCCGGGCAGCGCACCCTCGACGAAAACGACTTTGCCTTCGTCGCGGGCGACCCCGCGGCCTTCCGAGTCGAGGGACTCGATAGCGAGGATCCGGAGCTCGATCGGACGCGGATGTGCGGGGGGGCCCCGCCTCATCCCGCGCTTACTCATGCAACAGCGGATCCTGCCAACGCGTAAGGAATTCGGTCCAATGGGGCTGCGCGAGCTTTTCGAGCGCCGCGCGCAGCACCCCGCACTCCCGCCTGAAATCCTCGATGCTCATGGTTCCGCGCAGGACCTGGTAGCGCAGGTACAGCAAGTAAGTATTCGCGGTATCAGCCTCGCAGTAGCTGCGGATCCGCTCTATCCCGCCGGTGCGGAACGCCTCCCACACCTCGGACCCGTGCATGCCGATCTTGCCCGGCAGCCCGGCGATCTGCGCCACCTCGTCCAGCGGGCTGTTGTTGCGCGGCTGGTACATGGCGAGCACGTCCATCAGGTCGAGGTGCCGGGTGTGGTAGCGGCTGATGTAGTTGTTGTAGCGAAAGTCGCGGTTCTCGTCGCCGTTTTCCCAGAACTGCGCGGCGTTCACACCATGGAGCAGGGCGCGATAGTTGAGCACCGGCAGGTCGAAGCCCCCGCCGTTCCAGGAGACGAGCTGCGGCGTATAGCGCTCGATGCCTTCGTAGAACCTCTGGATGAGGGCGCGCTCGGGGTCGCCGGGCTGGCCGAGCGACCACACACGGATTGTTTCGTCGTCGCGCATCACGCAGGCAATCGCGACGACACGCTGCAGGTGCGGCTGGAGGAAATCGCTGCCGCTCGCGGCGCGGCGCTTCTGAAACGCGACCTCGGCTACTTCCTGGTCAGGGAGCGAATCCGGAAGGTCATGCAGCCTGCGTATGCCCGGGCAATCCGGGACGGTCTCGATATCGAAAGCGAGGACGGGCGTCACCCCTGTTCCCGGGTCAGTCGGGGAATACGCCGGTCGACAGGTAGCGGTCGCCCCGGTCGCACACGATGGAGACAATGACGGCGTTCTTCACTTCGGCAGCCACGCGCAGGGCGACGCACAGCGCGCCGCCGGACGACACCCCGGCGAAGATCCCCTCCTCTTTGGCAAGGCGCCTTGTCATTTCCTCGGCGTCGGCCTGGCCGACGTACTCGATCCGGTCGACGCGCGCCTTGTCGTAGATCCGGGGCAGGTAGGCTTCCGGCCACTTGCGGATACCGGCGATCTGCGAGCCTTCCTCGGGCTGGCAGCCAATGATGCTGACCCCCGGGTTTTTCTCCTTCAGGAACCTGGATACGCCCATGATGGTCCCGGTCGTGCCCATGCTCGAGACGAAGTGAGTGATTTTCCCTTGCGTATCGCACCATATCTCCGGGCCGGTGCCCTCGTAGTGCGCGACCGGATTGTCCGGGTTGGCGAACTGATCGAGCATCACCCCCTTGCCCTCGGCAACCATCTTGTCGGCGAGATCCCTTGCGGTCTCCATGCCGCCGGTTTTCGGCGTTAGGACCAGCTCAGCGCCGAACGCCCGCATCGTCTGGCGACGCTCTTGCGACTGGTTCTCCGGCATGATCAGCACCATGCGGTAGCCGCGCATCGCGGCCACCATCGCAAGCGCAATGCCGGTATTGCCGCTTGTCGCTTCGATGAGGGTGTCACCGGGCTTGATGCGGCCGCGCTTTTCGGCGCGCATGATCATCGACAGGGCCGGCCGGTCCTTTACCGAGCCGGCGGGATTGTTGCCTTCCAGCTTGGCGAGGAGCACATTGCCGTCGGCTTCTGCTGCCGCACCGGGAATGCGCTTGAGCCGGACGAGAGGCGTATTGCCGACGGAGTCTTCGAGGGTCTTGTAGTCCATGTCAGGTGACCCGCCGGGACGCCAGCAGGTCCTTCACGTAGTCGTCGACACCCTGCTCCACCGCGCGGAATTCGCCCGGATAGCCCGCGCCGCGAAGGCTCGACAAGTCCGCCTGCGTGAAGCTCTGGTACTTGCCCACGAGCGTGGGGGGGAACGGGATGTACTCGACGGACCCGGCCGCGACCAGTTCTGCCAGCGCCAGGCGGGCCTCACCGCGGGACTGGCGCACGCCGTTGGCCACCGCCATGGCGACATCGTTGAAGGTCTGCGCCCGCCCGGTGCCGCAGTTGTAGATTCCGGACACTTCAGGGTGCTCGAGGAACCAGAGGTTGGCGTTGACGACGTCATCGACATGCACGAAGTCCCGCTGCTGGCCGCCGTTGCCGTAACCGGCGCTGCCTACGAACAGCTTTATCTTGCCGCTTTCCATGTACTGGTTGAAACCATGCCACGCCACGGATGCCATACGCCCTTTGTGGGCCTCGTTCGGACCATATACATTGAAATATCGGAACCCGGCGACCTGCGCCGTGCGCTCGGGAAGCCGCGCGCGCACGCACTGGTCGAAAAGGGATTTCGAGTAGCCGTAGATATTGAGGGGTGCCTCGTAGCGCCGCTCTTCGCTGAACTTCGGCCCGGCACCATAGACGGCGGCCGACGAGGCGTAGAGCAAAGGCACTTCTTCGTCCTGGCACCAGTCCAGCAGGCGCCTGGAATAGCGGTAATTGTTCTCCATCATGTAGCGACCGTCGGACTCCATGGTGTCCGAGCATGCCCCCTGGTGCAGGACCGCTTCTACCGCGCCGTCAAGCTCGCCGCTCCCGATGCGCTCGAGGAACTCGCGCTTGTCGAGGTAGTCGTCGATGTCGCAGCCCGCGAGGTTCGTGAACTTGGCGGAATTCTCCAGGTTGTCGACCGCGATGATCCGGCCCGCCCCTTCCCGGTTGAGGGCGGCCACGATCCGCGATCCGATGAATCCGGCTGCGCCGGTGACGACGATGTACATGAAGGTTACCCGAACAGTTCTTCGCGCGTGGCCACCGCGGTGCCCAGCTTGCCGACCACGATCCCCGCCGCGCGATTCGCGAGGCGCACCGCTTCGGTCAGCGAGGCACCTGCAGCCAGCATCACCGCGAGGGCCGCGATCACCGTGTCGCCGGCGCCGCTCACATCGTACACTTCGCGCGCCTGCGCGGGCACATGCATGGCGCCCCGCTCGTCGAAAAGCGTCATGCCTTGCTCGCTGCGCGTGAGCAGCAGCGCGTCGATGGAAAGGTCCGCGCGCAGTTTCTGCACCCGCGCGGCAAGGTCGGCTTCGTCGCGCCAGGTGCCCACCACTTCGCGCAGCTCACCCAGATTCGGCGTCACCACGTGCGCGCCGCGATAGCGTGAATAGTCGTCGCCTTTCGGATCGACGAGCACCCGCTTCCCGGCCGCGCGCGCCTGACCGATCATGATCGCGATGTGCGCAAGGCCGCCCTTGCCGTAGTCCGACAGGATGACTGCATCGCAGTCCGGCAACGCCGCCTCGAAATCGGCAAGCTTCGAAGCCAGCACTTCGCTGGAGGGCGGTGTCTCGAAATCGATGCGCAGGAGTTGCTGCTGGCGACCGATCACGCGCAGCTTCACCGTAGTCTCCATGGACGCATCGCGATGCAGGTTCGCGCGCACGCCGGCCGCGTCCACCAGCGCAGCGAGCTTGGTGCCGGCTTCGTCGCCGCCCACGACGGACAGGAGCTGCGCCTGGGCGCCGAGGGAAGCGCAGTTGCGCGCCACGTT
>JBBQNG010000281.1:0-5492 GCA_038329645.1 Burkholderiales bacterium
CACGCCGGTTTCCGTTGCCCCGCCAACGCCGATGACGTGCCTGAGCAGCGGCAGTTTGTCCCTGACCGCCCACAGGTTCGGCAGCGTCGTCGGCTCGACAATGGCGACGCTCGCCTCGCTGTCCTGCATACGGTATTCGAGCGCGTCGGGGCCGAACAGGTGCGACAACGGCAGCGCGATCGCGCCCATTTGGAAGATCGCGATGTACGCGATCGCCATCTCGGGCCTTTGCGGGAGCACAAGCGCGACGCGGTCGCCGCGATTGACGCCCAGGGCCGCCAGGGCATTGGACAAGCGGTTGGCGGCCTGCTGGATGTCCCAGAACGTATAGGCTGCGGTGGCGCCCGACTCGTCCTCCCAGTACAGCGCAAACCGGTTCCGGTCAGCCGACCACTGGCCGCAACAGTCCCAGCCCATGTTGAAGCGATTGGGCACCTGCCAGTGGAAAGCCGAATGCAGCTCGGCGTAGCGGTCTACCGTCGCCGTCGGTGCGGCGAGCGTCACTTCGCGGCGTCTTGCGCCGGCCGGGCCGTGCGCCGGGCGCGCTCGAAGATCGGGGTCTCGATCGAGTCGGCGAGCCGCAGCTTCTCCAGGTTCACCGGGGGCTCGGCGGGTGCCGCCGGCACTGGCGCAACTGCCGGCGCCGCAGCGGGCGCCGGCGAAGCGCCGGCTACGTCCTGCGGCGCGGCCGTGCCTGGCGCTGCGGCCGCGGCGGTTCCGCCGATGGTGCCGGCGGAATTGCGCGAAGCGCGACCTTGTGCTGCAGCCTCATACGCCGCGGGCAGCACGATGTCGGGCGGACTGATCTGGATCGCGATCCAGACCACCCAGCCCACAACGAACAGCATCACCGCTGCGAGAAAACGCCAGAACCACTCGCCGATCGGGGCGCGGGCGGGGGGCTGCGGACTGGCAGTCTGGCTTGTTGCTGCACTCATGCACTGCCTCCGGTTTTGGTCCCCGCGGATGATACCACTGCCCTTGCGCGCGACTGGACGGGTAGATAAGGCGTGCCTCGCAGGTATCATCTGCCCCATGCCCAGCCCGCTCCTGAAATTCTGCTCGAACTGCGCCGCGCCCGTCGTCCACCGCACCCCGCCCGGCGACAACAAGCCGCGATACCTTTGCGACGCGTGCGGGGAAATCCACTACCAGAACCCCCGGCTCGTGGTCGGGTGCGTGCCTGAGTGGGAGGACCGCCTGCTCCTGTGCCGCCGGGCGATCGAGCCGCGCTACGGCTACTGGACGCTGCCGGCGGGCTTCATGGAGAACGACGAAACGACCGGCCAGGGTGCGATGCGCGAAACCCTCGAGGAAGCGGGCGCCCAGGTCGAGCTCGGCGCCCCGTTCACGATGCTGTCGGTGCCGCACGTCAACCAGGTGCACCTGTTTTTCCGGGCGAAGCTGATCGACCTCACCTTCGCACCCGGCGAGGAAAGTCTCGAAGTCGCGCTGTTCGAAGAGGCCGCGATTCCCTGGGATGAGATCGCCTTCCGCACGGTCGGCGCGACCCTGAAACACTGGTTCGAGGACCGGCGGCGGGGCGCTTTCGGGTTTCACGCCGGCGACATCCTGCCGCCTGTTCCGCGCTGATTCTCGCCCGGGGTGCCCCGGGCTGATCCGCCGGGGTTAGTCCGATTGTGACGAGATCTTGTGGACCGACAGGTCCGCGCCGTTGAATTCCTCTTCCTCACCCAGGCGCAACCCGACCATGGCCTTGATCCCGCCGTACACCAGGATCGCGCCCCCCACCGCAACGGCTATCCCGAGCGCGGTCCCGATCAGCTGCGGCATGATTGCCACGCCGCCCATGCCGCCCAAAGCCTTCGAGCCGAAGATCCCGCAAGCGATGCCGCCCCAGGCGCCGCACAGCCCGTGCAGCGGCCAAACGCCGAGCACGTCGTCGATCTTCCAACGGTTCTGCGTGAGCGTGAACATATATACGAACAGCGCACCGGCGACCGCGCCGACCACGAACGAGCCGGCCGGGTGCATCACGTCCGACCCCGCGCATACGGCCACCAAGCCCGCGAGCGGGCCGTTGTGCACGAACCCAGGGTCGTTGCGCCCCGCGACGAGGGCGGCGAGCGTGCCGCCCACCATGGCCATGAGCGAGTTCACCGCCACCAGCCCCGACAGCTTGCCGATCTCCTGCGCCGACATCACGTTGAAGCCGAACCAGCCGACGGAAAGGATCCACGCGCCCAACGCGAGGAACGGAATCGACGAGGGCGGGTGCGCCGCGATGTTGCCGTCCTTGGAGTAGCGGCCGCGCCTCGCGCCGAGTAGCACCACCGCCACCAGGCCGATCCATCCGCCTACCGCGTGGACAACGATCGAACCCGCGAAGTCATGGAACTCGGCGCCGTAAGCGCCCTTGAGCCAGGCCTGCACGCCGAAGTGCTGGTTCCATGCGATGCCCTCGAAGAACGGGTAGACGAATGCCACCAGCAGCATCGAAGCCGCGAGCTGCGGATAGAAGCGGGCGCGCTCGGCAATGCCGCCCGACACGATCGCGGGAATCGCCGCAGCGAAGGTGAGCAGGAAGAAGAACTTCACCAGGTCGTAGCCGTTCTTCTGCGCGAGCTCCTCCGCCCCGACGAAGAAGCTGACCCCGTAGGCGATCCCGTAGCCCACGCAGAAATAGGCCACAGTGGAGACGGCGAAATCGGTGAGAATCTTCACCAGGGCGTTGACCTGGTTCTTGGAGCGGACGGTGCCGAGCTCGAGGAACGCAAAGCCGGCGTGCATCGCGAGCACCATGATGGCGCCGAGCAATACGAACAGCGCGTCCGAACCGCTTTTAAGCGTGTCCATGCGGGTCCTCCTCCCAGAGGTAAGAAAAACTGTTGTTTTGGCGCCGGTGTCATCCCGGCATGCCGCAATATAGTGCGTAACCGGATTCGAAACAAAGGACGCACTCGCCTAGTGCATGGTTGCCGCCCTTGCTAGACTTCGGATCCTGCTAAACAAAAGAATCTGCAATGCCCGCGACCTCCGACGCCTTAAACCTCCGCGCATTCCTCGACCAGGTCGAGCGCACCAACGCAAAGGACATCCTGCGCTTCAAGGACCGCATCGCCCTCGATTTCGACGCGACGGCGGTGGCGCTGGAGCTCGAGCGCGGGCGCGCGTGGCAGGCGCCCGTGCTTTGGTTCGAGAACGTCGCCGATTCGGCCTTCCCGGTTGTGACCAATGTCTTCGCAACGCGCGGGCGCTATGCATTGGCGCTGGGCGTGCCCGAAGAACGCCTGATCGAGGAATGGGCCCTGCGCGGCGACCGCTCGCTCGAGCCCAGGCTGCACGCCAAGGGCCCGGTGCAGGAGGTCGTCTACAAAGGCGCGGATGTCGATCTTGGGCGCATCCCGATCAAGAAGCACTTCGAGCGAGACGGCGGCCGCTACATCACCAACGGCATCATCATCGCCAAGGATCCGGAAACGGGCGTGCGCAACGCAAGCCACCATCGCATGCAGGTCAAAGGCAGGACCCGCCTGGGGACCAGCCTGCACAGCCGCCGCCACCTGTGGGACTACGTGCGCCGGGCCGAGGCGCTCAAGAAGGAAATCCCGATTGCGATCGTAATCGGCGGCCACCCGCTCATGACATTTGCGGGACTGTGGAAGGGCTCGATGAGCGTGGACGAATACTCGGTCGCCGGCGGACTTGCCGGGCGGCCGCTCGACATCTCGAAATGCATCACGGTCCCGCTTGAAGTGCCCGCCGAAGGCGAGATCGTCCTCGAAGGCCACATCCTGCCCGGGGTGCGCGAGCCCGAAGGCCCGTTCGCCGAGTTTACGGGCTACCACTCCGAGCGTTCGACCGAAAACGTCATCGAGATCACCGCGATCACGCATCGCAAAAATGCGATCTACCAGGACGTGGTCGGCGGAATGTCCGATGAGCACTGCAGCATGCTGGCCGTGCCGCAGGAGGCGAGGCTCCTCAAGGCACTGCGCTCGACGTTCTCGAACGTGACCAAGGTGTCCTACCCCAAGTCGGGCACCTGCAGGTTCCACGCCGTGATCGCGATGAAGAACCCCGTGGCGGGCCAGCAGAAGAACGCCGCCATGATCGCTTTCGCCGAAGACATCAGCCTCAAGCTCGTCATCGTGGTCGACGAGGACGTCGACGTGTTCGACGACCAGGACGTGTTCTGGGCGATGGCCACACGCATGCAGGCCGACGACGACATCGACGTGATCCGCAATGCGTTCGGCGCCATCCTCGACCCGTCGAACGACAACGGCAAGACCGCGAAGATGATCATCGACGCCACCAAGCCGCGGCCGGATTTCGCCCAGCGCCACACGCTGCCTGCCGATGCGATCGAGCGCGCGCGCGCGCTCATCCGCAAGGTCCGGGGATAGCATCGTGGGCGCGCCACGGCTCATCATCGGGGTCAGCGGTGCTTCGGGCACGATTTACGCGATTCGCGCGCTGGAGCTGTTGAAAAAGCTCGACATCGAGACCCACCTCGTCATGAGCCGCTCCGCGCAAGTCACGCTCGCTTACGAAACCGATTTGAAGGTGAAGGACGTCGAGGCGCTGGCGAGCGTCGTCTACCGCAATGAGGATATCGGCGCGGCGATTTCGAGCGGCTCGTTCAAGACCCTCGGCATGCTGGTGGCGCCCTGCTCCATCCGCAGCCTCTCGGAGATCGCCACCGGCGTGACCGGGAGCCTGCTGTCGCGCGCCGCGGACGTGGTGCTCAAAGAGCGCCGGCGCCTCGTGCTGATGGTTCGCGAAACACCGAACCACCTGGGGCATTTGCGCAGTATGACCGCGGTCACTGAGATGGGCGCGATCGTGATGCCGCCGGTGCCGGCGTTCTACACCAAGCCGAAGACCATCGACGACATCGTGAGCCACTCCGTGGGGCGCGCGCTCGACCTGTTCGGGATCGACACGGGCATGGTGAAGCGCTGGGGAGAGGACGTGGGGCCGGGGTCCTGAATTGTCAAAAAACGAATTTCAACTGACGCCAACGCCGCTCCTGTAGCGGCGTTTGTACTTATAAACTTTGACTTTCTCGCACGTTATCGAGCCAATACGCCGGCGGCAACCGGTTGCGGCGAGGGCACGTCAATAAAAGCCTATTCCTCCCCCGCCTCCAGCAGCGCAAAGTCGGTGCCCACGCTTTCGCGCATCGCGCGTTCGTAGATCCAGTTGCCGAGCACCACATCGCTGACCGCGAACCCGCGGTGCCAGAACACTATCGTGCCGTCACCCGCTTCGCGTCCCGGCTTCAGGCCCGCGACGATCTGCCCGATTTCCGCGTGAATCATGCCCTCCGTGAGCTTGCCGCTTTCGATGAGCGGATGCAGCGCCCCACCGACCTTGCATTGCGCCCAATCGTCGACCACGACCTTTGATGCGCCCGTCACCACGGCCGGATCGAGAGCCATCATCCATCCGTAGGTCACCACCAATGCACCGGGCTTGACCGCATAGTTCGGGATGACCACCTCCGGCTTTGGCAACCGTGTGGC
>JBBQNG010000282.1:0-5484 GCA_038329645.1 Burkholderiales bacterium
TGCCGGCCCGTGCGCCCGCCTCGATGGCCATGTTGCACAAGGTCATGCGGCCTTCCATCGACAGCGCGCGGATCGCCGACCCGGCAAACTCGATCGCCGAGCCGGTACCACCGGCGGTGCCGATCTTGCCGATCACCGCGAGCGCAATGTCCTTGGCCGTCACGCCGCGCGGCAGCACGCCGTCGACGGTAACGCGCATGTTCCTCATCTTTCTCTGCACCAGGCACTGGGTGGCGAGCACGTGCTCGACTTCCGACGTCCCGATGCCATGCGCCAGGCACCCGAAAGCACCGTGCGTGCTGGTGTGCGAGTCGCCGCAAACCACGGTCATGCCGGGCAGCGTTGCGCCCTGCTCCGGGCCAATCACATGGACGATGCCCATGCGCTTGTCGCGGAAAGGGAAATACGCCTTGGCGCCGTACTCGCGCATGTTGGCGTCAAGCGTTTCGAGCTGCAGTCGCGAGATCGGGTCGGCGATCCCTTCGAGGCCTTTGTCCCAGCCGGTCGTAGGCGTGTTGTGGTCGGCGGTTGCGACCACGGACGAAATCCTCCACGGCTTGCGGCCCGCCAGCTTGAGGCCGTCGTAAGCCTGCGGGCTGGTCACCTCGTGCACGAGGTGGCGGTCGATATAAAGCAGCGCGGTGCCGTCTTCCTCGACGTGCACCACGTGGCTGTCCCAAAGCTTGTCGTAAAGTGTCTGTGCCATTTCGTTTCCGCTGCGTGGTAAGTGCGCGACTGAACTGAAGATTATCGCACAGCGGCGGTGCGTTCAGAGCGCCGGGAGGCGCCTAAATCCTCACGCGCCACGCAACCATGGCGGCACCCGCCACCCCGAACAGCGCGCTGATTCCGAAGGTCGCCGCTGCGCCGAGGCTGTCCCACGTGGCACCCGCCAGGAGCGTGCCGGCCATGCCGCCCAGCCCATAGCACACGCTCATGTAAAGCGACTGGCCCCGCACCTGGAGCGGGCCGGCGAACATCCTGTGAACCGCGGCGATCGAAGCCGCGTGGAACGATCCAAACGTCGCCCCATGCAGCAGCTGGGCCGCAACCAGGATCGCAAGCGAGTCGACGCCCCATCCGATCGCGCTGAACCTTATCGCAGCGGCGACGAAGCTCGCCAGCAGGATCGCGCGCAGGCTGAACCGCCGCACGAGTACCGGCATCGCGATGAACACGACGATCTCGGCCAGCACCCCGAGCATCCACATGAGGCCGACCACGGTTTTCGAATAGCCGTGTCCGACAAGGTAGATCGAATAGAAAACGTACAGGGCGCCGTGCGCCACCGTCATCAGGGTGCAGGCGGCAAAGAACGCAACCACTTCCGTGCGGCACAGGATCGCGCGCAGGCTTCCCTTCACTTGTACAGAACGCTCCGCGCGATGCGAGGGCAGCGCGGCGGCGACCAGCAGCGTCCCGAGGCTGAGGCCCGCCAGCACCCACAACAGGTGGGTGACGGGCACCGCGTCGAGGAGCGCGCCCGTCGCCAGCACCGCGATGATGAACCCGACCGAACCCCACAGCCGGATCGGACCGTATCGGTCAGTACGGGTTGCGAGTACGGAAAAGGTGAGCGCGTCGACAATCGACAGGATTGCCGCCGAGCACATTCCAATCAGCGCGACCGTGACGGCCGTCTGCACGAAGCCTGACACGAAAAAGAGCATGCCGATCGCGGCGGTAGTCAGGCCGCAGGAAACTGCCACTACGCCACGGCGCGACCCCGTGGCATCCGACAACCAGCCCCACGCCATCGGCGCGAATATCCGCACGAATTGCGGCAGCGCCAGGATCGTGGCGATCTCGCCCGCGGGAAACCCGGCCCCCGCCAAGTAGAGCGAAAAGTACGGCGCATAGGCACCGAGATAGCAGAAGTAGGCGAAATAAAACGCGGCGAGCCGCGTCGTTTGGGGGATTTGCATGGGCGGCGAGGATATCACCGCGAAAAACGCCGCCTTCCTTCGGATTGCGAGGCGCAGATTGACTGCGCAAGCCTGCGTGGATAGCCTGAATGGGCATGAAGCCGATCTTCGAATTGTTCGACCTGGCGGGCAAAGTCGCTCTCGTGACCGGCGCCAACTCCGGCATCGGCGCCGAGATTGCCGACGCGCTCGCCGAAGCCGGCGCGGCAGTGGTGCTGGTTGCGCGTCGCGCTGCACAACTCGATGCCGCGAAAAAATCCATCGAATCCAAGGGCGGACGGGCAGCCACGATTGCCTGCGACCTGAGCGACCGCGACGCGATCGAGGCATGCGCGCGCATCGCCCCGTCGTTTTTCGGCGCCCCCGATATCCTCGTCTCGGCCGCAGGGGTCAATATCCGCCGCCCCATGGCCGAAATCTCCGCGGCCGACTGGGACACGACGCTGAAGCTCAACCTCGAGGCGCCGTTCTTCCTCGCCCAGAAGCTCGCGCCAGCCATGATTGCCAAAGGCTGGGGCCGCATCATCAACATCGCCTCGATGCAGTCGATGCGCGCCTTCGGCAATAGTGGTCCGTACGGCGCATCCAAGGGCGGCATCCTGCAGCTCACGCGCGCGCAAGCCGAGGCCTGGTCCAGGCACGGCGTGAATACGAACGCCATTGGCCCGGGTTTCTTCGCCACGCCGCTCACGGCGCCGGTGGTGAGCGACCCGGCACGCTGGAAGGAAATGGCCGCGCGCACCATGATCGGACGCAACGGCGAGCTGAATGACCTGCGCGGGGCCGCGGTTTTCCTCGCCAGCCGCGCGTCGGACTACGTTACCGGCCAGACTTTGTTCGTCGATGGCGGATTCTCGGCAGGCTGAAGGCCTGCATTTTGCATACGATAATCCGCGCATGACCCGCATCCTCTAGTCAATGCCCGGCTCGCCCGCTGGCCCACCTAAAAATCACAAGATGCATTCACGCACTGCGTTCTACCTGCTGTTCACGGCATCCGGCTTCGCAGGGCTGATCTACGAGTCGATCTGGACCCACTACCTCAAGCTCTTCCTGGGGCACGCCGCTTACGCGCAATCGCTCGTACTGATCGTGTTCATGGGGGGCCTCGCCGGCGGCAGCGCGCTCATGGGGCGCTGGTCGACGCGGATCCGCAGGCCTTTGCTCGGCTACGCCCTCGTCGAGGGCATCGTCGGCCTGCTCGCCCTGGCCTTTCACGAAGTCTTCGTCGCCGCGACCGAATTCGCCTACACCGTCGCGCTGCCGGGACTCGACTCGGACGTGCTGGCCCTCGCCGTGAAGCTCGCGATATCCGCGCTGCTCATCCTGCCGCAATCGGTGCTGCTCGGCATGACTTTCCCGCTCATGAGCAGCGGCCTCGTGCGCTCGCACCCTTCGGCTTCGGGCGAATCCGTGGCGATGCTCTATTTCACCAACAGCCTGGGCGCCGCGATCGGCGTGCTGGTCAGCGGCTTCGTCCTCATCGGCTGGGCCGGGCTGCCCGGCACCCTGAGATTCGCGGGTTGCACCAACCTGGTCCTCGCGGGCATCGTCTGGCTGCTTGCGCGACCCATGCGCGCCCCGGCGCTGCAAGCCAGGCCCCAGGAAGACGCGTCGACCGCGCTGCTCCTTCTGGGGGTGGCGTTTTTCACCGGCCTGGCCTCGTTCATTTACGAGATTTCCTGGATTCGCATGCTCGCACTGGTGCTGGGATCGTCCACGCATTCGTTCGAGCTGATGCTCTCCACGTTCATCCTCGGTCTCGCGCTCGGCGGCCTCGCGGTGCGGCGCCTCGTCGACCGGAGCGTCAATGTCGAGCGCCTGCTGGGCTGGGTGCAGGTGACGATGGGCTTGCTCGCGCTCTGCACCCTGCTGGTGTACGACCGGACCTTCCTCCTCATGGAATTCCTCATGCAGGGGCTCGCGCGCACCGATGCAGGCTATTTCCTCTTCAACGTCACCGGCCAGGCGATCGCATCGCTGGTCATGCTGCCGGCGGCGATCTGCGCCGGCATGACCCTGCCGCTGATCACCGGAGCGCTGATTCGCAGCGGCGCAGGCGAAACCGCTATCGGCAAGGTCTATGCCGCGAATACGCTCGGCGCGATTACGGGCGTGCTGTTTGCGGTGCACGTCGGGTTGCCGATGCTCGGCCTCAAGGGATCGCTTGTCGCCGGCAGCCTGGTCGATGCCGCGCTGGGGCTGGTCCTCCTGTGGCGATTCGTGCCGGCGCGGCGCCAGTTCGCCGGCGCCGCCGTCGCCTGCGCGCTGCTGTTCCTGCCGGTCTCGATGTTCTACCAGCTCGACGTCCACAAGATGACTTCCGGCGTGTTCCGCCATGGCGAGCTGGAAACCTCGCAGACGGCGACGATCCTCTACCAGAAGGACGGCAAGACCTCGACCGTGCACCTGGTCGACTATGCCGGCACCTACAGCATTCGCACCAACGGCAAATCGGACGGCTCGATCACGATGTCGGGCGGCCCCGGCGCGCGCACCCCGGGGTCCGACGAGATCACCATGGTGCTCACGGGCGCGATCCCGCTTGCGCTCGTGCCGCACGCGAAGAGCGCGGCCGTGATCGGAATCGGCACCGGCCTCACCATGCACACGCTCCTGCAGAGCCTGGAGATCGAGCGTGTCGAAACCGTCGAGATCGAGGCCGCGATGGCCGAGGCGTCGAGGGGATTTTCGCCCCGCAACGGGGCGGCGTTCGCCGATCCGCGCGGCTCGATAGTCATCGACGACGCGAAGAGCTTTTTCTCCACCCACAACCGGCGCTACGACATCGTCATTTCGGAGCCCTCCAATCCGTGGGTCAGCGGCGTGTCGAGCCTGTTCACGCAGGAGTTCTATCGCCGCATCCGCACCCACCTGAATCCCGGCGGCGTGCTCGTGCAGTGGTTCCAGCTCTACGAAATCGATACGTCGCTCGTCGCGTCCATGCTCGGCGCACTGGGCGGGACGTTCCCGCATTACGCGATCTTCGCCGCGAGCGACCACGACCTGCTGGTCGTCGCCAGCGAAACGCCGCTCGCCCTCCCGCTCACCGCGAAGGCCTTCGAGCAGCCCGGTCTCGCGCGCGAGTTCTTCAACGTGCACGTCCTCTCCGAGGGCGACCTCGATGCGCGCTATATCGGCAGCCGCGAATCGCTCGAGCCCCTTTTCCTGACCTATGGCATGCGGCCGAATTCCGACTACTACCCGGTCCTCGACTTGAATGCCGCGCGCTACCGTTTCACCGAGCGCAGCGCCATCGATGTCGTCGGCCTGGTCAACCTGCCCGTTCCGGTGCTCGAGATGCTCGAGCCGCCGCGCGGCCGGCTGCAGGTCAACCCCGTGTTCGACGGGGCGGCGGATTTCGAGCGCGTGGAAAACGCCCGGGTGGCGACCTACGTGCGCGACTACCTCGTGTCGGACAAGCCGCCGGGTCCGCGCGGCACCACGTCCCAGCTGCAAAAGGACCTCGAAATCGTGAAGCTGCGCCTGCTCGACTGCCGCAGCGCGCGCGAGGAAGACGTCTGGCTGCACTCGTTGTGGCGGCTGGCGGCCAACATCA
>JBBQNG010000283.1:0-5473 GCA_038329645.1 Burkholderiales bacterium
CTGGCCGGAACGGGCGTCCGGACCTTGACGTAGCTGCACGGCTCGAGAGTCGCAAGGGCCTTCTCCAGCGCCGGCACCAAAGGCAGCAGCGCAGGAAGTTCGTTCGAGACAGCGTCAAGGACGACGAGGGCAACCGGGAGCTTGGCCAGATTCTGTTGATACGGCAAATTCTTATCAACGGTGATGAAGGCATCGAATTTCGCGGCCGCGAGTGCCAACAGCTCGCCGTTCTTTATGCCGCTCCATCCCATCTCCACCACAGTCTTTACTTCATGATCCGTCAGTGACCGTCGCAGGCGGCGTGGCACCGACTCGTCAAGCAGCAGGCGCATCAGCAAACAGATGTGCCCGGGCGGCTTCCAGGACCGCGACCGCCGTATCGCGGCTGACCGATGGGAAATCTTCCAGGAAGTCTTCCAGGGAAGAAGTACCTTCGAGATAGTCGAAAAGATTTTGCACCGGTACACGGGTACCTGTGAAGCAAAGGGCACCGCTCATGATTTCCGGATCGCGGCTGACGAGGGATGCATTCATGACAACCTCCAAGCGCAGAAGTCTATCAGAGCAGAATCGACGGTGCGCTGCGCGAATACATGATGGCGCACCGCAAGGGCAGTTGAGAGGAATTCTTCAACTTTTGTTTTCGCAGATCCAATAGCCGCGCGGCTCTCAGGCCAATTCGTATTACAGGACTGTTCTAAGGCTCGACCGTGATCTTGGCCCGCCGGATGACATCCCCCAGCGCATCCGAAGTCGCCTTCCAGTTGGCCATGAACTCCTCGGGCGTCCCACCAGCAGGTTCCGTGCCGAGCTCGACGAGCTTGGCCACCACATCCGGCGAGCGGATCGCGCGGGTGGCATCGGCGGCGACCTTGGTGACAATCGAACGAGGCGTCCCCACGGGCGCAAACATACCGAACCACCCGACGACCTCGAATCCGGGATAACCCGCCTCCCTAAATGTCGGCACGTCGGGCAGCGCCTGCCAGCGCTTGGGGCCGGTCACAGCCAGGGCGCGCACCTTGCCGCCGACGATCTGCGCCTTGGTGGCGGCGATATCCAGCAGCGCCGAAGGGATCTGCCCGCCCATGAGGTCGGTCAAAGCCGGCCCCGAGCCCTTGTAGGCGACGTGCACGAGCTTGGTCCCGGCATTGAGGTTCATGAGCTCGCCGTACATGTGCGCCGTGGACCCGTGCCCGAAGCTGCCGTAATGCACGGGCGCCAACTTGGCGGCCTCAACAAACTCGCGCAGGGTCTTCCAGGGCTGGGCAGGGTTCACCAGCAACACTACCGGCGACAACGCCAGCTGGGTCACCGGCAGGAAATCGCGGAAAGGGTCATAGGGCAGCTTGGGGAAGAGGAACTGCGCCGTGGCATGGGTGCTCGCGATGCTCACGAGCAGCGTATACCCGTCGGGCGGCTGCTTCATGGCGTACTCCGAGCCGATGAACCCGTTCCCGCCGGCCTTGTTCTCGACCAGCACCTGCCTGCCCCACGCCTCGGTGAGCTTCTGCGCCACCAGCCGCGCGACGATGTCGGTCCCGCCGCCGGGCGCATACGGCACGACGAGCTTCACGGGCCGGGCAGGGTAGTCCTGCGCCTGCAGGAAGGTGCACACCACGAGCGCAAGCGCGCCCAACGCGATTCTCATGTTCATGTCTCCTCGTTGCCCGCATCTTATTGTATGTGAGGCAGCGCACGGTCCCCGCCACGGTACCGCCCTAGGATCGATCCGTAACCTTCCTTAACTACGGAGATAAACGATGAACAAGGACCAGGTCAAAGGCAGGGCAAAGGAAGTGGCGGGCAAGGTCAAGGAAGTGACCGGCAAGGCGGTGGGCAACCGCTCGCTCGAAGCCAAGGGCATGGCCGAGAAGACCGTCGGCAAGATCCAGAAAACCCTGGGCGACGCGCGCAACAACGCGAAGAAAACGCACTGACGCAGGCGCTGTGCAAAAAAAGCCCGGCATCGCTGCCGGGCTTTTTTGCGACCTCAGCGTGCAGGGCATCGCCGACACGCGTCAGCAATTTACCTGACCTTGCGCGCGTCCACGTCCCAGAAAGTGGTCCAGGCCTTGCCGTCGGGAGAGTATTCCCGCTTGCCGGCCATCGCGTCGGCGTCTTCGCTGAACACCAGCGTGCAGCGCACGTCGGTGGACTTGTCCTGGATGTCCCACTTGCCGGTGAAGAGCCACGCGCCGTCGCGCTCGTGCAGCCGCCACTCGTTGGTGAGGCCGGAGTTGTAGTAGGTGTGCACTGCATAGTCCTCGGCGGCGGTGTCGTAGCCGATCATCTCGAGGAACACGGCCGGCTTGTCGCCGACGAGCCCCTCGAAGCGGTGCACGAGGAAACGCTCGCCCGCGAGCCATTCGTAGGTTTCCACCGCCGTGATCTTCGCGGCAGGGCCGACCGCCCCCTCGTGCTGCTGCCCGGTGGTCAGCCACTTGCCCGCAAAAACCTGCAGGTGCCGGAGGGCCTCGGAGCTGCTCATGGGAAACCTCGTGATCGCATCCCTGAAGTCTGCGCCGCTGGGTGCGAGGGTCTGTGCGCTGTCGCACCATAAAAAAGGCAGGGCCGGGGCCCTGCCTTTTTGAGCGCTGCGGGGAAGGTTCCTACAGCTTGCGGTTGCGTTCCCAGTTGCGGCGGGCTTCTTCCATGCGCTGCTCGCGGGTCTGGTTGACCGGGGCCGCCTCATGCATCGCGACCTTGTGCGTCGTCGCTTTCGCCGCGGCCGGGTGATGGATGACCTTGTGCGTCTTGTGGGCGACGGCCTTGTGCGCCTTGGCGACCTTGTGCGCCTTGGCGACCTTGTGCTTCTTCACCGCCTTGTGCACTTTCGGCGTGGTCACCGCGGGGCTGGCTGGCGTGAGGTCGGAGGTGCGGGTTGCGGCGAACGAGGTCCCCACCGATCCCAGCATTGCCGCGGCAATCGCCGCTACGAGTGTCTTGGTCAGCATGGTCTATCTCCTTGGGTTGTTTGAGTACTGCGGGCAAATGCCCGTTGTGTTCCTGCCACGAATAACGGCGGCCCCGTGCGGGCGTTGACCCGGCTCCCGGGTTTGTTTTGTGTCCGGATGTATCTGCGAGTCGGCATGCGCCTACACGTGTAGGCGCTATTTCAGCTGTTCGTCGCGTTCATGCCCGCCAGGTCGCCCAGTACGGAAGAAAGCGCCACCAGTTGCTTTGCAGGCACTGCACGCATCGACTCTTCGCTGACCAGCTCGGCCGACTCCAGCGCCGCGGCAAGGAGCCGGGTTCCCGCTGGGGTGATCGCCGCGTACCCGACGCGTGCATCCCGCGTGTCGGACTGGCGCTTCACGAGCCCGATTTTCTCGAGCGGAATCAGGGCGCGCGTGATCCCGGATGCCGTGAGCCCGAGCCGCTCGGCCAGGACCACGCGGCGCAGGCGGCCCTCCGGCGCCTGGCTCAGGGAGGACAGGATCATGAAATCGGCAAAGCTCAGGCCGTGGAAGCTGCCGAGCGAGTGGTCGAGCCGCCGCGTGAGCGACGCGTAGGCTCGCGTCAGGCGAAAACAAAATTCGAGTGTGGGCGACGGCGTGGGGGTCGACATGGTCGGTCCTCGATAGCAGGCTGAAGGTTGCATGATAGTTGATGGAGCAAGCATATGTCAACGATAAAGCAACGATAGTGGCATCTTGAACATCGATGCCAATCTCAAAAAGCAGAATCGACTAGTCCACTTGGAATCTATGCGGCGCACCCAGTCAGGCCTAGCATTTCCCGGGTACGGGAGAAACGGGGAGGGCGACATGGCAGCGATAAAGAGCATCGTAAGCGGACTCGTTTTTGCAGCGATCGCAGTTGCCGGCAATGCCAACGGGCAGCTGAAGCGGGATCCCATCAACGGCAACGAGACGAACAATGGATCGAGCGTCAAGCAGATCCTGGAAGCGCTGGCGCGGACTTCGGCAAGGCACCCGGACTATGACGCCGCACTTAAACGGCTGAACAAGGGCGTCGGACTCGTTTTCGTCCCGGGAATCCTGGGCTCCACGCTCGAATCGCCAACCGTCGGAAAGATCTGGGGATTCGGCATTCCGGATCCTGACAAGCTCGCGCTGCCGGCCAACCTGATCGACCCGGGCCCCGTCTCGGACGTAAAGGCGAAGCTCGCTGAGAGCGTGCTGGGGGTATCGCTTTACGGCGAAGCGATGAAGATGATTCGTGCCAGTGCCGAAAAAGCGGGCATCGCCCGTGAACGAATCGTGGCGTGTGGCTACGACTGGCGCAGGGACATTCGATCCGGCGCCCGCGATCTGCAGAACTGCGTCGACAATGCGCCGGAACTCGCCGGCGCGGACGCCCTGGTCATCGTCGCCCACAGCATGGGGGGGCTTGTCACCTGGGCATGGCTGCAGGAAAAAGCGGCCGGGGGCGAACTGCCGAACGGCGTGCGGGTGCTTGGGGTCGCGGTGCTTGGATCGCCCCTGGCCGGCTCCTGCGAGATTGTCCGCATGGTGGCCTCCGGCTACGTCCAGCCCGAGGCGAACGAGCAGTATGTGCGGGGCACTTGGCTGGCCCTTCGCTGGAACGATATCAAGGCAATGAAAGACCGGGTAGTCAACGCCGTGTCGGCAATGTTTTCGGATTCGATTCGCCCCCTGGTGCTGACATGGCCAGGCGCGATGGACCTGAGCCCGCCGCCGGCTGCGTCGCGATACGACAGCAATTGCGCGCTGGTCCCGCTGAATCCGGACGACCTCGGGGATTCCCGTATCCTCACCCACTACATGCCCTCGTTCTGGACCGGGCCCCTTGGCGCGGACATGATGAATGGCGCAAAGCTGCCGGCGACCCTGGACGCAACGCTCAGGCAGGCGGCGCAATTCCGCAGCGGCTTCAAGGTGACGACGCTTGCTTCGCCGACCTACCTCTATGCTTCCCAGGCCTGGATGACGCCGGGGCAGGCGCCGGTCGACGCATCGCAGAACTATCGGCTGGCGAATGCGAGCTGGGTACCGGCGCAGGGCGACGGACGCGTCCCCTTCGTCTCCGCGGTGCCCGAAGGGGTCGCGGCCGCCGAGGTCCTGCCGCTCTATAGCGTGCACGGAAACCTCCCCGAAGACGAGATTTTTCACTCGATGTTCTTCGGCGAGCGGCTCCCGCGCGTCCTCTCTGCCTGGGTCGCAACGCAGATGATTGCGCGGGCTGCCGGGGACCAGCAGTTCCTGGCGGATTACCTCGCCGACAAAGGGCCCTTCGCGCAGCCCGCAGATTTCTACACGGCGTTCGAGCCGGACCGGGGCGCGCGGGCCCGCTACCCGATCTCGAACGATTCGCGGGATTTGGCGATCGCGTTCAACGACGCGTTATGCACGGCGGGCGCAAAGTGCGCGGATTACGCGGGCGCAAAAAAATTGGCGGGCGCCGCGAAACACGATTCGGCGCGCGCATCGATCCTTTCGGCGTCGCTTCGCAGCGGAACGCTGTCCGACGACGCCGCCGCCTTCAC
>JBBQNG010000284.1:0-5471 GCA_038329645.1 Burkholderiales bacterium
TGAAGCCGATCGCCACCAGAGGCCAGCGGTTCAGTCCGAACATCACGATGAAGAGCGGATAGAAGATGAACGTCGGAACGGCGTAGTAGCTGGCCAACAGCGGATCGGCGGCGTGACGCAGGCGCGGCAGCAGGTACAGCACCCACCCGGCTGCGAAGCCCACCACCACGGCCAGCGTGGTGGCTATCGCCACATTCGACAGTGTGAGGAGGATCGGCTTCGTGTAGCGGCCCGATGCCAGCAGCTTCCAGGCGCCGAACGCCATCTGGCTGGGCGCAATCACCGCCACCGGGTCGATCCAGCCGGCGCGGCATGCCACTTCCAGGGCGAGCAACATCAGCGCCACCAGCAGCAGTCTGATCCACCCGGCACGGCTGAAGCGTCTCACGGGGCACCCGCATCCTGGCCCGAGGCCAGCGACTTGAGCGACTCGGTGCGCAACGTCGACCAAAGCCGTGCCGTGATGTGACCGAAGGCCCCGTCCGACACGATGGTGCTGTCGCGGTCACGCGACCAGGCGGTGGGCACCAGGTCCAGGAACACCCCCGGCCGCGCCGACATCACGCCGACGCGGTCCGACAGCATCGCCGCTTCGTCGAGTGCATGGGTGATCAGCAAAACGGTGGCGCCGGTCTCGCGCCAGAGCTTCAGGAGTTCATCTCCCATCAGCAACCGGGTCTGCTGGTCGAGTGCGCCGAAGGGCTCGTCGAGCAGCAACAGCCGCGGGCGCATGACCAGTGTGCGCGCGATGCACAGCCGCTGGCGCATGCCACCGGAGAGCTGCGCCGGGTAAGCGTGCGTGAAGGCGCGCAGACCCATAAGCGACAGCGCGTTCTCCACGCGCTCGCCGACCTCGGACTCCGCCATGCCGGCACGCCGCAAACCGAACGCGGCATTGTCGTAAACGCTCAGCCAGGGAAAGCTCGCGTCCTCCTGGAAGACGATGCCGACGCCGTCGGGCACCTTGCCGGTTACCGGCTGACCCTCGAACTCGACCGTGCCTTCGGTGGGCACCGCGAGTCCGCTGAGCAGGTCGAGCAGGGTCGACTTGCCGCACCCCGACGGCCCGACCACCGAAAAAAACTCGCCCCGCTGCAGATCGAGATCGAGAGGCCCGAGGGCGTGCACCGGCTGCGCGCCCGGCCCGGCCGGATAGACCCGCATGACAGCGCGAATTCGCGCATGGGGCTGGATTTCGGCGATCGACTGCGGAGTCGCGGCGCCGGCAGGGTCACGCATTACTTGGTTCTGCGCAAATCGGCTGGCAGGTAACTCTCGTCGATGACCGTTTTCCAATCGAACGGCCCGTCCGGAATGGCCTTGACCAGATGCAGTCCCTCGAGCATGAACTCCATGCCCTCGTAGTCGAACTCGCCACGGCTCCAATAGACGCCCTTCGCGCCAAGAACGCTTTCGATGGCGGACTTGGCCTGCTCCGTCGGAATCTTGTATTCGCGCGCCATGATCGCCGCACTGGCAGCCGGATTCGCGCGCACGAACTCGACTCCTTTCCGGCGCGCGGAGATGATGCCGCGGATCACGTCCGGGTGTTCTTTGAGGTAATCGGTGCGCACGATGCCGACCGTCTGCGTGACGCGCGGTGCAATGTCGGTCGACCACCAGGCCGCGCGAAAGTTGGCCTTCTCCTTGCTCCATACGGGCTCGGTCACATAGGTCATGTCGACTCCACCCTCGCGCAGCGCGGTGAGCCCGGAGCCGATGCCGCCGACCGACTTGCGCTCGACCGCGTCGGTCAAGGTGTTGGTCTTGAGCATCATCAAGGTGATGATGTCGGTGACCGATTTCGGGCTCGAATACCCGAGCTTCCTGCCCTTGAGGTCAGCGAACTTGGTGATCGTCGCGTCGTCCTTGCGGGTGACCCAAACCTGGTCGGCCACCGACAGCACGCCGCCGTGCACGATGGTCAGCTTGACGCCTTGCTGGATCGCCGCGATCGCGGCAGGCAGCGCCACCTCGCCATACGGAATGTCAGAGGCCAGCGCATTGCGGATGGTGGTGCCGCCGCCGGCAGAGGTGATAAAGCCGGTGACATCCAGGTTGGCATCTGTCTTGAACCAGCCCTTGTCACGGGCCACCGCAAACGGCACGCCGTACATGCCGGTACCGAAATGGGTGACGGTGAGGTCGAGCGCCGCCGCGGAACCCGCGGCCAGCACGCTTGCGATGAAAGCCGCGACTCGAAGAGGTCGGAACATGTTGGTCTCCAGGCTGAATCAAAAGGTCAGCATTTCGTACACCCCGGGCGCAGGATGAATTGACCGCGCGCAAGCATCTCGCGCAGCGCTCCCGGCGCCTTGCCGCCAGTGACCTCGGTGGTCATTAAGCTGCCTGCGTCTCGTCTTCCCACACTTGCTCGGGCATCGGAAGGCCGGCGAAGAGATCGGACGTCAGCGGACGGTCGGGCTCGATGCCCAGGCGCTGCAGCACCCACATCAGCTGGCGCGTGTGCTGCATCGAATGCCACGTGGTTCGTTCGAGAAACTGGTGCTGCGATTGCTTGCCGTAGTACACGTCCGCGGTCTGGCCCCATTCGCAATGGCGGCCGGCACCCGCGAACCACTCATCCACCCGGCGTCGGACCTCCGCACCATAGGCGAGGATCTCCTGGCGACCCTCGCCGTCCGCCGGGACGCGGTAGTACGACTCGTACACGAGCGGCTTTCCATCCTTTTCCTCAAGGAACGCGTCGACAATATTGAAGATGTGGTAGGCCAGCTCCGAATAGCTGCGCGGACGGTTGGGCAGTTGCGTGCCCAGGTTGTCTTGCGGAACCTGCGCGAAGAAGCGCTGCGCGCCTTCCATCACATGGTCCAGCCGCTGCTTGAGTTCACGCGTGGGAAGCATCTGCACGTTCAGGTCCTTGATGCCGACAAGGTCTGCCACGTTGGTGAGGACCTGGCCGTTGGCCCACTTGTCGCCCCGCGTAACGATGGGCACCTGGCGCAGGTTGAAGCGCGAGAGCTCCTTGAACGCTTCGGGGTCGGTCAGGACGTCGCGCGACAGGAAGGGAATCCCGCGCGCCGCGAGGAACTCCTTCGTGCGCAGGCAACTCGTGCAGCCGGGCTGCCAGTAAACGCGAATCGTGTCGTCTTTCTGCTGTGAGGATTGCATTTTCGTTTCCCAAGTCGGGTGGATCGTTAAGGGTTCGCACGCGCCGTGGGGCGCACGCCTTCGAGGTGGGTTTCGACCTCGGCTTTGGACATGACGTCGCCGTACTTCGCATGGATGTCGAACAAGCTCGCATCGTGCGGGCCGTCATGCCGGTCGCCTACGCACTCGCGCGGCACGACCAGGCGAAAGCCGTGCTGGATGGCATCAACCGCAGTCGCCCGCACGCAACCGCTGGTCGAGCACCCAGTCAGGATCACGGTGTCGACGCCCAGCGCGCGCAAGGTGCTCGCGAGGGTGGTGCCAAAGAATCCGCTCGGGTAGTTCTTGACGATCACCACGTCGCCCGGTTCCGGCGCGAGATCGGACACGATCTCGGCCAGCGGCTCGCCTTCCACGAGCCGGCGCAACGCGGGCACCTTGCTCACAAACAGGCCGCCATCCACGCCCGAGTGGTGATACAGAACCTTGGTGTAGATGACGGGGACGCCGGCAGCGCGGGCAGTCCGCAAGAGACTCACCGAGGCCGCCACAGCGTCCACCACGCCATCTGCGAAGAACGGCGCACCCGGCGTCGTATAGGCCGCGATGAAATCGATGACGAGGACGGCACAGTGCTGGCCGAAGCCCAGTCGCGAGTTGAAGACGTCCTTGTAGTTTTCTTCTCGAGTTTGCATGGGCTGGTCCTTAGTGGAGAGTTGGGGTGCAGGTCACGCGACCCGCGTCAGCCGCGGCGGGCGCGCCGCCCCGCCGGCCGCTTCGGCGTCGCGGAAATGTGCGAAATGACAGGCCACCACATGCTCGCCATGAGGGGCGGCGAACGAAGGCACTTCGTGGATGCAGGCCGTGGGCAGCGATTCGCCGCCCCAGGCTTCGGTGCCTGTCCCTGCTTGGCGCGCCACCTCCCTCGCGCGATAACAGCGCGGGTGAAAACTGCAGCCGCCAGGCATGGATGCAGCCGAGCCTATTTCGCCGTGCAGCGGGATGCGCTCCTTGGCGTGCTCCTTCACCGGGTCGGCCACAGGCGCCGCCGACAGGAGTGCGCGGGTGTAGGGGTGCCGGGGCGTCTCGTACAGGGACTGGCGGGGCGCCAACTCGGCAATTCGCCCCAGGTACATCACGGCGACCCGATGGCTGATGTGCCTAACCACGGCTAGGTCGTGCGCGATGAACAGGAAGGCGATTCCGGCGCGTTGCTGGATGGCGTGCAGGAGGTTCAGTATCTGGGCCTGGATCGAAACGTCGAGAGCCGAAACCGGCTCGTCCAAAACCAGCAGCTTCGGATCGAGTACCAGCGCGCGCGCGATTCCGATGCGCTGACGCTGGCCGCCGGAGAACTCGTGCGGATAGCGCGCGCCCATGCGCGGGTCGATGCCCACCTCGCGCATCGTCGACTCTAGGCGGGCACCGATTTCGTCGCCGCCGTAGCCGTGGACCAGCATCGGCTCGCGGATCAAGTCGGCAATCGTCATGCGCGGGTCGAGCGAGCCATAGGGATCCTGGAAGACCATCTGCATCCGGGCGCGAAGGGCGCGCGCATGCCGGCCCTTCAGGCCGGTGACGTCCTCGCCGTCGAATTCGATCGTGCCGGAGGTCGGCTCGATTAGCTTGAGGACCAACCGGCCAAGCGTGCTCTTGCCGCTGCCGGTTTCGCCGACCAGCCCTAGCGTTTCACCGGCGTTGATTGAGAACGACACGCCATCGACGGCGCGCACCGCTGTGCGGCGAGACAGGACGCCGATGTGCGTCCCGAAAGTCTTCACCAGGTTGCTGACCTTGAGCAGCGGCCGTGCCGTTGCGTCGATCGCGTTCATGCGCGTGCCTCCTGCTGGTCGAGCGAATTCGAGAAGTGGCAGGCGCTCAGGTGGATGGGCGAACCGGCAGGAGCGAGCGGGGGACGGCTCTGCCGGCACTCCGCGCGGCCCCGGCCCAGATAGCAACGGGCCTCGAACGGACACCCTTGCCGCACCGCCCCGGGAATCGGAGGCTGACCGCGGATCGCCACCAATTCGTCGGCTACAGGGGCGTCTAGCTGGGGAATGCTGCGCAACAGGGAAAGGGTGTAGGGGTGGCGCGGGTCGGCGAAGACATCGCTCACGTGTCCCTGCTCGACGATCTGGCCGCAATACATCACGGCCATCCGGTCGGCGTGGCGCGCGACGATGCCAAGGTCGTGCGTGATGAGGACCACCGCCATTCCCTCATCGCGGCGCAGGGTGTCGATCAGGTCCAGGATCTGTGCCTGCACCGTGACATCGAGCGCCGTCGTTGGCTCGTCCGCGATGAGCACCTTGGGGTTGTGCGCGATGGCCATGGCGGTGAGGACGCGCTGGCGCATCCCG
>JBBQNG010000285.1:0-5449 GCA_038329645.1 Burkholderiales bacterium
GCCATGCAGGATGTGGCTCGACCCATAGTAGGCGTGCAGCGCGCGCCCTTCCATCAGGTTGTCAGCCATGCGACTCGCCCAGGTAGGCTTCCTGCACCTCAGAGTTGGCCCGGATCTCCGCTGGCGCCCCGCTCGCCAGTACGCGGCCATCCACCATCACGGTAAGCCGGTCGGCCAGCGCGAACACCGCATCCATGTCGTGCTCGACCAGCAGGATCGCATGCGTCTGTACGAGCTTCCTGAGCAACGCCACCATCGAAGACGACTCCTCGGCGCCCATGCCGGCGAGAGGCTCGTCAAGCAGCAGCAGCTTCGGCCGCGTCGCGAGGGTCATCGCGATCTCGAGTTGGCGCTGCTCGCCGTGTGAAAGCGCGCTTGCAGGACTCTGGGCACGCGATTCGAGGCCCGCTGAGACAAGCGCCTCCATCGCAGCCTGGTTGACCTCCGTCATCCGCGCGGCCGGCCGCAAAAACTGCATCGAGGTCCTCTGCCGCGACTGCGCCGCCAGGCGGCAGTTCTCGAATGCCGTAAACGAGAGGAACACGTTGGTCTTCTGGTAGCTGCGCCCCACGCCCAGGCGCGAGATCTGGTGCGCAGCCAGCCCGGTGACATCGCGCCCGTCAATGGTCACGCTGCCGCTGGAGGGCGGCAGGTCCCCCGAGAGCATGTTGATGAGCGTGGACTTGCCGGCGCCGTTCGGGCCGATGACCGCGTGCAGCTGCCCCATGCATGCCTCGAGGCTGACCTCGCTCACGGCCGCCAGGCCGCCGAAATGCCGGGTCAGCGATTGGGTTTCGAGGACGACCTCAGCCATGGGGCTTTCTCAGCCGCTTGAAGAGCGATGCGCCCAGGCCGAGCAATCCATTGGGTAGCAGGAGTGAGGACAGAACGATGAACAGGCCCATCCAGAGTTGCCAGTGCTTGCCGAGGTCCACGTTACCGATCCTGGGCAGGCCCTGTAACCCGAGCTCGAGCAGCATCCATGCGGCGGCGCCGACGATCGGTCCCGTGAGCGTGCCCATGCCGCCGAGGATCACCATCATCATCACCGCGCCCGACAGGTGCCATCCCATCATCTCTGGATTGACGACACCGAACTGGATCGACGACAAGTATCCGGCCACGCCCGCGATCGCGCCTGCGATCACGAAGGCAACCAGCTTGTAGCGCAATGTCGGGAATCCGAGGGACCGCATGCGCGCTTCGTTGGCCTTGATCCCCACCAGCACGCGGCCGAAAGGCGATGCGAGGATGACACGCAGCAGGATGTACATGAGCACGAACAGCACCAGCACGAGGTAGAAGATATGCACGAAGTTGTCGAGGTTGAATGGCTGCCACTCGCCGATCTTCGCCACCGGCCGCACGTCGATATAGATGCCGTCGTTGCCGCCGGCTATCTTTGTATCGTGGAACAGGAAGAACAGCATCTGCGCGAACGCGAGCGTCACCATGATGAAATAGATGCCCTGCGTTCGCACCACGAAAAAGCCGATGACGAGCGCGAGCAGCGCGGACACGGCTATCGCGATCGGAAAGGACGTCCAGAAATTCGCCGCCTGGTACTGGGGAGTCAGCAAAGCCAGCGTATACGCGGCCGCGCCGTAGAAGGCCGCGTGGCCGAACGACACCAGCCCGGTGTAGCCGAGCAGGAGGTCGAGGCTCATCGCGAGGATCCCCATGATGAGCAGCTTGGCGAAGAACTGGACGTAGAACTTCTCGGCGAAGAAAGGCGTTGTCGCCAGCGCCAGCACGATGACCGCCAGCACGATCGCATTCGCGCGAGGGCTCGTCACGATCCCGCCCGCGGGGTAGTCACGATCCCGCCCGCGGGATAGTCAAAGCCGCTTCCCGAACAGGCCCTCTGGGCGCCACAGGAGGATGGCCGCCATCAGCACGTAGACGGTCATGCTCGAGAGCTCGGGCAGGAGCTTCACGCCATCGATCTCGAGCGTGACGACCTTACCGAAGGTATCGACCAGGCCGATGAGCAGCGAGGCGATCAGGGCGCCCTTCACCGAGCCCAGCCCGCCGATCACCACCACCACGAAGCAGATGATCAGCACCTGGTTGCCCATGCCGGGGAACACGGCCGACACGGGCGCCGCGATCATGCCGGCGAACGCCGCCAGCGCAAGCCCGGCCGCGAACACGATGCGGTAGACGATCTGGATGTTGATGCCGAGGGACTGCACCATCTCGCGGTTGGACGCCCCGGCGCGAATCATCATGCCCAGGCGCGTGCGCTGGATGACCCAGTACATGAGCATGGCCACAACCAGGCACACCGCCGAAATCCACAGGCGGTAGACCGGGTAGGACTGGTTTTCGGTGAGCGGGATCGAGGCCGAAAGGATCTGCGGCACGTTCACGCCGCGCACATCGTCGCCCCAGATCACGCTGCGCAGCTCCTCGAAGACGAGGATCAGCCCGTAAGTGAGCAGCACCTGGTAGAGGTGGTCGCGATTGTAGAGCCAGCGGATGACCAGCCACTCGAGCAGCATGCCGATCAGCACCGAAATCACGATCCCGGCGGGCAACGCGAGCCAGAAATTGCCGATCGCACCCGTGAGCGACCACGCGAGATAGGCGCCGATCATGTAGAAGCTGCCGTGGGCGATGTTGATGATGCCCATGATGCCGAAGACCAGCGACAGGCCCGACGACACAAGGAACAGCAGCAGGCCGTACTGGACCCCGTTGAGGAGCTGGATGAGGAAGGTCGCGAGCTCCACTACCTCGCCCTTCTCGAAATCACCAACCCTCGCGTTACATTTTGCAAGCGGCCATCATCGCTGGATCGTCATCGAGTGCTTTTACCGCAATCCCAACCACGCGGTTCTCGTTGCCGACGACTTTGCGCAGGTAGTGGTCGTGGATCGGGTTGTGTGCCTTGGACAGGCGCATCGGGCCGCGCGGGCTGTCGATCTTGGCGTTTTCCATGGCCTTTATGAGATCGGCCTTGCGCCCGAAGTCGCCCTTGACCGCTTTCATGGCACCATCGAGCAGCAGACCCGAGTCGTATCCCGCAACGGCATAGACGTCCGGCTGCAGCTTGAATGTCTTTGCATAGGCCAGGCGGAAGGCCTTGTTCTTGGGCGTCTCCAGCCCGTCGCCGTAGTGCAGCGCCGTCTCCACCCCCTCGGCCGCGCCGCCAATGGCTTCAAGCACGCCCTCGGTCAGGAAACCCGGTCCCACGAGCGGGATGGACTTCATCAGGCCGGCCTGGTTGTAATCCTTGCAGAACTTGCCCGCGCCCCCGCCCGCGAAGAACGCGAACACCGAATCGGGCTTGAGCGAGGCGATCTCCGTGAGCAGCGCCTGGAACTCCACGTTGGGAAACGGCAGCCACAACTCCTTGACGATCTTGCCGCTGCCCTTGAGGTACGCGTCCTTGAAGCCCTTCACGAACTCTTCGCCCGCGGCGTAGCGCCAGGCGATGGTCGCCATGTTCTTCACCGCGGCGCGCTTGGCCATCACCACACCCATCGCGTAGCCCGACTGCCAGTTCGAGAACGAAGTGCGGAAAATGTTCGGCGCGCACAGCGCCCCGGTCGCCGGGCCAAACCCGGCGTTGGGGATGATGTGCAGCACCCCCGATTCCTTGGTGACGCGGATCATCCCGGCCGCGACCCCCGAGTGCACCGTGCCGAGCACGAGGTCCACCTTGTCGCGCGTCACCAGGCGGTTGACGTTGTCGGTCGCCTTGGAAGGCTCGGACTCGTCGTCGACCTTGACGAACTCGATCTCGCGCCCGCCAAATTTGCCGCCCGCCTCCTGCAGCGCGAGCCGGAAGCCGTTCTCGATCGCGATGCCCGGCTGCGCAAACGCACCGGTGTAGGGCAGCATCAGCCCGATTTTCAT
Source organism: Burkholderiales bacterium (assembly GCA_038329645.1). Classification (GTDB taxonomy): domain Bacteria; phylum Pseudomonadota; class Gammaproteobacteria; order Burkholderiales; family SG8-39; genus SZAS-79. Next base: position 3,865 of record JBBQNG010000285.1, read on the forward strand.
CTTCGCGCCCTGCGCGCGGGCGATGGACGGGAAGCCGGCAATGCCTGCGGCGGCGGCGCCCGCCTTCAGGAACGTCCTGCGGTCTATTTTTTTCATTTCCTCTCCTCGCCTGCTGTGGTTTCTTTTGGCCGCCGAAGGATGCCGAACCCTCCCTGCCGAGTCAACCCGCGGGACCCGGAACCGGCGGATGCAGTAAAGTTCACCCTCAACGCATTGGCAGCGAGAAATCGATGATCAGCGCCGAGCAGAACGAACTCATGACACGCGGCGGTCCGGACACCCCCGGCGGCAAGCTGCTGCGCAACTACTGGCAGCCGGTCGCGCTGGTGGAGGAGCTCGAAGGCAAGCGCCCGGTCAAGCCGGTCAAGCTGCTCGGCCAGGACCTGGTCCTGTTCAGGGACGAAAACGGCAGCTACGGCCTGCTCGACCGCGATTGCCCGCACCGCGGCGCGGATCTCGCTTTCGGCAGGATCGAGGATGGCGGTCTGCGCTGCGCGTTCCATGGCTGGCTGTTCGACGTGCACGGCCAGTGTCTGCAAACGCCTGCCGAGCCCGAGGGCAGCAAGCTCTCCCAGCGCATCAGGCAGAAGTCGTATCCGGTGGTGGAAAAGAGCGGGATCCTGTTCGCGTGGCTCGGCGACGCATCCCAGCCCACAGCGCCCGCGGCGTTCCCGCATTTCGACTGCTTTGTCGCTCCGGGCACGCACACCTTCGCGTTCAAGGGGTTCCTCGAATGCAACTGGCTGCAGGCGCTTGAAGTCGGCATCGACCCGGCACACGCCTCCTACCTGCATCGCTTCTTCGAAGACGAGGACACCTCCGGCGGATATGGCAGGCAGTTCCGCGGCAGCTCGGCGGATTCCGACATGCCGATCACCAAGGTGTTGCGCGAGTTCGACCGACCGGAGATCGAGGTCGAGAAAACCCCCTACGGGATGCGGCTGATCGCCGTGCGCAGGATCAACGCCGCCGACACCCATGTGCGCGTGACCAACCTGGTGTTCCCGCAGGCTTTCGTGATCCCGATGAGCGCGGAGATGACGATATCGCAGTGGCACGTGCCGGTGGACGACACGCATTGCTACTGGTACGCGATATTCACGAGCTTTACCGGCCCGGTCGACAAGCAGGAGATGCGCGACCAGCGTCTCCAGTTGTACACGCTGCCCGACTACAAGCCGCGTCTGAACAAGTCCAACAACTACGGCTTCGACGCGCACCAGCAGCGCACCTCGACCTACACGGGCATGGGGCACGACATCAACGTGCACGACCAGTGGGCTGTCGAGTCGCCGGGACCAGTCCAGGACCGCACGCGCGAGCACCTCGGCACCACCGACAAGGGCGTCATCACGTACCGCAAGATCCTGGTCGATGCGATCGAAAAGAATGCCGCCGGCGAAAAGCCGCTCATGGTGCTCGACGAAGCGGCCGCCCGGGCGCTCACCGGCCCGCCCTCGATCGACGGCATCGGCCCCACCGCCGCCTGGAACGACTACTGGCAGGAGGCGGACATGAAGCGCCGCCGCGCTTCGGACTGGGCTCGCGCCGAGCTCGTAAAAACGCGAGCCAAGGAGCACGCATG
>JBBQNG010000286.1:0-5423 GCA_038329645.1 Burkholderiales bacterium
GCTCGATGCCCAGTTCGCTCGCCAGCACGAGGCCCACCACGATGAGCAGGTAGACCGATATCGATCGCCGCAGCCCGAAATGCCGCGCGCGGCGAACCAGCGTCTGGAACGTGCTCACCGCGCCGTTTCCACCGCCGGCGGCGCATCCCTGGAGGGCGGCGCGACCTTGGCGACTTCCTCTATCGTGGTGATTCCGGCCGCGACCTTGAGGGCACCGCTAAGGCGCAGCGGGCGCATGCCTTCCTTGAGCGCCTTCTGGCGGATCTTGGCCTCGTTGCCCCCGTCGGAGAGCAGCTCCTTGAGGGTGGGCGTGCAGGTCAGCACTTCGTAAATCCCGACGCGGCCGTTGAATCCCGTCATGCGGCATTCGAGGCAGCCGACCGGCTTGTAGATCGCCGCCGGGCGGTTGGTCTTCCAGGGCGACACGAGGCCATCCCACGCCGCGATGTCCTCGACGCGGTTGAGCTCGACTTTCTCCTTGCACGCCGGGCACAGGATGCGCACGAGGCGCTGCGCCATTACGCCGTTGATGGTCGCCACGAGCAGGTACGGGGCGACGCCGAGCTCGAGCAGGCGGGTCATCGCGGTGGGCGCATCGTTGGTATGCAGGGTCGACAGGACCAGGTGGCCGGTGAGCGCGGCCTGCACCGCCATCTCGGCGGTTTCCAGGTCGCGGATCTCCCCCACCATGATGATGTCCGGGTCCTGGCGCATGAGCGCTCGCAGGCCCTCGGCGAACCCCAGGTCGATGTTCGCCTGGACCTGCATCTGGTTGAAGGTGCCTTCGACCATTTCGATCGGGTCCTCGACCGTGCACACGTTGACCTCTGGCGTGGCGAGCGTCTTGAGCGTCGAGTACAACGTGGTGGTCTTGCCCGACCCGGTCGGCCCGGTCACCAGCACGATGCCATTGGGGCGCTCGGTCATTTCCTTCCATCGCGTGTGGTCCTCCGCGGAGAAGCCCAGCTCGGTGAAATCGCGCACGATCACATCCGGGTCGAAGATCCGCATGACCAGCTTTTCACCGAACGCAGTGGGCAGCGTCGACAGGCGCAGCTCGATCTCCTGGCCGTCGAGCGTACGCGTCTTGATGCGGCCGTCCTGCGGACGCCGCTTTTCGACGACGTCCATGCGGCCGAGGATCTTGATGCGGCTGGTCATTGCGGCCTGCACCACCGAGGGGATCTGGTAAACCTGGTGCAGCACGCCGTCGATGCGAAAGCGCACGATGCCGAGCTCCCGCCGCGGCTCGATATGGATGTCGCTCGCGCGCTGCTCGAAGGCGTATTGCCAGAGCCAGTCGACGATGCGCACGATGTGGGCGTCGTTCGCATCGTACTGCTTGTTGCCGCCGCCGACGTCCACCAGTTGCTCGAAATTGCCGATCCCTGAGCCCGAGTTCCCTGCCTTGTTCGCGCCCTTGATGGACTTCGCAAGGTTGTAGAACTCGACTTGGTAGCGCTCGATGTCGACCGGGTTGGCAACCACGCGCCGGATCTCCAGCTTGACGGCCTTGGCGAGCTCGCGCTCCCAGTCGCGCAGGTAGGGCTCGGCCGTCGCGATCACCGCCTCCTTGCTGTTGACGGCGACGGGCAGCACGCGAAACCGTGTAGCGTACGCGGAAGACATCACGTCTGTGACCGCGGAGAAATCGATCTTGAGCGGATCGATGTGCATGTATTCGAGGCCGACGCGCTTTGCCAGCCACTCGCTCAGAGACTCGAGCGACAGGAGGCGGTGTGGCGCCTGCAGGCTCTTCCATTTCTGGTCGGCGATGATGACCAGGGGGTGCGACGCGCCTCGATAGTAGCGGCGCTCCTTTTTCAGCACCTCCGCCTGTTCGTCCGAGATCTGCTTGTCCTCGACCAGCCAGTCGAGGAGCTCGGCCAGGGTCAGGCGGTGTTCGATGATCGAAGGTTGGACCGCGGCCATACGGGGATTTCCGCCATGAATCGCATGACTATAGCAGCGCCGCCGGGAAACGCTCAACGCAGGCGGGATCCGCCTTTCAAGGGCTTACAATTGGTAGGTGACCGCCATTGCCCGACGCAGCCCGCTCGCCGCCGATGTACGCCTCAAGGAGGTGTGGGCGTGGGCGATGTACGACTTCGCCAACTCGGGCTACACGACGGTGGTGATCACCGCGGTGTTCAGCGCGTATTTCGTTTCCGTGGTGGCCGAAAAAGCGGTCTGGGCCACGTTCGCATGGACCGCCGCGCTCTCGGTCTCCTACGCGCTGATCATGCTTACCGCGCCGCTGGTCGGCGCCTGGGCGGATGCCCACGCTGCGAAAAAGAAGCTCCTCGCGCTAAGCACTGTCGGATGCGTCGTGTGCACGGCGCTCCTCTGGTTCGCCGGCCCCGGTACGCTCGTCGTTACCCTGCTGCTGGTGATAGCGTCGAACTATTTCTTCGGCAGCGGCGAGAACCTCATCGCGGCATTCCTGCCCGAGCTGGCCGATTCGGACGCCATGGGCCGCGTTTCCGGATGGGGCTGGAGCGTCGGCTACCTGGGCGGGCTGCTCTCACTTGGCCTGGGCCTTGCCTACATCACCCGGGCCCAGGCGCAGGGCCTTCCAGCCAGCCATTTCGTCCCGATGACCATGCTGATTACCGCGGCGCTCTTCGCGATCGTGAGCCTGCCCACGTTCCTTTTCCTGCGCGAGCGCGCGGTCCCGCAGCCGGCAGCGCACGGCGTCATGGCGTCGGCCTGGGGTCGCGTGCTGGCCACGGTGCGGGAAGCGCAACGTTACCGCGACCTGCGCAGGTTCCTCATTTGCGTGGTCTTCTACCAGGCGGGCATCCAGGCCGTGATCGCGCTTGCAGCGATCTATGCTCAGGAGGCGATGAAATTCACCACGCAGCAGACCATCGTGCTGATCCTCGTTGTCAACGTGACCGCCGCCGTAGGCGCGTTCGGGTTCGGATACGTGCAGGACGCGATCGGGCACATCCGCGCCGTCTCGCTCACGCTGGTGGGCTGGATTGCGATGGTCCTCATCGCAGGCACGGCGCAGGGCGTGGGCGCATTCTGGGCGGCGGCGAACATCGCGGGCTTGTGCATGGGCGCCTCGCAGGCCGCGGGGCGCGCGATCGTCGGGGTGCTCGCGCCGCCCGCGCGGCTGGGCGAGTTCTTCGGCTTGTGGGGGCTCGCCGTCAAGCTCGCGTCGATACTGGGGCCCCTCTCGTACGGCCTGATGACCTGGGTCTTTGCAGGGGACCATCGAACCGCGATCATGGTCCTCGGCGTGTATTTCGTGGCTGGGCTGCTCATCCTGGGCGGCGTGGACATGCGCCGGGGCCGCGCCGCCGCCCTCGGGGCCTGAGGTATTATTCGGCCTCGCGTATTTGCCACCTCGCGTTTGAATCCGCCTTTCCATCCCACCAAGGAGACTCCCCATGACGATCAAAGCCGGCGACCGCCTGCCGGAAGGCAAGCTTTCCGAGTCCGTCGAATTCGACGCCGCATGCCCGATGCCGCCCAAGGATGTCAGCGTGACGGAGGCGACCAAGGGCAAGAAAGTGGTGATCTTTGCGCTGCCCGGTGCGTTTACGCCGACCTGCTCGGCCAAGCACGTCCCGGGCTACGTTTCCAGTATCGACAAGCTCAAGGCCAAGAAGGTCGACGAGGTGTGGTGCGTGGCGACCAACGACGGTTTTGTCATGGCCGCATGGGGACGCGACCAGAAGGCGATCGGCAAAGTGCGCATGATGGGCGACGGCTCCGGCATGTGGACCAAAGCACTCGGTCTCGAGCTCGACCTAACCGCCCGCGGCATGGGCGTGCGCTCGCAGCGCTACTCGATGCTGGTGGACGACGGCGTGGTCAAGAGCCTGAACGTCGAAGGCCCGGGCAAGTTCGAAGTCAGCGATGCTGACACGATGCTGAAACAGCTGGGCTGAGCTGATACAAATCCTTACACCGCCCAAGGATTTCCGCAGCTAGGCTGCTCCGGTCGTTCAACTCAACCGGGGGGAAGTCATGAAAGTAAGGCTGATTCTTGGCGGCTTGATTCTTGCTGCCGCCACCTCAGTGTTCGCCCAGACGCCGGGCCAGCCCGCCGCACCGCAGGGCGGCAGGATGATGAAGCCCTGCGCGCAGGAGCCGGACCCGGCCAAGTGCGAAGCCCAGCGCAAGGAAATGCGCGCCCACTATGAAGCCGCGAAGCAAGCGTGCAAAGGCAAGGAAGGCCCGGGTCGCGGCGCGTGCATCGCGGAGCACATGTGCGCAAAGGCGCCAGACCCCGCGAAGTGCATGACGCATGCAAAAGAACGCATGGAGCACCGCCGCGAAATGCGCGACAAGCCCAAGGCCTGACCCTCAGGCCGACGGCTAGGCCGACAGTTCCAGGAGCAGCCCGTTCAGGCGCTTGACGAAGCCTGCCGGGTCCCCGAGCTCGCCGCCTTCGGCCAGCACTGCCTGCTCGAACAGGAGCGCCGCCCAGTCGTCGAAGCGTTTTTCCTCGTGCTTCAGGCGCAGCACGATGGGGTGCGAGGGATTGATCTCGAGGATGGGCGCCGACTCCGGCGCCTGCTGGCCCGCAGCCTTGAGGATGCGCGCGAGATTGCCGCCGATGTCGTGCTCGTCGGCCACCAGGCAGGCGGGTGACTCGGTGAGGCGCATTGTGACCCGAACCTCCTTCACCCGCTCGCCCAGAGCGCCCTTGATCCGGGCGGTGAGCGCGCTGAATTCCTTGCTTTTCTCCTCGGCCTCCTTCTTCTCCGTCTCGTCGCCGAGGTCGAGTCCGCCGCGGGCCACCGACGCGAGCTGCTTGCCGTCGAACTCCGGCAGGTTGCCGACCAGCCATTCGTCGACCCGGTCGTGCATGAGGATCACCTCTATGCCTTTTTTGCGGAACACCTCGAGGTGCGGACTCGAGCGCGCGGCGGAAAAGCTCTCTGCGGTGGCGTAGTAGATCTTGTCCTGGCCGGGCTTCATGCGCCCGACGTAGTCCGCGAAAGACACGGCCTCGTCCGGGGTATCCGCATTGGTGGAGGCGAAACGCAGCAGCTTGGCCACCCTCTCGCGGTTCGAATGGTCTTCGCCGACCCCCTCCTTGATGACGCGGCCGAACTCCTTCCAGAACGTGGCGTACTTTTCCTTCTGGTTTTCCGCCAGATCCTCGAGCAATGCGAGGATGCGCCGCGTGGCGCCGGCGCGGATCGATTCGACATCCTTGCTTTCCTGCAGGATCTCGCGCGAAACGTTGAGCGGCAGGTCGTTCGAGTCTATGACGCCGCGCACGAAGCGCAGGTAACCCGGCATCAGGTGCTCTGCGTCTTCCATGATGAAAACGCGCCGCACGTAGAGCTTGACGCCGCGCCGCTGGTGGCGGTCCCACAGGTCGAACGGCGCGCGCGCGGGAATGTAAAGCAGCTGCGTGTATTCCTGCCGGCCCTCTACGCGCCCGTGCGTCCACGCGA
>JBBQNG010000287.1:0-5415 GCA_038329645.1 Burkholderiales bacterium
TGAAGGAGGTGGCGGCGGAGGGTGCGGGCGTGGTCGTGGGCACCCATGCGCTGTTCCAGGAAGGCGTCGAATTCGCGCATCTCGGCCTGGCCATTGTCGACGAGCAGCATCGTTTCGGCGTCCAGCAGCGGCTCGCGCTGCGCAACAAGGCCGCCGCGGACGGGGTGGTGCCGCACCAGCTGATGATGAGCGCGACGCCCATCCCGCGGACGCTCTCGATGAGCTACTACGCAGATCTGGATGTCTCGGTAATCGATGAGCTTCCGCCCGGCCGCACTCCCGTGAAAACGCGCCTGGTGTCCACCGGCCGGCGCGGCGAGGTGCTTGCGCGAATCCGGGCGGCTTGCGCGGCCGGTGAGCAGGCGTACTGGGTGTGCCCGCTCATCGAGGAATCGGAGACGCTCGACCTGCAGACCGCGCTCGACACCTTTGCCGAACTGCAGGCCGAGTTCCGGGAGTTCAAGGTCGGGCTGCTGCACGGCAGGCTGGCCGGCGCCGAAAAGGGCGCTGCCATGGAAGCGTTCAAGGCGAACAGCATCCAGCTGCTGGTCTGTACCACCGTGATCGAGGTCGGGGTGGACGTGCCCAACGCATCCCACATGGTGATCGAGCATGCCGAGCGGTTCGGGCTCGCCCAGCTGCACCAGCTGCGCGGCCGGGTAGGGCGCGGACGGCGCGTAAGCGACTGCGTCCTGCTCTACGCCGGCCCTTTGTCGGAGATGGCACGGGCGCGGCTGAAGGCGATCTATGAAAATTCCGACGGGTTCGAAATCGCGCGCGCCGACCTCGCCCTGCGCGGACCCGGCGAATACCTGGGGGAACGGCAGAGCGGCTCGCCGCTGCTGCGCTTCGCGGACCTCGAGAAAGACGAGGCGCTCATCGCCGCGGCGCGCGAGGCGGCCAGCCTGATGCTGGAAAAATTCCCGTCGGAGGCGCGGGCCCACGTGCAGCGCTGGCTCGGCAGCCGGCAGGATTTTGCCAAGGTGTGAGTGCGATAATCGGCGCATGACCGCTGCGCAGATCATTGCCAGGCTCAACGCGTACGAACGCCTGATCCGGCTCGACAAGCCGATCGGTACGCTGCTTCTCCTGTGGCCCACCCTATGGGCAATCTGGATCGCGTCCGAAGGGCGGCCGAGGCTCGATGTGCTCCTTGTCTTTAGTGTCGGCACGCTCTTGATGCGATCTGCCGGTTGCGCGATCAATGATTTTGCCGACTGGAAGTTCGATGCCCATGTCGAAAGGACCCGCGGGCGCCCGCTTCCCGCCGGTGAGATCCGCCCTTGGGAGGCGCTGGCGGTCGGCGCGGTGCTTGCATTGCTGGCTTTCTGCCTGGTGCTGTTCATGCCTCGACTGACGATTGCTCTGTCCCTGGCGGCGCTGCTTGTCGCGGCGACCTATCCCTTCACCAAGCGTTTCTTCTGGTTCCCGCAGGCCTATCTTGGCGTTGCATTCGGGTTTGGCATACCGATGGCGTTCGCTGCCGTCATCGAGTACCTGCCGCCGGTGTGCTGGTGGCTGCTGGCTGCGAATATTTTCTGGGCCCTTGCCTACGACACCGAGTACGCGATGGTCGACCGGGAGGACGACCGGCGCATAGGCATCCGGACCGCGGCGCTCGCGCTGGGGCGATACGACGTTGCGGGGGTGATGGTTTTTTACGCGGCGATGCTGGCGGTCATGGTAAGGGTCGGCGTGCTCAGCGGCCTTGGTGTGCCGTACTACGCCGGCCTCGGCGTCGCGGGGGCGATGATGGGCTATCATTGGTTTTTGATTCGCGACCGTTCGCGCGAGGGTTGTTTCAGGGCTTTCATGCACAACAACTGGGTCGGCGCTGCCATCTTTGCGGGAATCGCTTTGTCCTATCCGATTCCTCTCCCCTGGTGATCGACGGCGCGCCCCTCGCGAACTACGAATTCCGCCGCGGCGAGCTGGCGGGGTCGCACCTGTCGCTTTTCGATTCGCGCCTGGTTCATCGCAGCGCCGGCCATTTCGAAGCTATGCCGCTCGATCATGTGGTGGCCGTCGGCGCGGGATTCGAGCGCGATCCCGGCCGCATCTCGCTGGGCGTGGTGTTGATCGTCATCGCGATAGTCTTGTTCTCCGTATTCTGGCCTTTGCGCGCACTGCTGGCCGCGACAATTGCCGAGGTGGGGGCACAGGCTCAAGCCGGTACATTCCTGCCGGCCGCGCTGCGTGTCATCGACTTCTTTGTCGCGCTGCTGCCGTTTGCGAGCCTTGCCTTCCTGCTGTGGGCGGCTGCCTGCATTGCGCTTGGCTGGATGGGGGAAACCGTAATGAGGGTTGCGAGCGGCGCTTCGGAAAAGGTGTACTCGACGCGAGGGCATGATCCCTTGCTCCTCGAGTTTGCCGAAACCGTAGCAACGCTCATTGCCAGGCGCCGCTAGGCCGATGCGCTACGCGGACCTGCGCGATTTCATCGCCCAGCTCGAATCGCTGGGCGAGCTCAAGCGCGTCACAGCCGAGGTATCGCCCCGGTACGAGATCACCGAAGTGTGCGACCGGGTATTGCGGGCGGGAGGGCCTGCGCTGCTGTTCGAGCGGCCCGCCGGGCATTCGATGCCGGTACTCGCAAACCTGTTTGGCAGTGTGCGCCGCGTGGCCCTGGCCATGGGCGCTGAGGACGCGGGCTCGTTGCGCGCAATCGGACGACTTCTCGCCGCGCTCAAGGAGCCGGATCCGCCCAAGGGGCTCAGGGATATCTGGGACAAGCTGCCGGAGTTGCGCATCCTTGCGGCCAAGGTTCTCGACATGGCGCCGAAAATCCTCTCGTCCGCCCCGTGCCAGCAGGTGGTTCTGGAAGGCAAGGAAGTCGACCTTTCACGTCTGCCTGTACAGACGTGCTGGCCGGGTGATGCTGGGCCGCTGATCACCTGGGGCTTGACGGTCACGCAGGGACCGCAAGGCCTGCTGGGTTCCCGGACGCGGCAGAACCTGGGGATCTACCGCCAGCAGGTGATCGCACCCAACCGGGTGATCATGCGCTGGCTGGCCCACCGGGGAGGGGCGCTGGATTTTCGCGATCATCAGCTCGCCCGCCCGGGCGAGCCCTTCCCGGTCGCGGTCGCTCTCGGCGCCGACCCGGCGACGCTGCTCGCGGCGGTTACGCCAGTGCCGGACTCCCTCGGCGAATACCAGTTTGCGGGCCTGCTTCGCGGCAGCCGTACGGAACTGGTCAAATGCATCGGCAACGCCCTGCACGTTCCGGCTTCGTCTGAAATCGTGCTCGAGGGAGCGATCTATCCCGGCGACGTGGCGCCCGAGGGCCCGTTCGGCGACCACACCGGCTATTACAACGAAGTAGACAGCTTCCCGGTATTCACGATCGAGCGCATGACCCTGCGGCGCTCGCCGATTTACCACAGCACCTATACCGGCAAGCCGCCGGACGAGCCGGCGATGCTTGGCGTCGCGCTGAACGAAGTATTCGTGCCTCTCCTCGTGAAGCAATTCCCGGAGATAGTGGATTTCTACCTGCCGCCGGAAGGGTGCTCGTACCGGATGGCCATCGTGAGCATGAAAAAGCAGTATGCCGGGCACGCCAAGAGGGTGATGTTCGGCGTGTGGAGCTTCCTGCGCCAGTTCATGTACACGAAGTTCATCGTGGTGACCGACGACGACGTCAACGTGCGCGACTGGAAAGAGGTGATCTGGGCGATCACCACGCGTGTCGATCCCGCCCGCGACACGCTTATCGCCGAGAATACGCCGATCGACTATCTCGATTTCGCCAGCCCGGTGGCAGGGCTGGGCTCCAAGATGGGGATCGACGCCACCAACAAGTGGCCGGGGGAAACCTCGCGGCAGTGGGGCACGCCGATAGCGATGGATCCGGGTGTGAAAAAGCGCGTCGATCAACTATGGAAGGAGCTCGGGCTGTGAATGATGGCTCCCTTGAGGGGCTCAAGGCATGGACGCACGTGATCTACGGGCTCCATGCATTTTCCGTGCTCGCCGGCATGGCGACCCCGGCTTTCATCGTGACCGCCTTTCTCCTTGGCTGGCCGTCGATCATCGGCGTGATCCTGAACTACGTGAAGCGCGCCGACGCGGCGGGCACATTCCTCGAATCCCACTTTCGCTGGCAGATCCGCACCTTCTGGTTCGCCGCGCTCTGGTGCGTGATCGGCATGGTCCTCTGGGTCACGCTCCTCGGAATCCCGTTTGCATTCGCGATCTGGATCGCGACCGGGATCTGGGTCGCCTACCGGGTCATCCGGGGCTGCTGGCGCTTGTGAACGACAAGCCCATGCCCTTGAGGTAGCTGGCGCCTAGCGCGCGTAGACCCAGCTCAGCAGCGCATCCTGCGCGGCCTGCGACTGCTGCGCGTTGGGGTGGTTCACCATCATCACGACGGCATAGCGCCGGCCGCTCCGATCGAGCACATAGCCGGCGATAGCCCGCACGTCGGAAAGCGAACCTGTTTTGATGTGCGCCTGGCCGGCTACGGCCCCGCTCTTCAGCCGCCTGCGCATCGTGCCATCCGCCGCGACGACCGGCAGTGAAGCGGCCAGCTCGGGCATCAAAGGGCTGCGGAACGCGTTGACAAGTAGCGCCGCCAGGCTTTGCGCGCTGATGCGGTCGATGCGCGAAAGGCCGGCCCCGTTCTCGATGACCAGCTCGGGGACATCCAGGCCTTTCTTCGCCAGCCAGCCTTTGATTGCGCGCTGAGCGTTCTCGTTCGTTGCCGGCACACCGGCCTGGTCGGCCGCTATCGCAAGAAACAGCTGGCGGGCCATCACGTTGTTGCTGAACTTGTTGATGTCGCGGACCACCTCGGACAGCGATTGGGATTCGAAAGTGGCGTAGGGTTTCGCCTGCTGGGGTGCGGGACCGTCGCGGGTTGCGCCCGAGATCGAGCCCCCGAGCTCGGTCCACAACGAGCGGAACAGCGCACCGGCGTACTGGTTCGGCGTGAGCAGGGCGACATGCCAATCCTTTTCGCCGCACGAGACGGTGTAACTTCCGCTGAAAATCGCGCGAGGTACGGCAGCCTGCGCCTGGAGATCCGCTTTCATGCGGTCGCGCCAGTCGCCGCATGCCCCCTCGGCAAGCCGAAGCGAGCTCGTGACTTCAATGATCGGCGGCTCGGCCGTGACGCGCACGACGCCTGCACCCGCATCCGGCCAGAACTGGAAGCGAATCGACTTGAAGTTCAGCAGGAGCGCGTCCGCGCCGACGTTGTATGGGCGCAGCGCGTCACCATCGAAGTTCGCCGGGTCGTGCGGGGCGGTCGCGAAATAGCTGCGGTCGATCACTAGATCGCCGCGAATATCCTTCAATCCGTGAAAGCGCAGCGTCCGCAACATGAGCCATGCGGATTCGAGGGTGATTTTCGGGTCGCCTTCACCTTTGAGGATCAAATCCCCGTCGAGGACGCCATCCTTTAGCGCG
>JBBQNG010000288.1:0-5388 GCA_038329645.1 Burkholderiales bacterium
GGCAACCTCGCCGTCGACCGGGCTTCGCTCGTGGCCGAGCCCGGCAGGGTCACCAGCCTTATCGGCCCAAACGGCGCGGGCAAGACGACACTCCTCAATCTCGTGTCCGGCTTCTACAAGCCCGCAAGCGGGCGCGTAACCATCGGCCCCATCGATCTCTCGGGCACCTCCTCGCACCGCGCCGCGCGGGCCGGCGTTGCGCGCACCTTCCAGACCTCGCAGCTCTTTTCCGGCATGAGCGTGCGCGAGAACCTGCTGGTCGCGCTGTACCGCGGATCGCTCGGCGGCGGCAAGCGCCTATCGGGCGCGGACGCGAGTGCACTGACCGGCGCGCTGCTTGCGTGGGTCGGCTACGTCGGCTCCGCGGAGCGCCCGGCCGGCGAGTTGCCGCACGTCGACCGGCGCCTGGTCGAGATCGCGCGCGCGCTCGCCACGCGGCCCGAGGTCCTGCTGCTCGACGAGCCCGCCGCCGGCCTGTCGGCGGAGGACACCGACCGCCTCGGCGCCGTGCTGCGCCGGATCGCAGGCCTGGGCCTCGGCGTGCTCATCATCGAGCACGACATGCAGCTGGTCATGGGCATCTCGGACCGCATCTACGTGCTCGATGCGGGCCGCATGATCGCGGAAGGCACGCCGGGAGAGGTGCAGGCGAACCCGGCCGTGCGCCGCGCGTACCTGGGCGAAGGCGAATTCGAGGTGCTTGCGAGTCGTGCGCCGGGCGCGGCGCGCGCGACCGAAGCGCTGGCCGTGCAGGGGCTCACGGCGGGCTATGGCGCGGCGCCGGTGCTCGAGGGCGTGTCGCTTGCGGTGCGCGAAGGCGAACTGGTCGCGCTGCTCGGCGCCAACGGCGCGGGCAAGTCGACGCTCATGCGCGCACTGGTGGGCCTGCATCGCCCGGTCGAAGGCAGCGTGTTCTTCAACGGCCGCGAGATCGCGCATGCCGACGCTCACTCGATCGCGCGATCCGGGCTCACGCTGGTGCCGGAAGGCCGCCAGGTGTTCCCAGAGCTCAGCGTGGAGGACAATCTGCGCCTGGGCGCCTACGGCAAGGCGCCGCTCACCGCGGGACGCGTGGACGAGCTGTTCGGGCTGTTTCCCAGGCTCGCCACACTTCGCGCCCGGCGCGCCGGCCTGCTCTCGGGCGGCGAGCAGCAGATGCTCGCGCTCGCCCGCGGCCTGGCCGCGAACCCGCGCGTGCTCATGCTGGACGAGCCAACGCTGGGCCTCGCGCCGGCGATCGTCAACGAGCTTTTCGGTGCGCTGGCCAGTCTGCGCGCCGAGGGCCGCACGATCCTTCTCGTCGACCAGATGGCGAGGCTGGCGCTGGCGCTCGCCGACCGCGCGTACGTGCTGTCCTCGGGCAAAATCGTGTTTTCGGGCACCGCTGAGGAGCTGAAGAACAATCCCGTGCTCGAAAAAGCCTATCTGGGTGGCAATTGACAATGGAGAGCCTTGTGACACGACCCCTGAAACCCCACGACCGCTACGACTACGTGCCGATCCACAAGCGGCCGGACTATCATTTTCCGGGCGGCAAGCGCCTTGCGGTCTACCTCGGCTTCAACCTCGAGCATTTCGATTTCGGCGCGGGCCTGGGCGCGCGCATCGGCCCGGAGAGCCCGCAGCCCGATGTGAGCAACTATGCCTGGCGCGACTACGGCAACCGCGTCGGTGTCTGGCGCCTGCTCGAATTGTTCGACCAGCTGAAGCTCCCGGTCGGCGTGCTCACCAACACCGCGCTCTACGACTATTGCCCCGAGGTGCTCGAAGCGTTCGTTGCGCGCGGCGACGAGATGATCGGCCACGGGCACACCAACTCCGACCGCCAGGGCACGATGCCCGAGGCCGAGGAAAGAAAGCTTTTCGAGTACTGCCGCGACCGCATCCTGAAGGAATCGGGCACCGCGCCCAAAGGCTGGCTCTCGCCGTGGCTCTCGGAGAGCCTGACCACGCCTGACCTGATGGCCGAAGCCGGCTACACCTACACGCTCAACTGGTGCATCGACGACCAGCCGGTCGAGTTCCGCACGCGCAGCGGCAAAAAGCTCTGGTGCATCCCCTACCCCCAGGAGGTGAACGACATCCCGATGATCGTGGCGCGCCAGATGGACGGCAAGGATTTCGCCGACCTGATCATCGACAACTTCGACGAGATGGTCGCGCAGTCCAAAGCGCAGCCGCTGGTGATGGGGATCGCGCTGCATCCCTACCTCGTGGGCCAGCCCTACCGGCTGCGCCACCTGCGTCGCGCGCTCGAGCACGTCATGACCAGCAACCGGGTCTGGTTCACCACGCCCGGCGAGATCTGCGCCTACGTGGAAGGGCTCGGCGGGCAGTCTCAGGCGCCGGTTCGCAGGACGCGTGCGTAGCATTTCATAAACTCGCGCGGCGTGGTTTTCGGTTCGAGGCACAGGCGCGCGACCGACAACGTGCGCCGCTCGAATTCGGCTTCGGCGATGCCGTAGCGCGCCGCCGCCGCGGGCGCGCGCACAGCCAGGTAGGCCGGGTCCATGCCCGACAGGCCCAGGGGCGACAGCTCGGCCAGGTCGAGGTAGCGCGTCTGGTCCGCGGGCGCCGCCATCATCGCCGCATAGAAGGCGTCGGGTAGGCCTATCTCCCTGAAATAGTCCTGCGATCGCCGGTTGCCGAGCTCCAAGGCCTTTGCCGCATTCGGGTTCGAAGCCGAGTTGATGTCAACGACGCCGATCCCTTTCACGAAGGTCGTGAGCCGCGGGCTGTGGATGCCGATTGCCTTGTCGCGCGCCACGCCGCGCACCACGCCGCCTGCGAGCAGGTACGTGCACGCGCTTGCGCACCGGTTGCGCACGAACACATGCACGCCGGAGACCCTCGCCATGCGCCCGATTTCGATCGCAGCCAGCCCGTCGCCTCCCGAGCTGTCGAGGAGCAGGATCGCGCCGGCGGGAAAGCGCTCGGACTCGACGGCCTCCAGCGCAGCCCGGATTTTCGGGACCAGCGCCTGCGTTATCGCTCCGTTGACCTCGATGACCCGGGTGCCTTTGACGGCCAGCGGCGGCACGGGGATGACATCCTCTGCGATCGCCGCCGGTGCGATGAGCGCCAGGCCGAGCGCCAGCAACGCGCCCGTGACCGCGGAATGCGGCGAGAATACGCGCGTGCGAAAAAGGAATTCCTCCATGAAGCTTGTCCTTTGTTTCCTGTGCCTGGTATTGCTGCCGCCGGCCGCGGCGGCCGCGCCACCTTCAGTGCCGCCCTCAGTATTCGTCGAGGAGTTGACCTGGCCCGAGATACGCGACGCGATCGCCGGCGGCGCGAATACCGCAATCTACTACGCGGGCAGCACCGAGCAGAACGGCCCCCACATGGTGACGGGCAAGCATAACTTCGTCGCCCGCCATGTTGCCGGGCGCATTGCCACGACCCTCGGCAATGCGCTCGTCTATCCGACGATGCCTTTCGCGCCTACCGGCGACGCGGAGACGCGCTCCGGGCATATGCGGTTTCCGGGCAGCGTGAGCGTTTCGGAGGCGACATACGCGGCCGTTGCACGCGAGGTCGCGGCGAGTGCGCGGGCCGCTGGCTTTCGTTACGTCGTGCTGATGGGCGACCACGGCGGCGGACAGCAGGCCCTCCAGGCCCTCGCGGCGGCGCTCGATCGCGAATGGTCGGCAAAGGGCACCCGCGTGTTCTATGTCGGCGAGGTGTATTTCGCCGCGGAAGACAGGGTGCGCGAGTACCTGCAGGCGCGCGGCCTTGCCGTCGGCGCGCATGCGGGCATTCCCGATACGTCCGAAGTGATGTTCCTCGACCCGGAGGGGAAATGGATACGCCGGGACCGCCTCCAGGCCGGCGAGCCCGCCAACGGCGTGGACGGCGAGCCGCGCCAGGCCTCCGCGGAGCTGGGCCGGGTGTTCATCGAATTCAAGGTCGAGGCGGCGGTGGGGCGGATCCGCAAGCTCATGGCGTCCGGGGGATGAACCGGGCCTACTGCGGGGCGCGGCGGCGCAGGAGGCCGCCAACCTTGCGCGCGCATCCGCCCAGCGGACGCAGGTACATGCTCGTGACGCTGTGCCAGGCAGGCTCGGTCCCGTCGCCCAGACCCATCCTGAAAGTCTCGGCGCGCGCGTTTGGCATGCGCAGCGTGCCGTAAAGCCGGTCCCACACCGCGAGCGAGAACCCGCGGTTGCACCCAATGTGATGCGGCTCGCAGCTGTGGTGCAACTGGTGATGGGCGGGGCTCACCACCCACCGGCCGATGTGCGGCCCGTAGGTTACCCAAACGTGGGAATGGCGCAGGTTGTCGATGAGGTTGAGCGCCCAAAGCGCCACGTGCAGCCCGAGGAATGTATAGAACCCGACCCGCCCATGGCCGGCGAGGTTGAAAGCCCAGGTGGCGAGGCCCGTGGTCAGGGCGGGCACCCACGCCATGACCAGCAGGTCGAACGGATGGGCGCGGTACGACGTCATCGGGGTGAGCACCTCGGCCGAATGATGGACCTTGTGGAATTCCCATAGCGCGGGAACGTCGTGCAGCAGGCAGTGCGCCACGAACCGGCCGAAATCGTAGGCGACGAAGAACACCACGGTGTAGAGCAGCTTCCAGCCGATTCCCGGCGGCGCAGCAGACGTGTCGGTCGCCGCTTGCCGGCCGAGCATCGAATCGATGAAGCCGGCCACGTGCGCATCGCTGAACATGAGCCAGCCGAAGATCAGGGGCAGCAGCAGCGCGTTGGCAAAATACAGGCGGTAGTCAGCGCGCGCAGAAGGGTGCCACCAAACGCGGGCGCTGAAATATTCGCCGAACTGGCGCCGCCACGCGCGCCCGTCGCCCCCCGCGCGTGCGGTGTACCACGCCGCCACGACCATGATCGCGAGCGTCGACAAAATGAAAGGCCAGTAGAGGTACGAATCGCGCTGCAGGAAAGCCATCACGGCCTTGGCGAAATTGAATGCGATGTAGTACACCGCGTCGTAGAGCGCCTTCAGCTCGCCGGTAAGGCCGCTCATGGTCCCGCTTGCCGCTCCCCTGTCAGCGCGCCGACTTGGCGAGCCAGACGTTGGAGAGCACGAGGCGGTCGACCACGTTGCGCCGGAGCGCGCGCAGCAGGTGGTGCCGGCAGCCCAGGCTCGTGCGCTCGAGGTCGGCCACCGAGAACTCGGCGACCGTCGCGTCGGTCATCGATTCGATCGTCGCCTGGCGCAGCATGTCCCCGCCGCCGATGTACGACATCTCGCCGAACCACTCCCCGCCGCCGATGATATTGAGCAGCTGGCCCTGCTTGGTCACCTTGAGCTGGCCGTCGGCGAGGAACAGGAGAGCGTCGCCCGGAGCATCTTCCTTCAGAAGCACGGTGCGGGCGGGCACGCGCGACCAGCGCGCGACCTTGACCAGCTCCCAGATCTCCG
>JBBQNG010000289.1:0-5386 GCA_038329645.1 Burkholderiales bacterium
CTGGCAACCGCGATCTCACCATAGGCAGGGCGTTCTTTGGGCCGCTTACCCGGGAATGGGTTGCGCCGCTGGGCTACGGCGTCTGGGACCGGCAGGGGACGCTCAAGCTGATCCTCGGCGCCGGATTGCCGCTTTCCAAGCCGCAGGCGATCTGGAAAGACGCCCCGCTGCCCGAACGCGCGGCATTCGGCCTGGTACGGGATGACGGGTACATCCTTCTGCGCAGCCCCCTGCCCGCGCAAAGCCGCCTGGAGGACATCTACGGCACGCGCGCGAGCGGCGCCATGGCGGCCTTCCTGCTCGACCAGCCGCACGATACGAGAGGCCATCTCATCGGCGCGAGCCGGATTTCGGGGGAGGAGACGCTGTTCGTGTATCGCCGCCTGGCAAGCTTCCCGCTCACCTTCTACATCGCCAATCCGACGGCCAACATCCGCACCGGATGGTGGGAGCGCATCTGGCCGGCGTGGCTCCTGCTCCTTTTCCTGGCGCTGGCGGGCTACTACGCTTGCCGCTGGACCGTGACCCGCCAGAGCGCATGGGAGCGGGAAAGAGCGCTGCGCATCCGCATGCTCGAAGCGGCCAACCAGGAGCTCGAGGACTTCGCCTATACCGTCGCGCACGACCTCAAGTCGCCGGTGCGCGCGATCGACGGCCACGCGGGCATTGCGCTCGCGAGCGCGGAGGGCGGATTGTCCGACGCCCTGCGCCACCGGCTCACGCAGATCAGGCGCAGCGCGGCGCGGATGGGCGAGCTGATCGACGACCTGCTCGAGTTGTCGCGCTATTCGCGCACCACGCTGGCCAGGCGCACTGTCGACATGACAGCTGTCGTGCACGGCGCCGCCGCCGACGTGGTGCCGGGTGACGGCGGCGTCGAGCTTTCGATCGCGCCGCTTCCGCCGTGTGAGGCGGACCCCGCGCTCATCCGCGTGGTGTGGACGGCGCTCCTTTCCAATGCGGTCAAGTACAGCGCCCATTCGCCCCGGCCGTCGATCGAGGTCGGCTACGCCAACGGCATCTATTTCGTGCGCGACAATGGCGTGGGCTTCGACATGGCGCATGCCGAAAAGCTGTTCGGCGTTTTCAGCCGGCTGCACGGCGCCGACGAGTTCGAGGGCACTGGGGCCGGGCTCGCCATCGCGCGCCGCATCGTCGAGCGCCATGGCGGGACGATCTCGGCCGAGGCTGCGCCGGGGTGCGGGGCGACGTTCCGGTTCTCGGTCGGCGTGCCGTAGGAGTTTCCATAAACGGCAAGCGGATTGCCTGGAGTACGGCTCTGCTATTGGATCCGGTCTATATGAAGTTAGACTTTATGCGCGCGCCCAGGGCGCGCATCGCGGCTTTGGCCCATCCGATGGCGAGCCACGCGGCCGAGGCGCGTACGCGCAAGAGCACCGCTTCCTTCCATGCCGTCCAGCGCGCGTAGAAGCGTGCAAACCAGCCCAGCCGCATCAGGGCGGGCTGCGTCAGCGTGAACAGTCTTGCGACCAGCGCTGTGCCGGCCACTTTTGCCAGCAGGATGACCGCCAGGCCAGGTACCGCGTACCCCTGCGCGATGAGCCAGAGCGCGGCGAGCTTGACCGGCAGGAGCAGGAGCATCGGCGCGCCGAATGCCGCAAGCGAGGCATACGGCGGCAGCGCCTGAATGCGCCGCTCGAGCAGCGCAAAGAACGGCAGCCGCCCCAACCGCGCAACCAGGCGTCCGAGCGGCTCCCAGCCCCACTCCTCGAACAGGATCAGTAGGGCGACGGCCCAGGTGAACAATCCCTTCAGCGCGCGGCGGATCATGGGCGATTATCCCACTCCGCGTTTCAGCTGCTGAAGATAGACTCGCAACACGGGATGGGGTAAACCTTCGGATACTCGTTTTCGGGAGGCCCCATGGTCCGCTTGTTTTTTGTCGTCCTGTCCCTGCTCGCATCCGCGACTGCAGTTGCGCAATCGCCCGCCCGCGCATCGCTCCAGATGGTGTTCGTCATCGACGGCCTGAGGCCGGACGGTATCACCGCCGCCGAGACGCCCAACCTCTACCGGCTGAAGACCGAAGGCGTCACGTTCGAGAACAGCCACTCGGTTTTTCCGACCGTAACGCGGGTCAATTCGGCGACCCTGTCGACCGGGATGCAGCCGGCCCGCCACGGGATCCTCGGCAACCAGATCTACATCCCGTCCGTGGACGCGGCCAAGTCGTTTCCGAACGACAACTTCGAGCCGCTGCTGAAGATGGATGCGATATCGCCAGGGCGTATCGTGCTCGTGCCTTCGATCGCTGAAATGGCGGCCGAGGGCGGGCATCGCTACGTCGCGGTCAGCTCGGGCTCCACGGGCAGCGCGCTGCTCATGGCGCCACGTGCGCCGCGTGGCAGCGGCACCGTAATCAACGGCGACTTCTACGCCGGCGCGTCGGCCGGCTGGCCGCAACCCGTGGCCGACGAGGTCACCCGGCGGTTCGGCCGTCCGGCGAAAAAGGGCGGGGCGAAAGACAACTACGACGCGCAGGTCGACTGGTCGATGCGGGTGCTGCGCGAATACGTGCTGACCGACCTCAGGCCCGATGTCCTCTACTCCTGGCACACCGAGCCGGACCATATCCAGCACGCGTTCGGCGCCGGGGCGCCCGAGTCGCTCGCGTCGATCCGCAACGTCGACCGCAACATCGGCTTGGTGCTCGAGACGCTGGCCACGCTCGGGCTGGCCGACAGGACGAACATCATGGTCGTATCCGACCACGGTTTCGGGCAGACGGTGTATGGCGTGAACCTGGGCCAGGCACTCCTCGCCGCCGGGTTCAAGCCCGAAGATGTGGTGATCGCGTCATCGGGCCAGACAGTGGCCCTACACGTGAAAAAACGCAGCCCCGCGCTGGTCCGAAGCTACGTCGCATTCCTGCAGAAGCAACCCTGGACAGGAGTGGTGTTCACCGGACGCGGCAAGACCGGCAAGCGCGATCACGAGGGTGCGGTGCCCGGCACATTCGCGCTCGAATATGTCCACCTGGGCGGCGGCGAGCGCAGCCCGGACATCGTGTTCACTTTTCCCTGGTCCTCGGCGCGCAACCGGCACGGCGTCGCAGGCAGCGATTACGTCATGCTCACCGGCGGCGAGACCGGTCCGATGGATACCGACACCGCGAATCACGGCAGCATGAGTCCTTGGACAGTGAAAAACACGATGCTCGCCTGGGGGCCGGCTTTCAAGCGCGGTGCGCGGCTGCGCACACCGAGCTCGAACGCCGACGTGACACCTACGGTGCTGCATTTGATGGGCAATGCAAAAGCCGCCTTGCTCGAAGGCCGCGTGCTGGCCGAGGCTTTTGTCAACGGACCCGACGAGGAGCAGGTGGCGGTCGAAGTGAAAACGCTCCGGGTGGCCAGAGGCGGCTACCGGGCAGCACTCCAGGTGAGCGAAACCGCCGGGCGGCGCTACCTCGACAAGAGCTGGCGCGAACCCGGCCTGTAAAGAGCCTTACGCCGCCGCATTGTCTTTGGTGGTCATGGTTTGGCCGTTTGCCTTGACGCTGGCAATCCCGCTTTCCATCGCCGAGGCCGACGCGTACATCTGGCTGGACCCGATGACGGTGCCGTTGCCGCCGCTCAGCACGAAGTACGGCTCGCTGGCCGACGACGTCTTGCGCTCGTATTGCGCGTCCTTGGCCGAGTTGTCGCGCACCGACTGGATGCCGTCCAGCGCATGCTGCTTGGTCGAGTAGGTCTGGCCGGTGAGGATGATCTCGTTGTTGGCGGCCTTGAGGTTGAAGACGAATTTCTGGTCGGCGCTCTTGTGCAGCTCGAAATGGGCGGACATGTCGGACTCCTTCGGTGCTTCGATCGGACCCCGAAGTTAGGCCACGCGGGCGGCCGGGTCGGTTCGGTATCGCTCTTAACGCAGCGCTTAGCCGCTGACCGACTCGTTGACCGGGATCTTGTGACCCTTGGAGTACATGCACTGCACGTAGGCGGTGTCGTAGCGTTGTTGCACGGTGAGCATCTTTGGATCGATCGCCGGCGAGTTGCCGTAGACCGAGCCTGTGGATTCGGTATCCACGGTGCGGTCGCGCATCGTGACGCGTGGGCGCGAGCTCGCCACTTCAACACCGCCCAGTCCCATTGCCACCGGAAGCGGTGTGTTGTCGCTGGCGCGGGCGTGCGCAATCCCGCGGCACGCCACGTCGTCCGCGTTCATTTGGGCCATGGTCTTGCCGCCGCCCGGGAGCACCCCGACAGACGGCGCGTTGCCGGTTTCGTTGGCAGACGGCAGCGAAGCGCAACCCGCCGCGATCATTGCGGCCGCGATTGCCGAAAACAGGTAACAGGATTTTTGACGTGAAGCGTTCATGGTGCTGCCTCCTTACCCCGATGGCCCCGATTATTCGCCGCGGAGCGGCGTTTTCTCTGTGCGATGCCTCACACAGGATCGAGCTGGCCCTCGGCCTTCATCCACCGATAACAGTCCTCGACCATCTTGCGCAATGGCACGGCTTCGAAGCCAAGCTCGCGTTTGGCCTTGCTGCAGTCGCAGAACAGGGTGCGCGTGGCCATGGTGGCCGCTTCGCGCGTGAGGTTGGGCTGCTTGCCGGTAACAACCGACAGCGATTCGCCGATTGCGGCGACGGCTTTCAGCAACCACGCCGGCGAGGCACGCGCAGGGACGCGCTTGCCGTCGAGCTCGCCGATGAGCGTTACGAGTTCGAGCAGGCTCGCATCGGCGCCGCCGAGCAGGTAGAGCTCGCCCACGCGCCCGCGTTCGGCTGCCGCGATGTGGGCCCCGGCTACTTCGCGCACATCGCAAAACGACAGGGACCCGGGCGGCACGCCCGGCAGCTTGCCGGTGTGCACCATGCGGAACAGGCGCGCGTAGCCGGCCGTATCGAAGGGCCCGAGGATGCCGGCGGGGTTGACGATGACGGCTTGCAGCCCGCGGGCGATTCCTGTGCGCACTTCGCCTTCGGCCGCGTACTTGGAGCGCTGGTAGTTCACCGGCGAAGCCGCCCCGAGCTGCGCGACGGTTTCGTCGATCGTGCCTGCGCATAGGCCCCACGCCGAAATGCTCGAAGTATGCACGAAGCGCTTGGCCCGCGCGGCAAGAGCGGCTTCGACCGTGTTGCGTGTGCCTTCGATGTTGATGCGGTCCTGCTCGGCGTCGTTGCGAGACCACAGGCTGGTGCTGCCCGCTACATGGAACACGGCGTCCACGTCATCGGGCAGGGTGCGCGCAAGCGAGTGCGGATCGTTGATATCGCCTTCCACCGGCTCGACCGCCAGCCGTTCGAGGTAGCGGGTGTCGGAGGTTGCGCGATGCAGCGCGAGCACGCGCCAGCCCCGGCCGAGGAGCGCCCCACACAGGTTGAGGCCGAGAAAGCCGTTGCTGCCGGTGACGAAAGCGG
>JBBQNG010000290.1:0-5375 GCA_038329645.1 Burkholderiales bacterium
GGCATGGTGTGGAAGCGCGTGACCGACGCGCCGTGCTTTGGCGGGCTAGAGAAATACCAGCGCCGCTGGATCGAGCTGTTCCGCGCCGTGGGCGCGCGCGACGCCACGCCGATGGCCGAGCTGGCCGGCCAGCTGCTGGCCGGCGCGTACGAGCTCAATGCCGAGAGCCGCGAGTACCTGTGGATGGCCGGACTGACCGGGTACCTGGCGGCCGGCGACAAGGCCGCGGCGCTGCGCCTGTGGGACCTGTATGTTGCGCGCCTGCCGAAAAGCGCACCCAAGGCCGCTTTCCGCCTGCTGCGCTGCCACGCGCAGGTTGGGGACGCCGCTACGCGGGCGGCACGCTGTGCGGCCGAGTTCGAGCCCTACGCCAAACGGTAGCGGCCCTCAGCGTTTCCAAGGTTTTACCGGGTCAGGCGAAACGGCGCGGGATCTGCGCCCGTACGGCATGCAGCTGCGATTCGAGCTCGTGGATACGTTCGAGCAAAGACATCGCCAGCGCAAGCGCATTCGAGTCCAGCTCGAAATCGTTGCGCAGCCGCCCGGCGCTGCGCAGGGTGACCACGCACCGCGCGCTGAAGGTCCACTGCATGCCGCCGGGATTGGCCGGCGCGAGCGCACCGCAATCGACCAGCTCGCACAGAATCGCCTCGGGCAACCCGGACAGGGTGGCGAGGTCCTCGAGCGTGAGCTCGGTGTGCTCGTTCATCCATGCGCTTTCCGCCGCTTCAGCTGTCATGCGGGACCTCCGTCTTGAAATGCTTGCGCGGCTCGAATTTCGAGATGTCGGCCAGCTCTTTGAACAGCTCGCGCTCGCGCTCGCCGAGCGTTGGCGGCACTACGATCTGCGCAATCGCGTAGAGATCGCCGGGCTCGCCCTGCGCGCGGGGCAGCCCGCGCTTGGCAAGGCGCAGCTTCTGCCCGGCCATCGTGCCCGGCGGGATCTTCAGGTTGACCGCGCCCGCCAGCGTCGGCACGGCCACGGTCGCGCCCAGCGCCGCTTCCCAGGGCGCAAGCGGCAAATCGATGTAAAGGTCGTGACCAGTGGGCCGGAACAGCGGGTGGGGAAGCAGCTCGATGTTGAGGAACAGATCGCCGTCGTGCCCGCCGTTGAAACCCTTGCCGCCCTTGCCGCGCAGCCTTAGGCGCTGGCCGTGCGTGGCGCCCGGCGGGATCCGGGCCTTGAATGCTCGCGGCACGCGGCGCAGGCGGCCGTTTTCGTCGTACTCCGGGATGCTCAGGTTGAGGTCGACCAGGGTCCCCTGGGCCGCATCTTCGAGCGGGATCTTCGCGATGACTTCGTAGTCCTCGCCGGGCATCGACATGCGCGTTCCCTGCCCGCGGGCGCCGCCAGCGCGCCCGCCCAGGCCGGCGAAAAGGTCCGCAAGGTCGATGTCCTCGAAACTGAAATTGGCGCCGCCCTGCCCGCCGCCCCAGTCCGGCGGAGGCTGGAACTCCTGCCCCGGGGAATGGCTGCCCAGCCGGTCGTAGGCGGCGCGCTTGTCCGCAACCTTCAGCGTCGCGTAAGCCTCGGCGATGTCCTTGAATTTCTCTTCGGCGCCCGCCTCTTTCGAGACGTCGGGGTGATGCTTCTGCGCAAGCTTGCGGTAAGCCTTCTTGATGTCGGCGGCGCTCGCATCCTTTGCCACGCCCAATGCTGCGTAATAGTCCTTGTATTTCATTTCGGCAAGGTTAAGGCGCGCGCGCGGAAAGTAAAGTGCCCTGGCGCACATATAGTTTTTCGAGCGTTGCGTTCACTGCGTCGGGCTGCTCGAAGATCACCCAGTGACCCGCGTCTTCGACGATGAGGAGTTCCGCCCGCGGATCGGTACGCCTGAGGATGGGCTCGATTTCGCCAAGGCGCCCGCCTGCGGTCCGATCATGGCGTCCCCAGATGCCATCGACGGGTGCTTCGACCCTGGACAACGGCTCGAGCAGGACGTCGCCGCGGGAGAACGGACCGCTGTTGATGCGCGAGCGGGCCGCGTTGTGCGACTGGATGTGCAGCGCGAGCGGGTCGATCTTCGCTGCGTCCCACAGCATGAGGTTGGCGAGGTTGTGGCGGTGCGCGGCATTGCGGGCGTCCTCGTCCTTGAGGTGCCGCCACGCGACCAGGGGAAGCTTCTTTCCGTCGCGCAGACCGAGGCCCCCTGCGCCGACCAGGACCAGCTGCTGCACGAGCTCCGGATGGGCCGCGGCGAGATGTCCTGCGACGAGACCGCCGAACGAAAACCCGACGAGCGCAAACCGGCCGCCGACCAGTTTCGCGGCGCCCCTGGCGACGATCTGCGCAATCGCGCCGACGTCCGAACCCCGCGGCGGGCTCGCCGAATCACCGAAACCCGGCATATCGGGCACCCACACCGTGTGCGTGCCGGCAAGCGGAAGAACGTTGTGGATCCAGTGGGTCCAGGAGCCGGTGCCACCGTGCAGGAGCACCACGGGCGGTCCCGAGCCCCAGCGGCGCCAGGCCAGCTCGCCCTCGCCGCACGGCGACGCAAGGCGCTCGGCGTGCGATTCGACTCCGGCGATCAGCGCCTGCGGTTCAGCCTGCCGCGACAACCTGGCGCAGCCCGGGCTTCTCGGCTTCGATCATCCGCTCGAGCGTCCGGCGGAAATGCGCGAGCGCCCCGTCGGAGGCGATCGGGTGCATCTTGAAGTCCGGATCGCGGTCGAGCACTTTCTGCTGGCCTTCGATGATCGCCTTGTCCTCGAGGAAGCCCTGCACCATGCTGTCGTGGAGCGACAGGCCGACGGTCGGATCGTGCAGGTCGTAGTCGTGCAGGTAGTTCCAGAAGAAATGCGTGCTGCGCGCAGTTTCGGGCGTGAAGAACTGGCAGTTACGGTATTGCTTGGCCTTGCTGAAATCGCCCTTCTCCGCGCCCGAACCCGCGAGCGCGAACAGCGACTCGAGGAAAAAAATACCCGGCACGTACATGAGGCCGATGTTGCGCCGGTCGATCGGCGTGTCGTCGCGCGTCACCTTGCGGTGGAAAGGCGGCGGGTTGGCGTTCATGTGCCAGCGCTCGACGCGAAACCCGTTCTCCAGCCGCTCGACCGACACGGGCTTGGTCTTGAAGGCGTATTCCTCCGAACCGCCAAGCGTCTTGGTATGGACGAAGGCGAGATGCGCGAAATCGCTCAGGTTGTCGACGATCAGGCGGTAGTCCGCGTCGTAATGCATGTAGTCCGGCACGCCGCGCCAGGCGGGATCGCGCAGATAGGGGATATCGACGATCAGGGCCGGATCGGCCTTGGCCGGGTCCCCCGGCCAGATCCACACGATGTGGTCGCGCTCCACCACGGGGTAGCTGCGCACGCCGAGCTTGGCGGGGATCACGTCCTGCCCCGGGATCTGCACGCACTTGCCCGACGGGTCGAACTTGAGCCCGTGGTACATGCAGCGCACGCAATCGCCCTCGAGCCTGCCCTTTGAAAGCATCGCGCCGCGGTGGCAGCAGCGGTTGTCCAGCGCCACGGCGCGGCCGCTGTCGCCCTTGTAAAGGAGGACCGGCTGGTCGAGGATCGTGCGCGCGAGCAGCTTGCCGTCGATGAGCTCGTGGTCCCACGCCGCCACGTACCAGGTGTTCATCAGGAAATTTCCGCCTTGCCCCATGACTTTTTTCCTCTTCCGGTGCCTGCCGCAGTTTACTCCGGTGGCACACTCGCTCATCATTTCGCTCCATGAGGGGCGTGCGCTACAAATTCGACTTCCGCGACAAGGTCAGCCGCCTAAGGGCCGCGGCCGCCTCGCCCGGCGCGGCGGTCAACGTCAAGGTCCGCGTGGCCAACGACCCCGAAAGCCCGTCGATACCCGCTTTTGCCGAACTCGACCACGACGGGAATTTCCACGTCACTTTCACCAGCCTGGGCGGGGAGCTCAGCGTGCTGCGGCTCGTCCACGCGGCTGTCCTCTGGGAGATCCATTGCCGCGAGGAATAGCGCCTTTGGGCGCCCGAAATTTCTATGGCTTTTGTTTACAAAATCAATGACCTTCGAGGAACTAGTCCTTACCGCTCCTGGCGGACTCGCGCTTACACTTGCAGGACATTTTGTTCGGTGATCAGTCACGGAGTCCTGCAGCCAATGGTACAGATTGCAAGAATGAGCCCCCTCCAGGCACTCAAGGCCGGCCTCGCCGGCATCGCGGCGCTTGGAATGTTTTTTTCCGCCTTGGCCGGCGCAGAGCCCGCCGGCCCGACGGAGGTCGCAACACTCGTAAACCAGATGCGCACCGGCCACTCGCGTTGTCCCGCCCAGCCTGGCCTACAGCATTTCGTAAGGCGCCCCGACCTCGATCGCGCCGCCGCGATGGCGGTGGCGGGTTCATCGCTGCAGCAGAGCGTGCAAGCGGCCGGCTACCAGTCCGTGCTCGTCAAGGGCATCACCGTGTCCGGCAGCGCCGACCGCCTGGCGCTCGAGACACTACTCGCCAACGGTTATTGCCCGCTCATCGTGGATCCCCGCCTGGCCGAAATGGGTGTCCACCAGCAGGGCAATACCACCTTCGTCATCCTCGCCGGCGAGTTCGCGCCAGCCCCCGGCATGGACGAGGTCGGGGTCGCCTCCCGCGTGCTCGCGCTTGTGAACGAGGCTCGCTCGCGCGGCCGCAATTGCGGCGCAACGTTCTATCCCGCCGCCCGCCCCGTGGTGTGGAACGAGATCCTCGCCCGCGCCGCGCGCGACCACGCCGAGGACATGGCCCGCAACAACTACTTCGGCCATAACTCTCTCGACGGCCGTTCGCCTTCCCAGCGCGTCGAGAGCGCCGGCTACGACTATCGGGGCACGGCCGAGAACATCGCCGCCGGCCAGATGACGCCCGAAGCGGTCATGGCGGGATGGATTTCCAGCCCCGGCCACTGCGCCAACCTCATGGACGCGGAATACACCGATATGGGTGTGGCCCTGGCGAGCAACCGGCGCAGCCAGATGGGGGCGTACTGGGCCCAGGTTTTCGGCGCCCCGCGCGCCACGCGGCCGCCAAAGCGGGCCGCGCGCGTTTCGTAACCATTCCGGCAGGGCTGGATATAGCGGATCCGGAATAGAAATTACCCGGAAAGCCGCTCTGCTATTGGATCGGGCGAAATAAAAGTTCTGAATTCCAGCCTTATTCCGCCTTGATTCCCGCCGCGCGGATGATCGGGCGCCACTTCCTTATTCGGCCTTGATGTTGGCTTCGCGAACCACCCTGCCCCACTTCGCGTAGTCGGCGCGGATCTTGTCGACCGTCTGCGCGGGCGTGAGGATCTCCGCGTCGCAACCGGTGGCGTTGAGCTGGTCGCGCATCGTGTTGTCGCTCTTGGCTTTCTGCAGGGCGTCCGCGATGCGCGCCGAGACTTCGTTCGGCAGCCCAGCGGGGCCGACCAGGCCGT
>JBBQNG010000291.1:0-5345 GCA_038329645.1 Burkholderiales bacterium
AAGCCGCATAATCGCCAGCGCGCTTGTATCTACCCCCATACCAACTCCCCGCAGACCCCGATTTAGCTTTCGGGCCGCGGCCCGGTCCGGACCGGGCCGGGCCGCGCTACCATGAGTCCTTTCGCCGATGCGAATGGACTCATGGCAGCGAACACCGAACTTCACGCCGGGCTTGTCGGCACCTACGGAATCGTGGTCGCCGATGAGCACACCGCGCCTTTTGTCGGCAGCGGCAAGGTGCGCGTGCTTGCCACGCCTGTGATGATCAACCTGTTCGAAGCCGCTGCGCTGGCGTGCTGCGAGCAGCATCTGCCCCCGGGGCACCAGTCGCTCGGGATCCACCTCGATGTGCGCCACATTGCAGCCACGCCGGTCGGAATGCGGGTGACAGCCACTGCCGAACTGGTGAAGATCGACGGACGCAAGCTGACCTTTCGCGTCGAGGCGCATGACGAGCGCGAACTGATCGGCGACGGGCTGCACGAGCGGGTGGTGGTCAACGTGGAGCGGTTCGACGAGCGGGTGCAGAAGAAGCTCGCGCGGGCCTGAATTCAGGACATTTTTTATTAATCCCCGCGCAATTACTGGCAGACGGGGCAGTTTTGTGCTGGTACCGGTACAATCCCGGAGGGAAACGGACACTTTCCGGCTAGGAAGCCAGGCTTTCGAAGGCGTTGGCCACCGCCAGCAGGCGCGAGTCGGAGAACTTCGGCCCCGCGACCTGCAACCCGACCGGGAGGTTCTCCGGCGTCCGCCCGCACGGGACGCTGATGGCGGGCATGTGCACCAGGTTGACCGGGCAGGTAAATCCGATGAGGTTGCGATTTGCCTCGCCGAGCGTATCGCCGTCCGGATAGAACACGCCTGCGCGCGGGGCGGGCACTGGCGAGGTCGGCGACACGAGGACGTCGTGTGAGGCGAAGACCGCCAGCAGGTCGACGCCGAGCCGGTTGCGCTCGTCGATCATCGATTGCAGGTCCTCGGGTGTGATCGTGGCCGCGAAGTCGAGCATGCTGGCGACGGCGCGCGGCTCGTCCGCGGCGCGCCTGGCCGAGCGCAGGCGCAGCCCGGCCTGCACCATGTAGGCCCGGAAAGGGTCGCGGCATACGCGGCCTATTTTCGTAATGAGTGCGCCGGCGCGCGCCATGGCTTCCACTGCCGATTCGACCTGCGCCGCGATGTCAGTATCCACTTTCTGGTAGCCGTAGTCGGGGCTGTAGGCGACGCGCAGGCCTTTCAGCGACGCGCCCGCCAGCGCCGCCGAATAGTCCATGCCGTCGGAGGGCAGTTCCATCCAGTCACGCCCGTCGGGGCGAGCAATCGCGTTCATTGCGTGTGCGCAGTCGCGCGCGCTGCGCGCGAGCGGCCCGGCCACGGTCCGGTCGGTCTGTCCCGGGTGATAGGGCACGCGACCGAGCGTCGGCTTGTGCCCGACGGTGCCTGTGAACGCCGCAGGAAGGCGGATCGAGCCACCGCCGTCGGACCCGATTGCGATCGTGCACAGGCCCGCGGCCACCGCTGCGGCTGCGCCGCCGCTCGAGCCGCCGGGCGAGCGGCTCAAGTCCACGGGATTGCGCGTGATCCCGAAGGCGCGCGTGTGCGTCACCGGGATCACCGAGAGCTCCGGCATCGTCGTCTTGCCAAGGATGACTGCGCCGGCTTCGCGCAGGCGCGCGGTGACCGGCGAGTCTTCGGCTGTCCTGGCGGCCTGCTCCAACGCCATTCCGCGAGGGCTCGCCAGGCCGGCCACGTCGATATGGTCCTTGATCGAAACCGGGATGCCGTCGAGTGGGCCTTTTGACGCGCCGGCGCGATGGCGCGCCTCGGACTCTCGTGCCGCATACAGGGCGCCTTCCTCGTCGAGCTGGTAATACGCTGCGAGCGTCGGATTGACACGCGCGATGCGAGCGAACATCGCTTTTGCTACTTCTACCGGCGAGCGTTCTCCCGATCGAAAGCGTGCACTGAGCTCGTCGACCGAGAAAAAGCAGGCGTCCTCGCCGCTTTCCGTCGCCCTGTCGAAAGTCTCGGCCATGCTCACGCCCCCCCCAGGTACGCTTCGCGCACGGCCGGGTCTCCGGCCAATGCGGCCGCGCTGCCGGCCTTTACGACCAGCCCGGCCTCGATCACGTAGGCCCGTTGCGACACGGAAAGCGCCATGCGCGCGTTCTGTTCCGCGACCAGCACCGTGGTGCCTTCGGTGTGGAGGCGGCGGATGACCGCGAAGATTTCCGCCACGACCAGCGGCGCGAGGCCCATCGAAGGCTCATCCAGAAGCAGAAAGCGCGGCCGTCCCATGAGGGCGCGGCCGATGGCGACCATCTGCTGCTCGCCGCCGGACAGCAGGCCGGCGGGTTGCGCGGCACGCTCCTTGAGCCGTGGAAAGATTTCGTAGACGCGGGCCAGGTCGACTGCCACCGCATCGCGTTCGCCGCGCGACAGGCGCACATAGGCGCCGAGTTCCAGGTTATCGCGGACAGTGAGCGGGCTGAAGACGTGGCGACCTTCTGGAACCAAAGCGATCCCGGCGCGCACGCGCGCGACGGCGCCCGCGGGCAGCGGGGCGCCGTCCAAACTGACGTCCCCAGAGCGGGGCCGCAACAACCCTGCGGCGGTTTTCATCAGCGTGGTCTTGCCGGCCCCATTGGGCCCGATGACGCATACGATCTCGCCTTGGGCGACCTCCAGCGCGATGCCCGCAAGCGCGGTGACCGGGCCGTAGCCGACGACCAGGTTGCGAACGCTAAACATGGGCGGCCGCATCCGCGTCGGTGCCGAGGTAGGCCGCGATCACTTCGGGGTGGGCGCGCACCGCGGCCGGCTCGCCTTCGGCGATGCGCAGACCGAAATTGAGCACGAGGATGTCGTGGCTGACGGACATCACCACGCGCATGTTGTGCTCGACCAGCAGTACGGTCACGCCCTCGGCGTTGATTGTGCGGATCACTTCGGCGACGCGGCCGGCTTCTGCCGCGGGCAACCCCGCAGTGGGCTCGTCGAGCAGCAGCACCCTGGGCTCCGAGGCGAGCGCGCGGGCGATCTCGACGATCTTGAGGTCGCCGAAGGAGAGCGCCGTGACGGGCAGGTCGGCCTTGGCGGCGAGGCCGACGCGGGCCAGCAACGCGCGGGCGGTGTCGCGCGCGGCGGCCTCTTCGCGCCGTCCCGAGGGCAGGCGGAGCAGGGCGTTGAACACGCCCGAGCGAAGCCGCGTGTGCATCCCGACCACGACGTTCTCGAGCACGCTCATGCCCGAAAACACCTGCAGGTTCTGGAAGGTGCGGGCCAGGCCGCGATGCACCCGCTCGTGCGCCGGGAGGGCGGTGACATCATCCCCGTCGAGCAGCACCCGGCCGGCGCTCGGCGCCTGGATCCCGGAGATCACGTTGAACAGCGTCGTCTTGCCGGCGCCATTGGGTCCGATGACCGCCTTGATGGCGCCGCGCGGGACACTGAAGTCGAGCCCCGACAGCGCGGACAGGCCGCCGAATTGTACCGAGACGCCGCGCAGCTCGATCATGGCGCCGCTTTGGCCGGGGTCGCCGCTGAAGGGCGGCGCCTGATGCGCGTGGCCAGCAGGTCCAGCGCCCCGCCGAGGCCGCGGGGGAAGAACAGCAGCACCAGCACCAGGCTCACGCCGTAGATGAGGAGCTCGAGGTCGCCGAACGAGCGCAGCGCCTCGGGCAGCAGCGTGTAGACCAGCGCGCCGAGAAACGCGCCCCACCAGTGCCCCGTGCCGCCAAGGGCCACCATCACGACGAGCATCGTGCTGGTCATGAAGTCGAACGTTTCGGGCGAGACGAACGCGTTGTGGTGCGCATACAGGCAGCCGGCCAGGGCGGCGAGCATCGCGCTCACGACGAACACCAGGATCTTGTGCTTGTGCACGTCGATACCCATGCACTCGGCGCCCGTCTCGGTGGTGGACAGCGCGCGCAGGGCGCGGCCGGTGCGCGAGTCGAGGAGGTTGAGGAGCAGGAGGAGCGCACTCCCCACGGCGGCCAACGCGAGAAAGTAGAACGCCCGGTCGGAATCCAGCTTGACCCCGAACAGGACGTACGGCGGGATGTTCACCAGCCCGTTGGGGCCGCCGGTCCAGTCGCGCAGCTCGACGAACAGCACCGAGGCGATCGCGTTGAAGCCGAGCGTTGCCATTGCGAGATAGTGGCCGCGCAGCCGCAGGGTGGGCCAGCCGACGAGGAAAGCCACAAGACCGGTCGAGGCGAGCGCGGCGGGGAGGCCGATCCAGGGCGAGATGCCGTACTTCGCGCTGAGCACCCCGCTTACGTAGGCGCCGATGCCGAAGAAGGCCCCGTGCGCGAGCGAAATCTGCCCGCTGTAGCCCATCAGCAGGTTGAGGCTCGCAACCAGCAGCAGGTTGGTGAGCCAGAGCGTGCCGAGGTTCAGCCAGTAGCTGTTGGGCGCGATCCAGGGCAGGGCGGCCAGCACCAGCCAGAGCAGGCCGAGACCGCGGTAGGTGGCATTGGAAATCTGCGCGTGCATGGTTCCTAGACTTTCTGGACCTGCGCCCGGCCGAACAGGCCCGCGGGACGGAAGAAGAGCAGGAACAACAGCACGACGAAGGCCACCGCGTCCTTGTACTTCGACGAGATGAACGCCGCCGAGAAGGCTTCCAGCAGGCCGAGAAGCAGCCCGCCGACGAGCGCGCCGGGCAGGTTGCCCAGGCCGCCGAGCATGGCGGCCGAGAAACCCTTGAAGCCGAGCACGGTGCCGGCATTGAACGAGGTCAGGGTGACCGGCGTGATGATGATCCCCGCCAGCGCGCCGGTGGCGGCGGCGATGACGAAGGCCCACATGACGGTTCGGGGCACATTGATCCCGACGAGTGCCGCCGCCTCCCGGTCCGCAGCGGCGGCCTTCATTGCCCGGCCCAGCAGGGTGCGCTCGAAGAACAGGTGCACGCCGAGCATCGTTGCGAGCAACGCCC
This sequence comes from Burkholderiales bacterium, assembly GCA_038329645.1. Classification (GTDB taxonomy): domain Bacteria; phylum Pseudomonadota; class Gammaproteobacteria; order Burkholderiales; family SG8-39; genus SZAS-79. Next base: position 4,946 of record JBBQNG010000291.1, read on the forward strand.
CTACGATCCACAGGGCCTGCGGCTGGAGGCTCGCGCCGCCGATGTGGATCGGCTCGACGCCCGAGAAACTCGGCAGGCTCATCGGCTGCTTGCCCAGTGCGAGCATGACCAGCGCCTTGGTCGCGATCGCAAAGCCGATGGTCACCAGGGTGATCGACATCGGCGAAGGCTGCGAGAGCGGATACACGGACAAGCGCTCGCAGGCCAGGCCCAGCACGACGACGCAGACCACGGCAAGCGGCACGATGGCAATCAAAGGCCAGGCGAACTGGGCGTGAATCCAGGCCGCCATCATGCCGCCGGCCATGACCCATTCGCCCTGCGCGAAGTTGATCGCGTCCGTGGAGCGGAAAACCACGTTGAAGCCGAGGGCGACGAGGGCGTAGATCGAGCCGGTGGC
>JBBQNG010000292.1:0-5337 GCA_038329645.1 Burkholderiales bacterium
TGCTCGGCGTCGACCTGAAGGGGCTCGACGAGGCCGCGGCCCTGGCGCTGTTGCCGCGCATTGGCGTCATGTTCCAGCACGGCGGCCTGTTCGGCTCGCTCAACTTGCGCGAGAACGTCGGCCTGCCGCTGCGCGAGCACACAAAGCTCGACGACAAGGCAATCGACGAGATCGCGGCAATGAAAATCGACCTGACCGGCCTCGCGCCGGAAACCGGGATCCTGTACCCGGCCGAGCTGAGCGGCGGCATGCTGAAACGCGCTTCGCTTGCGCGCGCGCTGGCGCTGGATCCTGAGCTGCTGTTCCTCGACGAGCCGACGGCAGGGCTTGACCCGGTGAGCGCCCAGGGCGTGGATGAGCTGGTCACGCACCTGCGCGAGCTGTTCGGCCTCACGGTAGTGATGATCACCCATGACCTCGACCTGCTCTGGCAGGTCGCGGACCGCGTCGCCGTGCTGGGCGACGGCAAGGTGCAAGGCATCGGCTCGATGGAGGAACTCTCCAAAATGGACGCGCCCGCGGTGCGCCAGTTCTTCGAAGGCCCGCGCGGAGAGGCCGCTAAACAGCGGGCCGCCGCCTAGCGCCAGCATGGAAACCAAGGTCAACTACACCATCGTCGGCGCATTCGTGCTCGGCCTGAGCGCGCTTCTGATCATGGGAATCCTGTGGCTCGCGAGCGGCGGCGGGTTTCAGAAAAAATACGACATCTACATGTCGCATGTTGGCGAGTCGGTGGCCGGCCTGAGCGTGAGCGCGCCGGTGAAGTACCGTGGCGTCGACGTGGGCAAGGTGCAGGATATCCGCCTCGACCCGGCCAACCCCGAGCAGGTGCGCCTGCTGTTCGCCATCGAGCGCGGCGCGCCGATCAAGGAGGACACCGAGGCCGTGCTGAAGACCCAGGGGCTGACCGGCATCGCCTACGTCGAGCTCTCCGGGGGCAGCCGAGAATCGCCGCCCCTCAAAGCCAAAGTCGCGGGCGGCTACCCCGAAATCCGCACCAAGCCTTCCCTCAGCGCGCGCCTCGAGAACCTGCTCACCACCGTGCTGGCCAAGCTCGACTCGACCGGCGACAGCGTCAACAAGATCCTCAGCGACGAGAACGTAGCCGCATTCAAGACCACGCTTGCCAACCTGTCGGTCCTTACCAAGACACTCGCCGCGCGCAAGGACACGATAGACGCGGGCATCGCCAGCGCCGCGCGCACGTTCGACAACAGCGCCCGCGTCACCGAGAAGCTCGCCGCCGAGCTGGGCCCGACGCTCGAGCGCGTGGGAAAAAGCGCCGACGCCGTGCGCAAGATGGGCGACGAAGCCGCACAGGCGAGCGCAAGCGCGGGGCGCGCGGTCGATTCGATCGGTTCGGACGTCAAGCGCTTCACGGCCGACGCCCTGCCCGAGCTGCAGCGGCTGCTGGGTGAAATGAACACCCTCACCGTGCAGCTGCGGCGGTTCATCCATGAAACCGAGCGCAACCCGCGCGGCTTCCTGTTCGGCAAAAAGCCGGTGCCCGAGGGTCCCGGCGAACAGGCTCCGGAAGGACAAGACAAATGATCACCGCAGCACACAAATTTCCTCGCAATCGCATGTGCCCGGGCCGCGCTTGCGCCGCCGTTCTTTGCTTCGCCCTTGCCGCCGGCTGCTCGGCGCTCAAGCCGGGGGCGACGCCGCCGTCCCCGACCTACTATTCGCTGGACGCGAGCGCCGCTCCCGCGCCCGCGCCGCGCGCCGCGGCGCCGCGCTCACCGCATACGCTGGTGGTCAACGAAACGCAGGCCGCCGCGGCTTACGACAGCCAGAAAATCATCTACGTACGCCAGGCGCACAAGCTGGAGTACTTCGCGCACAACGAGTGGGCGGACCCGCCGGCCCGCATGATCTCGAGCCTCATCGTGGGCACGCTCGAGCGCAGCGGGGCATTCCGCGCGGTGGTGTCGTCACCGGGATCGGCTAGCGGCGAGCTGCGCCTCGATACCGAAGTACTCCTGCTGCAGCAGGAATTCATGACGGCGCCGAGCCAGGTGCGGTTCGCATTGCGCGCGTACCTTTCCGAAGGCGGCACCCGCCGGGTAGTGGCGACTCGTGATTTCGAGGTGCTGGTGCCGGCGCCGAGCGACGACCCGTATGGCGGCGTGCAGGCGGCCAACTCGGCGGTGCAGAAAGCGCTGGAGCAGCTCGCCGCGTTCTGCGCCCAGGCCGCGCAGAGCTGGCAGCCCCCGCGCAAATCCGCCGCGCGCTAGTTCGCGCAAGACCTGGCGCGTTAGAGCAGCCGGCCCCAGACGCGCGCGGTCAGCTCCCTGAAGCGGTCGACGAGCGGCCGGCGCGACCAGGATTCGAGGTCGATCGGCGTCGAGGCGGCGAGGTCGGCATTGTAGGCCGCCAGCATCTGCTGGCCGAACTCACGGCCCAGGATCACGGCGTTGATCTCGTCGTTGTCCAGCGCGCTGCGCCAGTCGAGGTTGCTCGAGCCGACGCACGACCAGACCCCGTCGATGATCGCGGTCTTGGAGTGCAGCAGGGCGCCTTTCCTTTCATAGATCTTGACGCCGCCTTCCAGCAGCTCCGTGTAGTGCGAGCGCCCGGCGTGGAACACGGTGGCCGAATCGGAATGGCTGGGCAGGATCAGCCTCACGTCCACGCCGCGGGCCGCCGCGTCGAGGAGCGCCTTGCGCAGCTGGGGATCGGGAACGAAGTAGGCGTTGGTGATGTACGCCGTCTTTTCAGCGTTTGTGATCGCCGAAACGAAGGTCAGGTAGATGAGGCTGTAGGGATCGTCCGGGGTGCTGCCGATCGCGCGCACGATTTCCCGGCCGGGCGAGGCCACCTCGGGAAAGTAGTTGCGCTGCGCGAGCGGCGGCCCCTTCTGCTTGTCCCAGGTCTGTAAGAACAGCTTCTGGAACGACGCCACCACGGGTCCGTCGATCTGCACGTCGGTGTCGCGCCAGCCGTTCTTGGGATCCACCGGCTCGTCGCCCCGGCGCCCCGCAGACCCGGTCGAATACACACTGCTGATATTGATGCCGCCGAGGAAGGCGGTGCGCCCGTCGACAATGAGCAGCTTGCGGTGGTCGCGGTTGTTTGGCAGCCATGCCTTCTTTGTCGCAAGGGGGTTGAGGGGGTTGAATTCGAGCAACTGCACCCCGCCCGCCTTGAGGCGCTCGAAATACTCCTTCTTGGTGCCGAACGCGCCGACACTGTCGTAGATCATGTTCACCTGCACGCCCTGCGCCTGGCGCTCGAGCAGCATGTCGGCGAACTTCTGCCCCACTTCCCCATCCTCGACGATGTAGGACTCCACATTGATATGGTCTTTCGCGCCGGAGATCGCCGCGAACATGGCGGCGTAAGTTGCGGGGCCATCCTGCAGGAGCACCACCTTGTTGCCGACCACCAGTGGGCTGCCGCTGATCTCCTGCTCGAGCGCGACCTGCTTGTCGAGGATGTCGAGGTCGCCGGACTTGCGCTTGAGCTCGGCGATGATCGCCACGCTCCGTTGCGGCGACAGTGCGCCGCGCGCACTTTCGAATTTCGCCGCCTGCGCTTCATAGCGCGCGTTGAGGAACTGGGTATCAGGCAGCGAAGCGCAACCGGCGATGACTGCCAGGCAGCACGCGGCGGCAATCCTGATGGCGCTAAACATGATTCTTCTCCCTTGGTACGATAACAGCAGCGCCTATTGTCCTCGGAATCCGGTTCTTTTTCTGTACGCTGGCGGACAATCCACGCCTCGCCAGCCCATAAGCGCGACACCGAACGGACCCGGACCCGCGCCGCGAGTATCTTCAGGCCGCATTCCCGCAAACGTCTCCTCGCGCGCGGCACCCGCAAAATCCGAAAAGGGAATTCCCATGAAGTATTCAATAGTCATTACCGCCGCGCTGCTCGCGATGGCGTTGAGCGCATGCGACCGCCCGACCGTGGTCACCCCTGCAGTCGTCACCAACGTGCCAGTCCCCGGCCCGACGGGCGCCACGGGCGCCACGGGCTCGACAGGATCGACGGGATCGACCGGCTACACCGGTTCGACCGGCAGCACTGGTGCGACCGGCAGCACTGGTGCGACCGGCACCACGGGCGCGACCGGCGACACCGGCAAGCGCGGCGCCACTGGCGACACCATAGTGGTCGTTCCCGTCCCGGCCAAGTAAACCGGGGGCTGCAGGCCGGCACCCGCACCAGCGGCTGCCGGCTTTTTCACGCCCGGATTTTGTGTGCACTAGCGAACAAACAGGAACTGCCCGCGGGGGTAGGCTGGCTGTGACCGCATTTACTTCGGAGCAGATCATGACACTCGCACCCCAACTCAGGATCTCCGCGCGTGCCGCCGTGCTGGCGTGCGCGTTCGCAGGCAGCGCCTTCGCGGCGATGGACAAGACCGCGGTCAAGTCCGAGAAGGACCAGATCAAGCAGCAGTACAAGGCCGCCAAGGACAACTGCAAGGCCATGAGGGCGAACGCCAAAGACGTTTGCATGGCGGAAGCCAAAGGCACCGAGAAAGTTGCCAGGGCCGACCTCGAAGCGCGCGAAAAAGGCACGCCGAAGGCGCAGTACAACCTGCGCGTCGCCAAGGCCGACGCCGACTACAAGGTCGCCAAGGAAAAGTGCGACGACCTCAAGGGCAACGCGAAGGACGTGTGCAAAAAGGATGCGAAAGCCGCCCAGGTCAGCGCCAAGGCGAACGCCAAGGCGGACATGAAGACCGGCAAGGCCATTACCACCGCGAGCGAGAAAGTCGCCGAGGCGCGCAAGGACGCCGCCGAGGACAAGCGCGATGCAAACTATGCCGCCGCCAAGGAGCGCTGCGATCCGCTGTCCGGCGACGCGAAGGCGCGATGCATCACCGACGCAAAAGCCCGCACCGGCAAGTAAACGAATTCGGCAGGACTCCTCGTAGGGATTGGCGGGCCGCAAGGCCCGTTTTTTTTGGCCTCAGCGCCGCGCGGCGGCAACCGCCGGCGCGGCCGGCGCGTGCGGCACGATCTTGCGCACCTGCTGGATCAGATCGGCGCACTGCGGGTCCACGCCGGGCCCGGGCTCGATCAACGGCAGGAGGGCGAGCAGGGGATTGACCACGCCGAGCAGCAGCGCCCCCGCCCCGCGCATTGCGAGGCGCGGGACGTCGAGTTCGACCTTCGGCTTGCTGAAAGTACCGCGCACGTAGATCGGCCCGCGCAGCGCCACCGGGCTGAATCGCCTGGTCTTCGGCGCCAGCGTGAGGTCGAGGCGCTCGTGGCCGAGGTCGACGCTTCCGCTGCCCACGACCGTGGTCACCTCAGTGTCGACGATCAGCGCGTTGGCCTGCATCACGCCGCCCTTGACGCCGAAATCCGCCACGCCGCA
>JBBQNG010000293.1:0-5336 GCA_038329645.1 Burkholderiales bacterium
CGGATTTTCACCGACCCCGGTAACCCGCTTCGCGCTGATGCCGGAGGGCAACGACCCGAATCAACGCTTCGGCCGGCGCATGCTCGTAAAGCGCGATGTACCCCGACTGCCCATGCGAGATGACAAGTTCCCTCAATGTCGAGCTGCCACCAAGCGGGCGGCCTATGTTCGGATGCGCCTCCAGGACCAGAACGGCGCTGCGTACCGCGTCAATATGCGCCAGCGCCGTCGCCGGGTCGCGCTCGAAGTTGAATTCAAAAATCTTTTCCAGGTCGCCGAGCGCTTCCTCTGCGAAAACGATCACGTCATCTTGCGCGGCTTGGGGCGCTGCGGGCTCTCGCCCCGTGCGCGGGCATCCAGATAAGCGAAGACCTCGGCGGCGTGTATGCCCTTGCCTGATTTCTTCATGCGCGCCAGCCTGAGCCGGGCTTCCTTGTGCAATGCCGCGCGCGCCTCTTCGGCCTCGACCTTGTCACGAATCGCCCCCAGCATGAAGGCATGCACGGTGGTGTCGCTTGCCTCAGCCAGACGGGCAACGCGCTTTTTTACTTCCACGGGAACCCTCAGCGAAACCGCCACGCGCGCACCTGAGTATCACAAATGAGATACACATAGGCTACCCGCGCGCCCGGACAGAGTCAAGCATTGCTGAGGTCCGCGGTCAGGAGCAATTGAAATTGTGCGTGGCAGCGGCAACGTCTTCGCGAACTTTGGCGACTCGAATGCGGCGGCCGACTCTGAAGCTTTCCGTTGACCAGACCCATAGGCTCAAGATACCACCGTCAGGCCGAAATCGGATGGGGCTGGGCGCCGGTCACCATTCTCTCGAGCCTGAACCTGCATCCAACCGATGGCGATATTTTGGCTGGAGAGCGAATCCCAGTGCAGAGCTGACCTTGAAAATGGCAGTATTCAGGAAATCTCGATGGCCACCGGCTGGTGATCCGAAGCCTGCGTCTGCACATCCACGCGGACGCTCTTGAGGCGCGGTGCAAGGTCCTCGGTCACGAATACGAAATCGCAGCAGTACGGTTCCTTCGCGTATTCCTTGCCATGCAGGCAGAAGGTCGGCGGATGCGGCTCACCGGGATGCGCGTGCGCCCAGGCATCGACCAGGCGCGGAACGTTGCCGTCGAAAGTCGCCTGGAGTCTCACGCAGGCCGGATCGTCGATCTTCATGTTGAAGTCGCCGGTGATGATCGCCCTCCTGGGGCGCTCGAACGGCTGGAACGCCCCGGACCTGTATTGCGCTGAAGGCTTTGCCCTCGCGTGGCCACAGGCCTCGATGTGCAGCTCGCGCAAGCGCTCCACCTGCGCGGCGCGCTGGCGCGCGGAGTAGTACTCGAGATGCGTGGTGATCACGCGCACCAGCCCGAACGGCGCTTCGATGACGGCTTCGATGGCGATGCGCGGCATGCTTGGCGTGTCGCTCTCGGCCGGCCACGGCAGGGAATGCCGATACGACTGGCGCACGGGGAGGCGGGAAAGGATCAGGTTGCCGAACTGGCGGCGGCCGCCCGCTCCATCCGGCACTTCCACCGCGACCGCAAAAATGGCCGTGTAGCCGGGGAATTCCGCGCGCAGTCGCTCGACCTGGTCTTCGCCGCTCGAGCCCGCGAGCGCGGGAAAGTTGATCGCGACCTCCTGGAAGCAGGCCACGTCCGGGTCGGCAATCTGCTTGGCGACGCGGGCGATGCGCGCCGGGTCGACCAGCCCGTCCATGCCGCGGCACCACTGAATGTTCCATTGCAACAGTTTCATTTGATCCCTGCGCGCATGAACGACTGGACGAACTGCCTCTGGAACAGCAGGAACGCCACGAGAAGCGGCCCCGAGGTCATCAGGGTTGCGGCAGTGATGATCGACCAGTCGATGCCCTGGTCGGAGGAAGAGAACACCTGCAGGCCGACCGTGAGCGGCCGCGAGGTGACCGAATTGGTGATGATCAGGGGCCAGAGGAAGTTGTTCCAGTGATAGCTCACCGAGACCAGCCCGTACGCGATGTAAACGGGCTTTGCGAGCGGCACGTAGACTTTCCACAGGATCTGCAGGCTGCTTGCCCCCTCCACCCGCGCCGCGTCGTCCAGCTCCTTCGGGACGGTCTTGAAGGTCTGGCGCAGCAGGAAGATGCCGAACGCCGACGCCATGTAGGGCAGCCCTATCGCGGTGATGGTGTCGGTCAGGTCGAGCTGCGACATCGTGCGGTAGTTCTCCACCAGCAGCACGTCGGGCATGATCATGAGCTGGACCAGCACCAGCATGAACACCACGTCGCGCCCGAAGAAAACGTATCGCGCAAACGCGTAGGCCGCGAGCGTGCAAAATACGAGCTGCGCCGCGAGCACCATGCCGACCAGGAGCGTGGTATTGAGGAAATAGCGCGCGAAAGGGGCCGCGTTCCACGCGTTCCTGAAATTCTCCAGCGTCAGCGGCGCAAGAGGATCGAAGCGGGTGGCGTATTCGGCAGGATGGAACGCGGTCCACACCGCGTACGCCAGCGGCAGGATCCAAAGGATGGCGAGCAGCCAGGCGCCGGCCGTTTCGAGCGCATGGCCGATGCCGCCGGGTTGCATGGGGTTTCTCACTGGTAGTGGGTGCGCTTTTCCAGGAACGCGAACTGCGCGATGGCCGCCGATGCAAGGATCGCAAGCAGCACCACGGTAAGCGTCGAGGCGTACGCCGAATCCCAGAACTTGAAGCCCACTTCGAAGATGTAATACAGCAGCAGCGAGCTGGCGTTGTCGGGGCCGCCCTTGGTCATCACGATGATGTGTTCGACCAGCCGGAACGAGTTGATGACTGCGTTGATGAGCACGAACAGCGTCGTCGGCATGAGCAGAGGGAAGATCACGCGGCGGAAGTAGTACCAGCGCCCCGCGCCTTCGATCGCCGCCGCTTCTGCAAGCGACGGCGGGATGGCCTGCAGCGCCGCAAGATAGAAGATCATGAAAAACCCGGCCTCCTTCCAGACTGTCACGATCATGAGGCAGCCGAGCACCGTGTCCTGGGTGCCCAGCCAGTTGTGCGAGGGCAACCCGAAGAGGCCGGTGACCTGCTCGAGCAGGCCGTACGTGGGCGTGAAGAAGAACAGCCAGATATTAGCCACCGCGATCATCGGCAGCACCGTGGGCGTGAAGAACGCCATGCGCAGGAAAGCGCGGCCCGCCAGCTTGCCGTTGACCCATATGGCCATGAGCATCGCCAGGCCGATCGACGCAGGGATGGTGCCGAGCGCGAACCAGAGGTTGTTGGCGAGCACCTGCCAGAACACCGGGTCCTCGACCATGGCCTGGTAGTTCTCGAGTCCCACCCACACCGCCGCGCGCTCGCCCTTGGGCGTCGAATAAAAGCTGTGCCAGAGCGTGGCTGCCGCCGGGAAATGCGTGAATGCGGCGAGCAGCACCACAGCCGGCAGCAGCAGCAGCCAGCCGTGGACCTGCGCGCTGATCCGGTTCATCGCCGCGCCTCGTGCGCCGCTTGAGCGCGCTACTTGCGGTAGGGCCGCAGGATGCGCTCGGCTTCGCGCTGGGCGTCCTTCATGGCCTGGTCGGGTTTCTTGGTGCCGGTAAGCGCCGCCTGCAGCCCGTCGTTGAGGGCCTTGGTGACGCGCTGGTTTTCATGCGTGGACAGCTCGGCGACCGAGAATTCGAGCTGGTCGCGGGCTACCGTGGCGGGCGGGAATCCGGCGGCGTATTTCCTCAGCGCCACGGTTTCCCATGCCTGCGGGCGTACCGCGACATACCCGGTCTCGATGCCCCACTGCGCGGCGCGCTCTGCCGAAGTCACCCATTTCACGAACTTCAGCGCGGCCTGCTGCTGCGCCGGCGTGGATTTCCTGAACAGGTAGAAATTGCCACCGCCCGTCGGGCTGCCGCGGCGCTTGGCGGCGGGCAGCATCGCCACGCCGAAATCGAACTTGGCGTTGTTCTTCACGTTGGTGAGGTTGCCGGTGGTGGTCCACATCATGGCGATCTTCTTCTCGAAGAAGTCCTTCGGCGTGGTGCCCCATTCGACGATTCCCGGTGGCATCACCTTGTGCTTGCGCGAGAGGTCGACCCAGAACTGCAGCGCGTCGATGACCGCCGGGCTGTCGAAATAGGTCTGGTTGCCGGCCTTGTTCATGAGGATGGCGCCGTTGGGAGTCGTGAAGCCCTGGAAGAGCCAGTAGGGAAATCCCGATGACGGGACCTGCACGCCCCATTGCGACACGTTGCCGGCACTGTCGCGCCTGGTGAGCTTCTGCGCGTACTGGAGCATCTCCTTCCAGTTTTCCGGCGGCCGGTTCGGGTCGAGGCCCGCCTCCTTGAACATCTCCTTGTTCCAGTACAGCACGATGGTGGAGCGCTGGAACGGGATGCCCCAGACCTTACCGCCGGTCTCGCTGTTCTCCATGAACGCGGGGTAGAAGCTTTTCATCCAGCCCTTGTCGTCGGCACCGGTGGCAACGCCGGTCCAGTCGGCGATCGCGCCTTCGTCGATGAGCGTGAACATGTCGGTGGAAAGCAGCACCGAGAGCACCGGCGGCTCGCCCGACTTCATCGCGGTCAGCGCCTTGACGATGGATTCCTGGTAGGTGCCGGAATAGATCGGTTTCAGCTTGATGCCGGGATTTTCCTTTTCGAAATCCCCGGCGAGCGAGTCGATGAGCTTGGTGATCGGTCCGCCGACCGCAACCGGGTAGTAGAAAGACACTTCCGTGGTTTGCGCTGCCGCCACGGCGGGCAGGAGCGCTGCGGCCGCGATGGCGGCGAATCGCTTCAGTGTTGCAGACATGGAATTCCCCTTTTGAAAGTTCAGGCGCTGATAGCCGCCGCAACGCCTGCGCGCTCCACGCGCAGGCCGCTGACGGCGTCGAATAAGTGGACCGCGTCGCGATCCCATGCAAGTCTTGCCTCGCTTCCGCGCGCGAGGGCGACCTTGCCCGGCAGGCGCACGTTGATCGGCTCGGTGCCGGCACGGCAGGTCATGATCGAGTCGGCGCCGAGGTACTCCACATTCTCGACGCGCGTCGCGATGCCGTCGCCGCCCAGGCGGATGTGCTCGGGCCGGACACCCAGCAGGAGGCCTTCGCCCGTGATCGCAGGCAGGGACACGACGTTCATCGGCGGCGTGCCGACGAAGCGCGCCGCAAACACGCTCGCGGGCCTGGCATAGAGGTCGGCGGGACTGGCGTCCTGCACTATGTGGCCATCCTTCATGAGCACGACCTGGTCGGCCATGCTCATGGCTTCGGTCTGGTCGTGGGTCACGTAGACCATGGTCATGCCGAGCGCCTGCTGCAGCGACCTGATCTCGCGGCGCATCTCGTGGCGCAGCTGCGCGTCCAGGTTGGACAG
>JBBQNG010000294.1:0-5309 GCA_038329645.1 Burkholderiales bacterium
TGACCTGCTGTGGGCGAGCGCGTATCCGAAATGGCTCAAGGAACGCATTTGCGGACCGTTCGGTCATCTCGACAACGGCCAGGCGCGCACACTGCTGGCCAGCCTGGACAGGTCGAAGCTGCGCCATGTGGTCTGCGCCCATCTTTCGCAGCAGAACAACCGGCCCGACCTTGCCCGTCGTGCGCTGGCGCTGGCGCTGGGCTGCGAGGACGAATGGGTGGGCCTTGCGACCCAGGAAGAAGGGTTTGCCTGGCGCGAATTGCGGTAATCGATCCGACCGCCCCAAAAAAAACGGCGGACCCTCGGGTCCGCCGTTTTCGTATTGCCGGTACCGATTACTTCTTCATTGCGTCCTTGGCTGCATCGGCCGCGGTCGCGGCGCCCTTGGCGGCTTCGGCCGCACCCTTGGCTGCGTCCTTGGCTGCATCCGCGGCATTCGCGGCGCCCTTGGCGGCGTCGGCGGCGCCGGCGGCAGCGTCTTTCGCCGCGTCGGCTGCAGGCGACGGTGCCGGCGCAGGGGCAGGGACCACTATCACAGTCGGAGGCGCAGGAGGAGGAGGAGGAGGAGCGGGCTTGGGTTCTTCCTTGCCGCAAGCAGCAAGTGCGGCCGCCAGCATGGCGGCGAGCAGCAGTGACTTATTCATTAGGTTCTCTCCCAGAGAAATTGACGACGGTAAAAGTATTTGGCAGCGGATTGCAATGCCAACCTGAAATTATAGCACTGCAACCTTGCAAAACTCCTCTGCCCCAGCCAGGAGGGGATTCAGAGCCCGGCGGTGGCGCCGGACACGGCCGGGACCGAGGCATTCCAGATCTCCTGGAAGCGTGAGCGCATCACCAGCGCCTCCGTCTCGTCGTTTACGCCAGTCGCGCCCCTGAAGAAACGGGACACGGGCCGCCGCACATAGTGGTTCTTGTCCAGTACCATGAAGCTGTCCTGCAGATCGCGGATCTCCTCCCCGGTGCGGTTGATCTGGATCGCATGGTTGTACAGGGACAGCAAGGTCATCATGCGCGGGAACGATCGCGTCACAGGGCCCGGATCGTGGACCACGATATAGATCCGGCGGGTGCGGCTGGCGGCCAGGAAGGCGCGCAGTCGCTCGATACGGTCGGGCAAATTGAGCTTGAGCGCCTCGAGGTCCGGGTCGAAGATGCGCAGTTCGCGGCCCTCAAGGCCGAGCAGCCGGTCGATCGCGGCCTGCATTCCGGCGTCCGTGTCGAAACGGGTGTATTCGTGCGGCGCGTCCGCGGGCGTGTTGTCGACTTCGGTCATGCAACCCTCCCCGGGGCGAGGAACCCCTGCCTGTACCAGTCGAAGATTAAATTGGCAGCCGGCCCGTGCGCAACCCGCTTGCCCGCGATCTCGCGCCGGTCCGCGAGCTCCTGCAATGCCGTTCGTACGCGCGGCGCGGCGTCGAATCCCGTGCCGTTGACATAGATGCGTCCGGCATGGGCGAGCATGCGCGTGCGCGGATCCAGGCGCACGCAGCCCGAGGCGAGCCTGGCCATGAGCGCAGGGCGCGAAAGTGGATGTGCCGGCGCCCGGAAAACAACGTGCTGCTTCGGCTCGGAAAGGTAACGCCCGAGGAATTCGGCCGCGTCGGCCCTGTTCCAGCGGATAGCGCCCAAGGACCGAACGGCATGATCGATCATGCTCCGGTCGATCAGCCCGGGATGAGCGGCGGCCTTCCGGCCGGGATCCCGGTAAGCGGAATCTGCAAAGCCCTTGTCTTGCAGAAAGTCGAGGAACGCGGCTGAAAGTTCGGCGCCTCCCGGCGCGCGAAAGCCGATCGAGCAGGTTTGGCAGGCGCCGACCGCGGTGCCCTCATGTCCCCATCCGGGAGGCAGGTAGAGCATGTCGCCGGGCTCGAGGATCATGTCCTGCGTCGGTCGGAATCCTGCAATCAGTCGCAACGGCGCCCCCGGGATGCTGCCGAATGCACGGCGCCCCGGCGGCATGAGGTGCCAGCGGCGCCGCCCCGGTCCCTGCAGCAGGAAGACGTCGTACGAATCGACGTGCGGCCCGACGCCGCCGCCGTCCGCCGCATAGCTGACCATGACGTCGTCCAGGCGCGCCCACGAAGCGAATGCGAACCGGTTCAGCAGCGCATCGGCTGCGGGCGAATGAAGATTCACCCCGTTTACGAGGAGTGTCCATCCCGTTGCGGGAAGGCGGGCCAGCCGGCTGCGTGGCAACGGACCGGGCGTCACGCGCCAGCAGCCCTTCTTTTCGACCAGCCGCGATTCGGCTTCGTCGCCAGCCGCGAGGGCGAAAAGCGCGCGCTTGTCCAGCACCCCCGCGAATCCCGGAATCGCCTGGCGCACCAGCAGCGGGCGCTTTTGCCAGTAATCGCGCAGGAATGCCTGCGCACTGAGTCCTCCGAACGGAGGGCGGAGAGCGGCCATGAGGGGATTATAGCGGCGCAGCATTTGCGCCCCGGGCGGGCGCTCGCTGGCGCGGACTTTGCATTAGAATCCGCCGCAACCGAGTACCGACATGCTGCACACGGGACAAACCGCACCCCAGTTCTCGCTGCCCGACGCCGACATGCAGACCGTAAGCCTGTCGTCGTACAAGGGGCGCAAGAATGTCGTGCTCTATTTCTATCCGCGTGACGGCACCCCGGGCTGCACGCTCGAAGCCATCGACTTCTCCGACCACGAGGACCAGTTCGGCCGGCACGACTGTGTGATCCTCGGCGTGTCGCGCGACGACTGCATGGTGCACGCCGAATTCCGCGACAAGCACGGCCTGTCGGTGAACCTCCTGTCGGACTTCGAAGGCGAGGTCTGCCGCAAATACGGGGTGCTGCAGGAAAAGGAGGCCGACGGCGCCCGGCGCCTGTTCCTCGTGCGCTCCACCTTCGTCATCGACAAGAAAGGCGTCATCCGCCACGCGCATTACGGCGTGAATCCGCGCGGCCACGCGGCCGAGGTGTTCGAAGCCGTGCGCAGGCTCAAGGCGTGAAACCCCCGCGCGTTGCGCCCGGCTGCGTCGTATCGCTCGAAATCGTCATGCATGACGCGCAGGACGAACTGATCCATTCGTCCGACGCGCCGCTCGAATACCTGCATGGCGGATATGGCGGCGTGTTCGAGGCAATCGAGCGCGCGGTCGAGGGCAAGGTGGTGGGCGACACCGTGCGTGTGCAGCTCGAGCCCGAGGATGCATTCGGCGAGTACGACGCGGACCTGGTGCGCCTCGAGTCCCGCAATCGATATGGCGAAGGCCTGGCGACCGGCATGGAGGTCGAGGACGCGTTCGGCGGCGACGAGCCGCGCACCTACATCGTGACCGACCTCGCCGACGACAAGGTGGTGCTGGACGGCAACCATCCGCTCGCGGGCATTGCGCTGCGCTTTACGTGCAAGGTGCTCTCTGTGCGCAAGGCGACCGAAGAGGAGATCGAGCGGGGCGCAGCGGTCGAGGACGGCGCGTAGGCAAAGCGGGCGTTTGCCCGGGTTGGCCCGAGAGCCTATGATTGGCCCAGTACAAGATCCCTGCGGACTGCAGTACCAGAGGAGGTTTTCCGTATGAAGGACGTGCTCTCGTACGGCATCGGGACGCTGTTCGCGTTCGCCGTCATCCTGTTCATCCTCTACGTCTTCATCCAGGATGTCACACAGAAAAAGCACGGCGTGCTGCGCAACTACCCGGTCATCGGGCACCTGCGCTACTACTTCGAGGAACTGGGCGAGTATTTCCGCCAGTATTTTTTCGCTGGCGACCGCGATGAAATGCCGTTCAACCGCTCGACGCGCGGCTGGGTGTATCGCCTCGCGAAGAACGAGGGCGGCACCATAGGCTTCGGCTCCACGTACGACCTGCACCTGCCCGGTGCGCTGATCTTCGTCAACCATCCGTTCCCGGTGCTCGAGGAAGAACGCCTGCCGACTCCCTCCCTGATCCTCGGCGAGAATCACTGCAAGCAACCGTTCGAAGCCAAGTCGATCGTCAACATCAGCGGCATGAGCTTCGGCGCGATTTCTGCGCCCGCCGTGAGGGCGCTCTCCCGCGGCGCCGGTGTCGCCGGATGCTGGATGGACACCGGCGAAGGCGGGCTTTCGCCCTACCACCTTGAAGGCGGCTGCGACATCATCATGCAGATCGGCACGGCCAAGTACGGCGTGCGCGATGCGCATGGGGAATTGTCCCCGGAGAGGCTGGTCGAGTTGTCGAAGGTCGTGAAAGCCTTCGAGATCAAGCTTTCGCAGGGTGCCAAGCCGGGCAAGGGCGGTGTCCTTCCCGGCAAGAAGGTGACGCCCGAGATCGCGCGGATTCGCGGCATCCCCGAGGGGCGCGATTCGATCAGCCCGAACCGGCACCGCGACATCTCCAACATGAACGAGCTGCTCGACAAAGTGGCGTATATCCGCGACATCACCGGGCGCCCGGTCGGCGTTAAGACCGCCGTCGGCGGGTGGATGTTTCTTAACGGTCTCGCCGACGCTGTGCATCGCAGGGGCCTCGAGTTCGCCCCCGATTTCCTCGTGGTCGATGGCGGTGAAGGCGGTTCCGGCGCCGCACCGCAGGCGCTCGCCGACCATATGAGCTTGTCGATCGAGGAGGCCTTGCCGCGCGTCGTCGATGCTCTGATCGAATCCGGGCTCAAGCAGCGCATCCGCGTGGTGGCCTCGGGCAAGTTGGTCACTTCGGCACGCGCTGCTTGGGCACTGTGCGTTGGCGCCGATTTCATCAACACCGCGCGCGGTTTCATGTTTTCGCTCGGCTGCATCCAGGCACTGCGCTGCCAGACCAATACCTGCCCGACCGGTGTCACTACCCACAGCCCCAGGCTGCAACGCGCGCTGGTGGTCGAGGAGAAATACCTGCGCGTGGCGAACTACGCCAACAACATGAACCGCGAGATCGACATGATCGCGCACTCCTGCGGGGTGCGGCACGCGCGCGAGCTGCGCCGCGAGCACGTGCGCCTGGTACAGGCCAACTGCCAGTCCATCGCGCTCAACATGATCTATCCCTACCCGGAGCCCAAGGCGCGCGTGCGCGTGGCGTGACCTGCCAGCCAGGCGTTCCAGACCCGCCTCGCAGCGTCTGCGACCTCCCCCGCGGTCAACCCGACCGGGCCGCGCGAGTTCGCCGCGCAATGATCGCCCGCCGCGCCATGAAGATGAGCTCCCAGGACGAGCGCCGCTTCGCCCGTAAACTTCTGCCCGAGCAGCGCGCCGAGGATTCCGGACAGGACGTCGCCCATGCCGGCAGACGCCATGCCCGGATTGCCCGACGTGTTGATGAACCAGTGCCCGTCCCGGGCAGCCAGCACGCTGCCGTTGCCCTTGAGCAC
>JBBQNG010000295.1:0-5292 GCA_038329645.1 Burkholderiales bacterium
CTCGGCCCCAACGGCGCGGGCAAGACTTCGACGATCCAGGCCGTCATGGGATTCATCCCCATCCAGGTCGGACGCGTGCTGCTCGATGGCGAGGACATCACCGCCCGGAAGGCGACCGAGCGCGCAGCGCTCGGCATGGCCCTTGTTCCCGAGGGAAGGCGTCTGTTCTCCGACATGAGCGTGATGGAGAATCTCGCTGTCGGCGCCTATACCAAGCAGCGCGCCGCCGAGGCAAGAAGCCTCGAAAGGGTGTTCGCTTTATTCCCGCGCCTCGCGGAGCGGCGCAGCCAGATCTCGGGCTCGCTCTCGGGCGGCGAGCAGCAGATGCTCGCTTTCGGCCGCGCGCTGATGTCCGAGCCGCGGCTGCTGTTCGTCGATGAGCTGTCGCTCGGCCTGATGCCCAAGGCCGCCGGTCTGTTCATCGACGTGCTGAAGAAGCTGCGCGAAGACGGGGTGACGACGGTGCTCGTTGAACAGAACACCAAGCGCGCGCTAAGAGTGGCAGACGATGTCTGCGTGCTGGCCTCGGGTCGCCCGGTATTCCTCGGCACGGCCGAAGCGGCGCGCGCCGACAGCGAATTGTTTCGCCGCTATCTCGGTGCCGTGCCCGCATGATTGCGGCTCGCGCCGCGTTCTGTTGAAATGACCCGGCCGCTTCACTTGCTTCTCATTGAAAGATAGCCGATGCGCTCAACTGTCCTAACCCTCCTCCTAGGCCTGTTTCCGATGACAGCCCACACGGCGTGCGCCAACGCGCCCAAGGCCGGGGTCGACTGGAACGGGTGCGAGAAGCAACGCCTGATGCTCGGCAAGTCCGACCTCAAGGGCGCACGCATCGTCAAGGCGGACCTGGGCGGCACGGATCTCGCAAACGCCAACCTCGCAGGCGCGGACCTCTCTGAGGCGAGTCTCGAGCGTGTACGCCTAACGGGTGCGGACCTCTCGGGCGCGAAGCTGGTGGAGGCCTCGGCCTACCGTGCAAACCTGGGCGGTGCCAGGCTGGTCGGAGCGGACCTCACAAAAGCGGAAATGATCCGCACCAACCTCAAGGCCGCCGACCTGACCAACGCCAACCTGGAGAAGGCGGAGTTCCCCCGCTCGAGCCTCGAAGAAGCCCAGTTGAAAGGGGCGAACCTGGCGGGCGCCGACCTCGCGCGCACCAATTTCGCAAAGGCCAGCCTGGCCGGCGCCCGCTTTACCAACGCGCGCATGTTCCGCACCCGGCTTGAAGGCGTCGACTTGTCCGGTGCGCTGGGCCTCGCTCAGTCCCAGCTCGATTCCGCATGCGGGGACAAGCAGACCAAGCTGCCCCCAGGGCTCAAGCCAGGGCCGGCCTGGCCCTGCGCGAAGGAATAGTTCGGAGAAGAGGGGAACTCCACCCCCCTCCTCAAGACTAGGCGGCTTTTTTTGCCCAGTTCTGCAGTTCCTCGTAACCGCCGATGTGCTTGCCGTTCACGAATACCTGCGGCACGGTGCCCTTGCCGGTGATCGCGCCCACGATGCGGCTGCGGTTGGGGTTCGGCAGCGAGACTTCCGAGTAGTCGTAGCCCAGGCCCTTGAGCAGCTTCTTCGCCTTGGCGCAGAAAGAGCATCCGACGCGCGTGAGGATCGCCACCTGGTCGGGCTTCCTCGCATTCGGGTTGACGTAGTTGAGCATGGTGTCCGCATCCGACACTTCGAACGGGTCGCCGGGCTTCTCGGGCTCGACGAACATCTTCTGCACGACGCCGTCCTTGACCAGCATCGAATAGCGCCAGGAGCGCTTGCCGAAGCCCAGGTCGGCCTTGTCGACCAGCATTCCCATGCCTTCGGTGAACTCGCCGTTGCCGTCCGGGACCATGGTGATCTTGTCGGCTTCCTGGCCGGCAGCCCATTCGTTCATCACGAACGCGTCGTTCACCGACAGGCACAGGATCGAATCGACGCCGCTGGCAAAAAAGGCCGGCGCAAGCTCGTTATAGCGGGGCAGGTGGGTGGTCGAGCACGTCGGGGTGAAGGCGCCCGGCAGTGAAAACACAACCACCGTCTTGCCCTTGAAAAGGTCGTCGGTGGTGACGTTTTTCCAGTCGCCGGTCTCGGTGCGGGTACGGAACGCAACCTGGGGAATCTTCTGGCCTTCTTTGTTCTGCAACATCACTGGCTCCTCGGGGGTTCAAAGTTAGTGACTGCAGTGTGAAGGCGAAGTTCGATAGCGTCCAATCATAAGGTTGGATGGGTTCAATAGCGGTGGGCTATATCCCTACCAGGCATCCTCCCCCGGGGCGGGGACCGCCGCCTGCTGCTCGTTCTGCAGGAGCTTTTCCAGGTCGGCGCGATTCTGGCGACCGAGCGAAATCAGCTTCTTGACGTCGCCGCGGTGCGGCGCTGCCTGGGCCAGGATCTGCTCGTCGTGATGCTTAAACTGCGTGGCCAGGCGCTTGGCCTCGTGCGCGGTGTGTCCGAGGACCCTGAGCGCGGATTCGCCCGCATCGATCGCCGAGCCAAAAGTCTCGCGCATCGCGGGGATGCCGAGCTCCGCGTACTCGAACGCATCGGTGCGGCTGTAAGCCCGCACGATCAGGGCGAGTCCGGGAAAATGTTCGCGCGCGAGTTTTGCAGTCGAGAGCGCCGCTTCCTTGTCGTCCACAGCCACGACCAGGAGCTTTGCCTTCGCTGCACCGGCGGACCTCAGCAGGTCCAGGCGCGTGATATCGCCGTAATAGGCTTTCTGGCCGAAGCGGCGCACCAGCTCGATCTGGTTGGGGTCGTGGTCGATTACCGTGGTGCCGATGCCGCGCGCGTTGAGGAGGCGCGCCACCACCTGCCCGAAGCGCCCGTACCCGGCGACGATCACCGGGTTCTGCTCGTCGATCACGTCGGCCTGGCGCGGCCGGCTCAGCCTGAGGCGCGGCACGATCACTTTCTCGTATAGGAGCATGAGGAGCGGCGTGGTCAACATCGAAGCCGCCACCGCGGCGTTGAGGATGTCGCCCGTCTGGCGCGTCAGGATGCGCTCCGACGTGGCCACGCCGAAAAGCACGAAAGCGAATTCGCCGATCTGGGACAGTGCGAGCGCGAACAGGATCCCGTCGGCGCCGCACAGGCGGAAACTGCGCGCAATCCCATAGAGCAGGGCGATCTTCACCGCCACGATTCCCGCCGCGATGCCGAGAACCACGTGCGGGATGCGCATGAACAGGCCGAGGTCCACCGAGGTGCCTACCGAGATGAAGAACAGCCCGAGCAGCAAACCCTTGAACGGCTCGATATCGAGCTCCAGCTCGTGGCGGTATTCCGAATCGGCGAGCAGCACGCCGGCGAGGAAGGTGCCCAGCGCCGCCGACAACCCCACCGACTGCATGAGCAGAGCAATGCCGATCACGAGCAAGAGGGAAAACGCGATGAAGATTTCCCGCATTCCGGTGTTGGCCACGTAGCGCAGCAGCGGACGCAGCAGGAACCGCCCGGCGACGATGAGGATCACGATCAGCCCCACGGCCCGTCCGGCGGCGGCGAGGTCGAATCCCTCGTTGCCGGCGTGGCCGGGCGCCATCAACGAGAGCACCAGCATGAGCGGGATCACGGCGAGGTCCTGGAACAGCAGGACCGCGAACGAGGCCTGGCCGCCGGGCGTCGGCAGGAGGTTCTTTTCCTGCAGCGTGGCCAGGCCTATGGCGGTGGAAGACATCGCGAACCCCATGCCGGCGACCAGCGAAATCGCGAACGGCAGGCCGAGGGCCACGCCTAGGCCGGCCACCGCGAACATCGTCACGACCACCTGTAGCGTGCCCATGCCGAAGATCGAGCGGCGAAGTGCCCAGAGGCGTTTGGGGTGGAGTTCCAGGCCGACGAGGAAAAGCAGCAGCACGACGCCGAACTCGGAGAAATGCAGCATCGCCTCGACGTCTTCGATGAGCTTGAGCCCCCACGGGCCGATGGCGACGCCGGCCAGCAGGAAGCCGAGCACCGCGCCCAGGCCGAGGCGCTTTGACAGCGGCACCGCTATGACCGCAGCGGCGAGATAAATGAGCGCCTGCGCGAGGAATCCGTGGTTTTCCATGGCGTACGGAATCTAGCACGGCCACACTTGGTACACTTCGTGCGTACGCCCCAACCGTCCCGCCATACAGAGGTCCCGAATGCATCGCCTGCTTGCCGCTTGCCTGACCATGATCCTTGCCGGCGCTGCCACGGCCCAATATCCGTCACGCCCGGTGAAGATTGTCGTGCCTTACACCGCGGGCGGGTCGTCGGACTTCACTGCGCGCACCCTCGCAGAAAAGCTCGGTCCGCTGATGCACGGCCAGTTCGTGGTCGAGAACAAGCCCGGCGGCAACACGCTGATCGCCACCGAGTTCGTGGTGAAGAGCGCGCCCGACGGCTACACGCTGCTGCTCGCCGGCCTCACCACCTATGGCGCCCAGCCGCACCTCTACAAGAAGCTTCCCTACGACGTGCTGAAAGACCTCACGCCGATCAACAACGCGATCATTTCGCCGCTCGTCCTGTCGGTGCATCCCAGCGTGCCCGCGAAGAACGTCGCCGAGCTCGTGGCCTATGCCAAGGCGAATCCGGGCAAGGTCAATTTCGGCTCGGCTGGGGTCGGCAACACGTTGCACCTGGCAACCGAGCTCTTCAAGCTGAAGACCGGCGTCGTAATTGTCGATGTGCCCTACAAGGGTGCATCGCAGGCCGTCGTCGATCTGCTGGCGGGGAACATCCAGATGATGTTCGACCTTGTTCAGACGCCGCTGCAGCACATCAACGCGGGCAAGCTGCGCGCGCTCGGCACCACCTGGGACAAGCGCGCCGGCGCGCTGCCGAACGTGCCGACGTTCATCGAGCAGGGCTTCGACTACAACTTCGGCGCGATGATCGGCATCATGGGCCCGGCCGGGATGCCGAAAGACGTGGTCAGCCGGCTGCACGCGGAGATCGCGAAGGTGATGGCCATGGCGGACGTTCGCGAGGCCTTTGCAAAGCAGGCGATGGATCCGCTGACGTTCCCCACGCCGGAAGCCTATGCAGCCCAGTTCCGGCGCGACGTGGATGAGATGGGCAAGCTCGTGCGCGCCGCCAATATCCAGCCCCAATGAAAGGGAGAAGAAAATGAAAAGATTCGCAGCAGTCGCAGCGGTGGCCCTGTTTGCCGCCACTTTCACAGCCTCGGCGCAGGACAAGCCGCTGGTGGTCGGGTTCGACGGCACGTTCGCGCCGCACGCCATGCCGAAGATGGGGGGCGGCATCGAGGGCTTCAACGTCGACCTGGTGATCGAGGCGGGCAAGCGCATGGGCCGCAAAATCGAGGTCTTC
>JBBQNG010000296.1:0-5241 GCA_038329645.1 Burkholderiales bacterium
CTCATCAGCCGCTCCGACGGATAGCCGGGCTGGACCTTGGGAAAACCGAGCAGCGTGCGGACCACAGCCAGCGACAGGGCTTCGTAGTAGTCGCCTTCATGCTCGACGAGCATGGGCACCCTCCGCACGATCCCGTCGAAATCAACCAGCGGATTGAAGTGCCCGCCGCTTGCGGCCGCTTTCTGGAACTCGGGCAGGTTTCCGCCGTAGCCTTCCCACGCGGTGAACGAAATGTTGCGGTTGGCGAACGTGCCCTTCGGGAGCACCGGCTCCGGAATCGCGCCGAGCTTCTTGGCCCCCTTGTCGCTGTTCAGGTAATAACCCAGCACGACAGGCCGGCCCTTGATCGCCTTTGCGAACAGGCCGTCGTTGTCGAGCTCGGGCCGCAGCTTTTCGTAAGCCTCGACGAAGCCCGGCACCTGGCGCAGGTCCCTGGCGGCGAGATTGTCGAGGCGCTTGATGCCGGAACTGTAATCGGGCTCCGCGAACACTACGTCGAATGCCACGACCGCGACTTGGTACTGGTCGAAGAGCTTGGTCATCAGCTTCGCGAGGACGTCGCGCGGCCACGGCCAGCGCGCGATTTCTTGGAGGCTTTTCTCGTCGATGTCCAGGATGACGATGCGATCGTCGACGCCGCCGGGCATCGTGACCTTGAGGCGCGTGTCGAAAACGATGTGGTCGAGCTGGGAAACGATCCCGACCTCGTAGAACTTCGCCGCGTGGCCGATGAAAAAGAGGACGATGGCCAGGCCGAGGACGATCCGGACCAGGTGTTGTTTCACTCAGTCTCCCGCAAGCGGCGGCGAGCGCCCCGCCAAGCTCAAGTCTTGATGAAGAATTCCATCTTCACACCTGCTAGCTCTATGAGGTCGTGATCCTTGAGCGCATGCGGCGCGGTTCCGATCGACTTTCCATTGACCGACGGCTGGCTCGCTCCCTCGACGTGCGTAATGAAATAGCCCTGCGGCCGGCGCGTGAGAACCGCGACTTGGACGCCCGGCTTACCGAGGGTGGTGAGCGGCTTGGTCAGCTCGAGCTCCTTGCCCGCGCTCGCGCCCGAAATGATCTGGATCGCACCCAGCGGCTGGGCGGGCCGCGGCGGAGCGGGCGGGGCGATCGACGGGGCAGCAGCCGGTGCGGCCGGCTTTTCGGCGATCCCCGAGGACTGCGCGGCGGTTCCCACCGACTGCAGGGCCGCCACGCGCGCGGCTTCCGCGGCCTGCGGCTGCGCTCCGCCTGCGGCCATGGATTTTGCCTGCTCGGCCGCGGCGCGCATCGCCGAGGGCCTGAGCACCATGGTTTTCTCGAAGTCGGCTTTCTCCGCAGGCTGCGCGGCACCCGGCTCGGCGATGTACTTGAGCTTGTACTTGCCGAGCTCCACCACGTCGCTGTTCTGCAGGAAATGCTTCTTGACCGTGTTGCCGTTGACCAGCGTCCCGTTGGTGCTGCCGAGGTCTTCGAGGAACGAATCGTTGAGGATCGTGACGATCACCGCATGCTCGCCGCTAACGGCCAGATTATCGATCTGGATGTCGTTATGCGGTTTGCGACCGATGGTGGTGCGTTCCTTGGTCAAGGGAATCTCCTTGAGCACCAGGCCATCCATGCTGAGAATCAGTTTCGCCATAACAGACCCCGAAAGGTTATTTTAACCACGCAAAAAACTTGGACATGACGCCCCGCGCAGCCGGATACTCCTTGAGGACTCGCACGAGTATAACCGATACGTTATCGCGGCCCCCGTTGTCGTTTGCCATCTGCACGAGCTGCTGGGTGGCGAGCTTCAGGTTTCCACCGAGCATCGAAAGCGTCATGCCGATGTCCTCGTCCGAAACCATGTCGCACAGGCCGTCGGAGCAAAGCAGATAGATATCCCCGACCTTTGCGTCATATTCGTGGATTTCGGGCTCGACCGTCGGGTCTATCCCGAGCGCCTTGGTGACCAGGTTCTTGTGCGCGGCCGTCTTGGCCTGCTCCGCCGTGATCAGGCCCGAATCGATCTGCTCCTGCAGGAGCGAGTGGTCGCGGGTGACCTGGCTGAAGGCGCCGTCGCGCATGCGATAGACGCGCGAGTCCCCGAGGTGCCCAATCATGACCTTGTTATCGTAGAACAGGCTCACGATCAGGGTAGTGCCCATCCCGGCGTATTGCGGCTGGCTCTGCGCAGCCTGGTAGATCGAGGTATTCGCCTTGAGGATCTGCTCGCGCACGATCCTGGTGGCGAGGATTTTCTCGTCCTCGCCAAGCTCGTAGGGCTGCACGCTGGTGAGG
The DNA here is from genome assembly GCA_038329645.1 of Burkholderiales bacterium. Taxonomy (GTDB): domain Bacteria; phylum Pseudomonadota; class Gammaproteobacteria; order Burkholderiales; family SG8-39; genus SZAS-79. The sequence continues at coordinate 2,275 of JBBQNG010000296.1, forward strand.
ACCTGGGCGATCTCGGTCGTGATGACCGTAGTCGCCATCCCGCTGGCAACCTCGCCCGCGTTGTAGCCGCCCATGCCGTCGGCAAGCACAACCAGCCCGTTTGCAGGATCCGAGGCAATCGAATCCTCGTTGTGCGAACGCACCATCCCCGGATCGGTGGCGCTCGTAATCTCGAGTATTTGAGAAAGGTCCATTAATTCACTTAGAGTTGAATGTCGACCGCGCTCACGGCGGTATCGGGTGTGGGTTGCGTGGCGCCGCCGGGACCGGCGGCTTCTCGGAGCGCTGCTGCAAACTCTTCACCTGTCTGGAAACGATTGTCTGGTTCTTTGTCCATGGCGCGATCCAGGAATGCGACAATTCTCGCGGGCACATCGGGGTTAATCGAGAGGATGTCGGTTGGCGGCTGGCTGGAGATTTTGAACATCAGTTGTCCCATCGAATCGCCTTCAAAGGGGAGTTTGCCGGAAAGCATCTGATACAGGCTGACCGCAAGCGAAAAGAGGTCGGAACGCCCGTCGATCTTCTTGCCGCCGAGCTGCTCCGGCGACATGTATGAAGGCGTGCCGAGGACCATTCCGGTTTTGGTCTTTGAACTGTCGGTCAGGCGCGCGATGCCGAAGTCGGCCACTTTGACCGTATCGGATTCCAGGTGGAACATGATGTTCGCCGGCTTGATATCGCGGTGGACGACGCTTTGCCTGTGCGCATAGCCAAGGGCATCCGCCGTACGCGCGATGATCGACACGACCTGATCGATGGGGAGCAGCGCACCGGGCTTCGTGAACGGCACGAGATCGCCGCCCTTGAGCAGCTCCATCGCGATGTAAGCCAGATCGTGCTCTTCTCCCGCGTCGTAGATCGTGACGATGTTCTGGTGCGCAAGGCGCCCGGCCGCCTCAGCCTCGCGAAAAAAGCGCTCCTTCACTTCGGCCAGCTCATCGGCCTCAAACTCCTGTGAAAGCGCCATGGTCTTGATGGCCACTACGCGCCCGATTTTTGGATCCTTGCCGAGGTAAACGACTCCCATTGCGCCTTTGCCCAGTTCCTTTTCGACCTGGTAGCGGCCAAGCATCGGCTTTTCTACAGCCCCGCCTTCCACTCCCAGGATGCTGGCATTGGTCTTTCCGCCGCCACCACCCGAGAGAATAACGGTTTCCGACAGTTGTTTGGCGCGAGATAGCTTGCTCTCGATATCCCGGAACTTGGGGTTGTGCCCCGCCATATGGCGAAAAACACCCTCGGCCTTGGCGAACTGGCGCTTCCTCTCGAAATCGAGGGCCAGGTTGTACAGGTTGTCCATCAGAGGCTCAGACAGGGGAACCAGGCGGAATTTGTCCCACGCCATGTCCAGCTGCCCCTGGCCCTGGTAGGCCAGCCCCAGCATGCGGTTGGACTCGGCCGAGCTTTCGTCGGACTTGACCTTGGCCCGCTCCGTCATCATGAAACGCTTGGTGACCAGGGCAATGTGGCCGATCAGGAGCAGGACGCAGGGAAGCATGAGCTGGATCCAGATCCCCTGGGTCGACATGAGCACGAATTGGACGGCCAGCAGCGTCACCAGGATCCCGGCCGTGATGGCGGCACCGGGCCCTGCCGCAAGGCGCGGCAGCAACATCACCAGGTACAGCGCGACAAGGACGAACACCGCCTTGACGGCCATCCATCCCCAAGCCGGTGCGGTAAAGAAATGCTCCTGCAGGATCGACGACACCGAGTGGGCCAGGGTCAGCACGGGGAACATTGCCGGGGATACCGGCGTAACTGCCGTCGTACCGACCCCGGCGGCGGTCGCGCCGATCAGGACGATCTTGTCGCGGTATTTGGTCGCGGCGTCGATCTTGCCGGTATAGACGTCGTAGAAGGAATCCGCGGGAAATGCCGGCTTGTCGCGATCCTTGTAGAAATACGTGTACATCTGCAGCGCGGAGTCCGTGCCAATGCGCAGCCGGCCGAGGGACACGCCCTCGCCCAGGGTGGCCTTGATGTCGGAGGGTCCCAGGTTGAGGCTGCGGGCGGCGATCATCATCGACAATGACGGGTACAGACGGTCGAAGTACTGCAGCACCAGGGGTTCGGTGCGAATGGCGCCGTCGACGTCGGGATTTGCGTTGAGGTGGCCGAGCCCCGCGGCGGCTTTGCCAAACGGCTCGATGGGGATCTGCACCTGAGAGGCTGGCAGCGGCAGGTTCTCCTGCGGGCCATCGACTTTGCCTATCGAATTGCGGGTGGCGTACTCGGGAAGCGGCTTGTCCGGCTTGCCGCGCGGCTCGCCAATCGTAAACAGCATGGGCAGGAGCACATTGCGCGCGCGCTCAAAGCTGTCGGCCAGCCTACGGTCGGTATTGAGGGCGTTTTCGGCTTCGCGAAGGACAGCCTCGAACTGACTTAGCTCTCCGCTGGACGACGGGGCGACTTCGGCTGCGGGGGCCGGTGTAGTCCCGGGAGCGGCATTCGGATCGAGTGGGGCCGGGGCCGGGGCATTTGCGCCCGTCATGTCGAGAAGCTTGACGATGTACCGGTACCCGGGATCGATCTGCGGCTCGCTGAACAAGACGGTATTCGCGATGACTTTCGCCTTTGCCCCAGACAGGATGTCGGTCATTTTCGCGTGGATATCGCGCGACCAGGGCCAGCGACCGAGGTTCGCGATCGAGGCGTCGTCGATGGCGATCACCGCAATCCGGTCGGAAGGCGCGCGCAACGACGCCATCATGCCGACGTCATATGCCTTGCGCTCCAGGCTCTGTAGCAGGTCGCTGTTGCTGAACAGCAATACGACCAGCGCGACCATGAGGCCGAAAAACCAATCGGTCTTCCAGAAGCCGGATTTCATGGGCTCTCCCTGGTCTTTTTCTGGCTGTTCGGGGCGGGCGGACGGGTCGGCAAAATTTTACGCGTGCTGAGCAGCGGAATACAGGCGATTTCTCCCGTTGAATTCAATCGGCAAATCGCTTTTTCCAGACC
>JBBQNG010000297.1:0-5234 GCA_038329645.1 Burkholderiales bacterium
GCGCCGGCGTATTCATGACCCATATCCCGTATCGCGGGGCCAGCGCGGCGGCGCTGGATGTCGCCACGGGCCAGGTCGATGCGAGCTTTTCGGGCCTGCCGACCGTGTACACGCTCATCAAGGGCGGCAAGCTCAGGGCGATAGGCATCGCCAGTCCCAAGCGCTCGCCGGTATTGCCGGACGTGCCGACGGTCGCGGAATACCTGCCCGGGTTCGAGTTCTACTCGTCGTTCGGCATCGTCGCCCCGGCGGGGACTCCCAAGGACATTGTTGCCCGCTTGAACGCCGAAGTCCTCAAGGCCGTGGCCGCGCCGGAGGTGCGCGAAAAGCTCGTGGCGCAGGGGTTCAGCGTCGTCGGTTCCTCGCCCGACGAGCTCTACAAGACCACCAAGAACCAGCTCGAGCGCTATGCGAAGCTCTTCAGGCAGGTCGGCATCAACCCCGAATAAGGAGCCACGCATGGACGTACGCGCCGCAGTCGCGCTCGAATCGGGTGCGCCCCTCAGCATCGAAACCGTGCAGCTGGAAGGCCCGCGCGCGGGCGAGGTGCTGGTCGAAATCAAGGCCACCGGCAACTGCCATACCGACGAATTCACGCGCTCCGGCGCCGATCCGGAAGGGCTGTTCCCCGCGATCCTCGGGCATGAAGGCGCGGGCATCGTTGTCGATGTTGGACCCGGAGTGACCGGCCTGAATAAAGGCAACCACGTCATCCCGCTCTACACGCCCGAGTGCCGCCAGTGCAAGTCTTGCCTGTCGCGGAAGACCAACCTCTGTACCGCGATCCGCGGCACGCAGGGCAAAGGCGTGATGCCCGACGGCAGCAGCCGGTTCTCGCTCGGCGGCAGGCCCGTCTACCATTACATGGGGTGCTCGACGTTTGCGAACTACACGGTGTTGCCCGAAATCGCGCTGGCGAAGATTCGCGAGGACGCGCCGTTCGACAAGGTCTGCTATATCGGCTGCGGCGTAACCACGGGTATCGGAGCGGTGATCAATACCGCCAAGGTCGAAGTCGGTGCGAACGTGGTGGTATTCGGCCTCGGTGGCATCGGTCTCAATGTGGTGCAGGGCGCCCGCATGGCCGGCGCCAACATGATCGTGGGCGTCGACCTGAATCCAGCGCGCAAGGGGCTGGCCGAAAAATTCGGCATGACGCATTTCGTCAATCCGAAGGAAGTCGGCGGCGACCTCGTGCCTTACCTGGTCGATCTCACCGGCGGCGGCGCGGACTACAGTTTCGAGTGCATAGGCAACGTCGACGTGATGCGCCAGGCGCTGGAGTGCTGTCATCGCGGCTGGGGCGTGTCGGTGATCATCGGCGTGGCCGGCTCGGGGCAGGAGATCAAGACCCGGCCTTTTCAGCTGGTTACCGGCCGCGTCTGGAAAGGCACGGCGTTTGGCGGCGCGAGAGGCCGCACCGACGTGCCGAAGATCGTCGACTGGTACATGGAAGGCAAGATCAACATCGACGACCTGATCACCCACACGATGCCGCTCGAGCGCATTAACGAGGGATTCGACCTGATGCACAGGGGCGAGTCGATCAGGAGCGTGGTGGTTTACTGATGCCGGACTTGTGTGGGGTGCGATGCTCCTCCTGACGGCCCAGCGCCTCGGGTTGGCGATCCTTACGATGTTCCTGGTCTCGGTACTGATTTTCGCGGGCACCGAGATCCTGCCCGGCGACGTTGCCACGGCCCTGTTGGGGCAGTCGGCGACGCCGGAGGCCCTCGAGGCGATACGCCGGTCGCTCGGCCTGCACGATCCTGTCGTTGTCCGTTACGGGCGCTGGCTGCACGATTTCCTCGCGGGGGACGTCGGCCGGTCGCTGGCCACCGGCCGCCCGATCGGGCCGGAACTATGGCTGCGCATCCAGAACACCTTCATGCTCGCGGGCATTGCGGCCTGCATTGCCGTTCCGCTCGCGCTCGCACTCGGCATCGCCACCGCCGTCTGGCGCAACGGCTGGTTCGACCGGGTGACGAACGTGATCGGCCTGGCGGCGATCTCGCTGCCGGAATTCTTCATCGGCTACCTCCTGATCCTCGTGCTTGCGGTCCACCTGGACTGGCTGCCGAGCCTGGCGACCGTGTCGCCCGGGATGGGCGTGCGCGAGCGCCTGGCCGCGATGGCGCTTCCGGCGATCACCCTGATCGTGGCCGTGCTGGCCTACATGATGCGAATGACGCGTACCGCCGTCCTCGCCGTCATGTCGCATTCGTATATCGAGATGGCTGTGCTCAAGGGCGTGCCCCCGTGGCGGCTGGTCCTCCGGCACGCGCTGCCCAATGCGCTTGCGCCGATCATCCAGGTCGTAGCTTTCAACCTGGCTTACCTCGTGGTCGGGGTCGTGCTCGTCGAGGTGGTCTTCGTCTATCCCGGCGTGGGACAGTACCTCGTTGACGCCGTGGCCAAGCGGGACGTGACCGTCGTGCAGGCCTGCGGACTGGTCTTCGGGGCGACCTACGTTGGCCTCAACGTGACGGCCGACTTGCTCTCGATCCTCGCCAATCCGCGATTGCGGTATCCGCGCTGACCCCATGAGCCTGAACCTGCGCAACCGATCGGCCGTGTCCGGAGTCATCGGCCTGGCGATCACCGGGAGCATCGTTGTTGCTGTCCTGCTGGCGCCGTTGATTGCGCCTTATGGGGAGGGCGAACTGGTCGGCGAGGTCTGGGGACCGGTCAGTGCGACCGCGTGGCTGGGACTGGACAACCTGGGCCGCGACCTGCTGACGCGCCTGCTCTACGGCGGCCGGATCACCCTCCTGATCGCGCTCTCCTCGACGGCCATCGCATTTCTCATCGGCATGACGCTGGGGTTCGCTGCGGCTGTCCGCGGGGGGTGGGTCGATACGCTGCTCGCGCGCGGCGTCGATGCCGTGATGGCGATTCCGACCCTGATCTTCGCGCTGGTGCTGCTGAGCGTGCTCGGCACGTCGATCCCGATCCTGATAGGCACTATCGCCGCCCTGTCTTCCACGCGCGTGTTCCGCCTCAGCCGCGCGCTCGGCGGCAATATCGCCGCGATGGACTATGTCGAGGCGGCACGATTGCGCGGCGAAGGCCTCGCCTGGTTGATGGTCTTCGAAGTCCTGCCGAACGCGCTGATGCCGCTGATCGCCGAGTTCGGCCTGCGCTTGTGCGCCAATTTCCTTTTCATCGCCGCCCTCAGCTTCCTGGGCCTGGGCATCCAGCCGCCCTTGGCCGACTGGGGCGGCATGGTGCGCGACAACGCGGCCGCTGTCAGCTACGGCGGCCTCGCACCGCTGCTGCCCGCCGCGGCGATCGGCATTTTTGCGATCGGGGTCAACCTGGTGGTCGACTGGATCCTGGCCAGGCAAGCCGGCCAGCAGGACTGAATGGCGCAACCGCTGCTCAGCATCGAAAGTCTGCGGATCGAATCGCGCGACAAGCGCGTTCGCGGCGATGCACCCGCGCGGCCGCTGGTCGACGACGTGAGCCTGTCGCTCGCGCGCGGCGAAGTCCTCGGCCTGATCGGGGAATCCGGTGCCGGAAAATCCACGGTCGGCCTTTCGGCGATGGGCTACTCGCGACCGGGATGCCGCATCACTGCCGGCCGCGTGACTTTCGACGGGAGGGATCTCGCCACCCTGTCCCCGACAGAGCTGCGCGGCCTGCGGGGCGCCCGCATAGCGTATGTCGCGCAAAGCGCGGCTGCATCGCTGAACCCGGCCATGCGCCTTGGCCATCAGGTGGCCGAGGCGCTCGTGCTGCACAGGGGCATGGGATGGAAGCAGGCTTACCGGCACGCACCGCACCTGTTCGAGGAGCTCGACCTGCCTTCGCCGGGCACGTTCGGCGAACGGTTTCCCCACCAGGTCTCGGGCGGCCAGCTGCAGCGGGCGATGATCGCCATGGCGATCGCCTGCCAGCCGGAACTGCTGATCCTGGACGAGCCGACCACGGCGCTCGACGTGACGACGCAGATCGAAGTGCTGGCATCGGTGCGCGCAATGCTGCGCAAGCTCGGTTCGGCGGCAATCTACATCACGCACGACTTGCCGGTCATCGTGCAGCTTGCCGACCGGCTGGTGGTCCTGAGGAATGGCCGCCTGGTGGAGCAGGGCACGACCCCAGCGCTCCTCGAGCATCCCGCCGAGGACTACACGCGCCGCCTCGTGGCGACCCAATCCGAAGCGAGCCCTCGCGCGACCGCCGTCGCGGCCGGAGCATTGCGCGCGGTGCTCTCGATCCGCTCGATCAACGCAGGCTATCGCACGCTGCCGCATGCCCTGAGAGGGGTGTCGCTCGAAATCAACGCCGGCGAGACGCTCGCTATCGTGGGCGCCTCCGGCAGCGGCAAGAGCACCCTTGCGCGCGTCATCTGCGGCCTGCTGCCGCAGCGAAGCGGCGCCGTCGAGCTGTCCGGGGAATCTCTGGCGCCCGCACTGCGCGCGCGGGAGCGCGAGCAATTGCGCAGGGTGCAGATGGTCTACCAGATGCCCGACACGGCGCTGAACCCGAGCCACCGCGTGGGCCGCATCCTCGCGCGCGCAGTGTCGTTTTATTTTGGCGGCGACGCCCGGATCGTCGCTGCGCGCGTGGCCGAACTCCTGCGCATGGTCGGCTTGCCCGAAGCGTTCGCCACCCGCAAGCCCGGAGAGTTGTCCGGCGGCGAGAAGCAGCGCGTCTGCATCGCCCGCGCGCTCGCGGCAAAGCCCGAGCTGATGATCTGCGACGAAGTCACCTCCGCGCTCGACCCGCTGGTGGCCGACGAAATCCTCAGCCTGCTGGAGGGGCTGCAAAAGAGGGGGGACATGACATTCCTGTTCATCACCCACGATATCGGCGTCGTGCGCCGCGTTGCGACAAACGTCGCGGTGATGAAGTCGGGGAGCGTGGTCGCAAACGGCCGCCTTGCGGAGATCTTCTCGCCGCCATTGCTCCCGCACGTGGAACTTCTGCTGACTTCGGTTCCGCAGATGCGGCAAGGCTGGCTGGAAGAGATCCTCGCCCGGCGCGAGGCCGGTGGAGGCGGGCGATAGCCTGCATCCAATGAAGGATGCTACGATTCCTCGAAGCTCATTACGTTAGGAGACTGAGACATGAAAAAGAAAAAAAGTGTCGGCGAAACCGCAGCCGCGGCAGGCACGACACGCAGGGAATTCATTTCGGCCGCCGCCGGCCTTGGCGTTGCCGCCGCGGCAGGAACCGCACTGTGGGCACCCGAGGCCAAGGCCGCGCCGACCAAAGGCGGGCATTTGCGT
>JBBQNG010000298.1:0-5226 GCA_038329645.1 Burkholderiales bacterium
GTCGTCGCGTAAAAGAGATCGGCCGCTTTCGACTCAAAGCAGGCTGCGCAGTCCGCTTTCTGTTCGCGCGTTACCGTTCCCGTCGTCGCGTCGAAAACAAGAATTGAAATGTGATAGCCGGGTGGAACCTTGGTATCGACGAGCATGCGAGGGACAACAACCACCCGCGCCCGGTTGCGCAGCGCGACCGGTCCGAGACACGTCGAATCAAAACAGTCTTTCGTGTTCTCCGACACCACCACCAACCCCGCTCGCTCGACCGCCTTCCTAGCGCGCTTATCGAGTTCGCCCAGCCACCCCACAAGAAGATCGCCTACGTCGCCGTCTAGCTGCGTGCCCAGTACGACGGCGCGCGCAGTGTCAGGCCGCCCCACCTCGGCCTTCGCAATGCTAGAATACGCAAGTACAGCGGCTAAAACGCAAGTTGAGACGCGCACGCTTGCGAGTGTATCAGGCGTTGATCTTGCGTCAAGGAAGGCGTGATGGGCGAAAGACGGGATGCGCGGGTCGGTAAAGGACGCTACGAGCTGCGCGATCCGCTCAAGACGGGCGGCTTCGGCGAGGTGTGGAAGGCGTACGATCTCGGCACGAATGCGCCGGCTACTCTGCCGCCCGGAGACGACTTTTTCAAGCGCCCCGTAGCGATCAAAATTCTCAAATTTGCCGAAGGTCAAGCGCTCGCGTATTTCAAATCCGAAGCGCTGATCGTGCAACGGCTTCCCGAGGACACGATCGGCCAGGTGCTCGACTTCTTCGAGGAGGACGGACGCTTTTACATGGTCCAAGAATTCATCGATGGCGTCGACGCCCAGGATCTCGTGCAAGCTCGCCCGCTCCGTCCTTCCGTTCGCTGCGTCGTTTACATTGGGGTTCAGATCCTCCAGGGCCTCGACTTCATCTACAAGGCCGCTGGCATCATTCATCGCGATCTGACGCCCCACAATGTCCTTTTCTCTCTCGGTGGGCAGGTCAAGATCGTGGACTTCGGCATAGCCAAGGCAATGGTGATCGAAGTTCGCCCAAAGACGAACATCCCCGGCCTCTTCTTCGGGAAGAACCACTGGGCCGCACCGGAAATGTTTCGCGGTCACGAGATCACTGACCGTCTCGACCAGTGGAATGCTGGCGTCATCCTGTACGAACTGTTTTTAGGAGAACAAGCTTTCGCCGGCACCGCCGAGCAGGCAATGAACCTAATTCTCAACACGACCGCGACGCCCATCCATTTGCGGAACCCATCCGTTCCGTCCGCCGTGTCGACGGTGATCATGCGCATGATGCATTCCGATCCGGCGCAGCGTTTCCCGTCGGCAGGTGACGCCATGCTGGCGCTCATGCGCACCTTTCAGGATTGGCCCCTCGGCCGCAATGACCTCAGGGACTTGGTCCATCTCATTTATCCCAGGTCGCGGCGCGCGAGTTGCCTTTTTCCCGTCCATGCGATTCCGAAGTTGTCGGCACAGCCCATCATGGCGATGCCGCCCGCCGTTGCTGCTCATGATGCTACTACTCGAAAGGGCCGAGGTTCCACGCCGAAGATCGACGAGCCGCCGCCGCGTGCCGTCACGGCAGTCGCGATGCCGCAGATGGTTCCCTCCCCCAAGGTGGTGCGCACGCCGGGACCGTCGGCAGTCATCGAAGTCGAGCATAAGCAACTCGGCGTTGAGTCCCAGCAAAACGCACCGAGCGCGATGATCGAGGACATTTCAACCCCGCACCTGTCGAGTGCCAGTAATGGCGCCGCGGTTTCTCATCATTCAAGCGCGGTCAGCGACAACGCCGCCGCTCCGCAGCCCGATTATTCACGCATCGACAGAGGGCGCGGCCTTGCTCTCAAGGTGCCGCGTCCGCGCACTCCTGTCAGCGAAGATCGCATCACCCCCGCTGCGCCATTTCGCGCAGTCGTTCCAGCGCCGGCACGCCCCTGGACAACCATAGCGGCCGTCGTCGCTCTCATCGTGATCGCGCTGAGCGCTGCGGGCGCCGTCGTGTACGCCTATACGATGAGGCACCGCGTGCCAGCATCGCCTCCTGGTCCCAGCTCAACCGCAAGCGAGCCGTCATCGTCGCCGCCACGGGCCGCCGCTTCTCCAGCGGCTCCGGCCGCGCCACCTACGAAAACAGCAACGCTCGAAATCGTCGACGAACCTCGTAAGCGCCCACCGGCTTTGCCGCTCGCGCACAAGAGCAGGACTCCGCGCGTGCCAGCTCTATCGCCCGATGAGGCGCTGATCGTCGTCGACGAACCTGGATATAACGTCGAGATCGACGGCTACAAGGTGGGGCACATCTCGCCGATGGACTACGAAGTATCGCTCGGCAAGCACACCGTCGTGCTGTCACGCCCCGGCGACACTCAATCACGCTCATACACATTCACCGTCGAGGGCGGAAAACGCCATCGGCTGACGCCATGAACACCGCTCCGGGGATCGCCGCCAACGTTGAGCGATTCGGTCGCTTCCTCGTCCTAAAGCAGCTCGGCCAGGGCGGCATGGGGGCTCTTTCGCTGGGCTACGATCCCGAATCTCTCCGGATAGTGGTTCTCAAGCGCATTCGCCGCGCTCGACGAGACGAAACGGAACTTGAAGCGCGATTCCGCGACGAGATCGCCATAACTTCAAAGCTACACCATCCGAACCTCATCGAGGTAATCGACTCGGGAATGGTCGGCGATGATCGCTACCTCGCGCTTGAATGGATCGCGGGGAAGGATCTCGACTGGCTGTCCGAGAGAATGCGGCGCTACAGCATCACCGCGCCGCTGCCGGTGCTGGTATTTGTCGTTAGGGAACTGTGTCGCGCGCTCGATTACGCGCACGGCGTCGCGGGCCTCGGCTTCATCCATCGCGATATTTCGCCGGCTAACATCGTCATCGCCTACGACGGTCGGCCGTGCCTCATTGACTACGGCATGGCACTGTCCTCTCTCAAGACAGTCAAGACCGAGGTTGGCATTCGCGCCGGCACGCGCGGCTTTCTTTCGCCCGAGCAACGGAACGGCGAATCGCTCGACGTACGCACCGACCTATTTTCGTTGGCCGCCGTGTTTTGGTTGCTCGTCGCTGGTCGCCCTCTCTACAATCCATTTCAGCTCGATGACGAGCCAGGCACCTGCCGCCTGTCGTCACTCGTCGACGTTCCCTTGATGATCGACGAGTGGGCAGCGCAGGCCGTCAGCAGCGATCGCAATCGCCGATTCCAGACCGCCGCCGCGATGGCTGCCCCACTCGACGCCTATCTAGCCCTGAATCCAACGACCGTTGATGATGTAGCAAAGTTCATCGCCACCCTGGCGCCAGTCGACAAAGAAACGCATGAGCGCGAAGCACCTCAACTCCTTCAGCATGGCGAAGCCCTCGCGCGTCTCTCTCGGCAGGCCACGCTACAACTCAAACCAGCCGAAGCGCCCAAGGTTCACGAGCCAACCCCCTCGCCGCCAGCGCCGTCACCGCCGACGACAGCACTGCGCACCGCGGTACTACCGAGAATGGATACACGTCGGGCGCCAGAAGACCGGGCGACACTCCTCCTCACCGACCCAATACGAAGGCCGGGGCGTCGGCTCGCTATCGTTGCCGCTTCGTTGGCCGCTACCTCGGTCGTCCTAATCGCGCTATTCATACTCTCCAAAACCAAGACAACATCGCCGCCGATCCGCCCCGCCGCACTCGATACCCCGGTTGCGGTCGTGAAGGTGACTCCGGTTCCCGTGTCTCCCACTGAGCCACCGCCAGATCCGGCGCCACCACCACAGAGCGCAACGCCAGCGAACCGTCCCCAAACCCAACGGGCGCCCAGGCGCCCAGGCGCCCAGGCGCCCGTTATTGACACCCCACCGCCTTCGATTGCACCGACGCCTGCAATTACCACGGCTCCTCCTATCCATGAGACGACAACCGCCCGACCCGAAACAGGCCCCACACCCGAGCTACGGCAGAAGCTGGCGATGGCCAATCAGTTGGCCATTGAAGGCCAGACCGAACGCGCCAGAAGCGCATTCGTTGAGCTAGAGAACGATTCCCGCGCGCGCCCCGAAGCGCTACTTGGGCATGCGCAGCTCGCCGTGAGTCACGGGATGTTCGATGAGGCTATCGAGACGGCTTCGCGCGCACTCAAGAGTGGCGCGGACAAACACGCCGCCCTCTTGCTACGAGCGCGCGCCGAGCTGCGCGCCGGCAGAACGGCAGATGCTCGCCGCGATTACCAAGCCATTCTAGAAACCGACCCGACTAACGCAGAAGCGCAAAGAGCCCTGAGATAACTGTTCATCCTGCGCCGCGCTGCCCGCCAACATCGCCACGCCCCCCTTCCCCGCCCGAATTCTTGACTGCAACGATTAGATCCCCGACATTAGTCGGGCGCCTGGGCGCCCAGGCGCCCGAAGGAATATCAACGATGATTATTGCGGTTTGCGGACAGAAGGGCGGGAGCGGCAAGACTACGGCGGCAACGAACATCGCAGCCGAGTTGGTGCAGCGCGGTCGAAAGATCCTGCTGGTCGACGCGGACGATCAGGGAAGCGCCCGAACATGGGGTGCGAAGGCTCGTGCTCGCAATGGCTCGCCATCTCCCGACATCACCGCTGGCAATGACAGCATGCACAAGCGGCTACCATCGGTCGCACACGAATATTTTGCAGTCGTGATCGACTGCCCCGGCCGCGTCGCACCCGTGCAGCGGTCAGCGCTACTCGTTGCCGATCTGGCGATCATCCCGTGCAGCTCGGGCGCCGTAGACGGTTGGGCTCTTGCGGAAACCGTCGACGAGATTCAGCGAACCGACGAGGCAAGGGCACGACACCATTTACCAGCGTTGCGCGTGCGGGCACTGGTTTCGCATGTCGATATGCGTCGCTCCGTCGGTCGCCAAGTATACGAACTGATCAAGGCGGCAGGGCTGACACCATTTCGCGCCGAACTGCTAGACCGCGCCGAGTACGAGGAAGCACAGTATGCGGGCGAGGGGGTAACCACGTGGGCGCCGAGCAGCACCGCAGCCGATGAAGTCCGCGCACTGGTCGACGAAATTCTCAAGCTAGGAAGCAAACGCTAATGGCCAAGAAGCTACCTACAGCCACCGTCGAGAAACCTCCCGCCCTTGACGACTTCGTCAAGGGCGGGGCTGGGCGCCCGGGCGCCCAGGCGCCCGACCCGCGCGGCAAGATCCGAATCGGCGCCGACGGAAAGGAACGCGATCGAGTGCATGCATGGGTGCTCGTCGAGA
>JBBQNG010000299.1:0-5220 GCA_038329645.1 Burkholderiales bacterium
TATCCCGCAATAACTCCCAATGTCCGATAAAATTGTGCCGGACCGGGATTGGATTAGTCGTGGTGGCGTACCGTAGTGGGGTACAATGCTTGTTTCGTATGGCCTTGAAAAGTATAACACAATGCTCAAATTAGCCGGGCCCGCAAAGCCTTCCGCAAAGTGGTTGGCACAGGGCTGCTTCGCGCTCGCCCTCGCCGTCGCGGCAACCGCAACGCGCGCCGACGACATCCAGGACGCGAGCCAGCTGCTGCGCTCCGGCCAGCACCAGCAGGCCCTCGATCGCGTCAACAAGGTGCTCGCCGCCAAGCCACGCGACGCGCAGGCGCGCTTCCTCAAGGGCCTCATCCTCACCGAGCAGGGCAACACCAAGGACGCGGTCGCGATCTTCCAGAAGCTCACCGAGGATTTTCCCGACCTGCCCGAGCCGTACAACAACCTCGCAGTGATCTACGCCGCGCAAGGCCAGTACGACAAGGCGCGCGCCTCGCTCGAACAATCGATCCGCACCCATCCGAGCTACGCCACTGCGTACGAGAACCTGGGCGACGTCTATTCCAAGCTCGCCAGCCAGGCTTACGACAAGGCCCTGCAGCTGGACTCTTCCAATTCCGCCGCGCAGAACAAGCTCGCACTGGTGCGCGAGCTCGTCGGCGGTGCGCCCAAAGGCAGCGCCGCTGCGGTTGCCGCGAAGGCGCCGGTCAAGCCGCCGGTCACCGTGGCCGCCGCGCCAGTCGAGACAAAATCGGCCCCCGCCGCAACGCCGGCACCCGCTGCGCCTGCGCCTGCGGCCCCGGCTGCCGCGCCCGCCCCAGCCCCCGAGACAAAAACAGCTGCGCCCGCGCCCGCCGCAGAAAAACCCGCTGCCAAGCCTGCGGCACCGAGCGGCGGCAGCGACGAAGTCCTGCAGGCCCTCAATGGGTGGGCTTCGGCCTGGTCGAAGCGCAATGTCGACGCCTACCTCGCCTACTACGCCAAGGACTTCAAGACGCCCAAGGGCGAGCCGCGCGCCGAGTGGGAGCAGGGGCGCCGCACGCGGATCCTGGCGCCCAAGACGATTTCGGTCGAGACGGATTCGCCCAAGGTCACCCTGACCGGCGACAAGCAGGCGAGCGTCACCTTCCGCCAGCGCTACCGTTCGGACAACATCAACGCCAACAGCATGAAGACGCTGGTGCTCGTGAAAACCGATGGCGGCTGGCGGATCCAGCAGGAGAAGGTGGCGAATTGAAAGGCTTGATCGCCGCCCTGCTCCGCGCCAGCCTTCCCGCCCTTTTCCTCCTCTTACCCCTGCCGGCGGCGCCGGCATTGCGCCAGCCTCCCCCGCTGCAGACGGAAAAGGCGCTTGCGCAGATCTTCGAGGCCATAGAGCAGGGCAAGTTCGACCACGCACTCGAGCGCGTCGAGGCGCTGCTCGCGGTCAACCCCAACTACCGCCTTGCGCACCTCATCCGCGGCGACCTGCTGCTCGCCCGCACCCGTCCGATCACCGCCTTCGGCAACGCCGGCAACGTGCCCAGGGAGAAAATCGAGGACCTGCGCGCCGAGGCGCTGTCGCGCCTGCGCGCGATGCGCGAGCGCCCCGCCGAGGGACGCGTGCCCCGCTACCTCGTGCAGTTCAGGCCCGACCAGACGCACGCCTTGGTGGTAGATTCGAGGCGCTCGCGCATGTATGTGTACGAGAACGACCGGGGCAAGCCGCGATTCGTTGCCGACTACTACGTCACCCTCGGCAAGCGCGGTGTCGACAAGGTGCGCGAGGGCGACCAGAAGACACCCATCGGCGTCTACCACGTCACCGCCAACCTGCCGAAGAAGAAACTCGCCGACTTCTACGGCTCGGGCGCGTTCCCGATCAACTACCCGAACGAGTGGGACAAGCGCCACGGCCGCAACGGCCACGGCATCTGGCTGCACGGCACCCCTTCGGACACCTTTGCCCGCCCTCCGCGCGCAAGCGACGGCTGCATCGTGCTGTCCAACGTCGATCTCGATTTCCTCTCAGCCGAATTACAGGTGGGGCTCACCTCGGTCATCATCGCCGACGAGATCCAGTGGTCGGACGCCGCGGCGCAGGAAGACGAGCGCAAGTCGCTTGCGCATGCCATTGAAGCGTGGCGCACCGACTGGGAAAGCCTCGACACCGAGAAGTACCTCCGGCATTACTCGGCAAAGTTCCAGTCGGCCGACCAGAACTACGGGCAATGGGCCGCGCACAAGCGCAAGGTCAACCGCGGCAAGGACTGGGTAAAGGTTTCCCTCACGGGGATGAGCATGTTCCGCAACCCGGGCAAGGACGATTTCGTCGTCGTCAGCTTCGAGCAGGGCTACCGCTCGAGCAACCTGTCCAACTCAATGCGCAAGCGCCAGTACTGGATGAAGGAAGGCGCGCGCTGGAAGATCATCTACGAAGGCTCAGCCTGAAGGAGTGTCATGCGATTCACCAAGTTCTGGATTCCGTTCGTCATGCTGTCGATGGCAGGCGCAATTGAAGGCGCCGCATCTCATGCCGCGTCTGCGGACCCGCAGGTCGACATCAAGACCAACCAGGGCACCATTCGCCTGGAGCTCTACCCGGCCAAGGCGCCCAAGTCGGTCGAGAATTTCCTCCAGTACATGAAGGAAGGCCACTACGACGGCACCGTGTTCCACCGGGTTATCAAGGATTTCATGATCCAGGGCGGCGGGTTCGACAAGGACATGCGCCAGAAGCCGACCCGCGGGCAGATCAAGAACGAGTCGACCAACGGCCTCAAGAACGACATCGGCACCGTCGCCATGGCGCGCACCTCGGTGCGCGACTCGGCCACCTCGCAATTCTTCATCAGCACCAAGAACAACGATTTCCTCAACTACTCGGGCGAGACGCCGCAGGGCCACGGCTACGCGGTGTTCGGCAAGGTGGTGTCGGGGATGGACGTGGTGATGAAGATCGGCGACACAGCCACCGGCTCGGGCGACGTGCCCAAGTCGCAGGTGGTGATCGAGTCGATCTCGCTCGTGGACCCGGCACAGAAATAGGCGCCGCGGCGCGCGATCATCCGATGCAGCGCGCGCTGTTCATCTCCGACCTGCATCTGACCGGCGAGCGCCCCGCCGCCAACGAGGCGTTCTTCGGTTTTCTCGAGCGCGAGGCGCCCGGCGCGGACGGCCTCTACATCCTCGGCGACCTGTTCGAGTTCTGGGTGGGGGACGACGACCTGGCCGACCCGCTCAACGCGATCGTGGCCGGCTTCCTGGCGAACGTTGCGCGCAACGGCACGCCGGTCTACCTGATGCACGGCAACCGCGACTTCCTGATGGCCGGCGCGTTCTGCAAGGCTGCCGGCGCCAAGCTGCTGGCCGACCCGGTCGTCGTCGACCTTTTCGGCGCGCGCACGCTGCTCATGCACGGCGACACGCTGTGCACTGACGACGACGCCTACCTGGCGTGGCGCGCGCTCTGCCGCAGCGAAGGCTGGCAGATGCCTTTCCTTGCCGAGCCGCTCGAAGCCCGCCGCGCGCAGATGCTCGACCTGCGCGCCAAAAGCGAGGCGGGCAAGCGCGTCAAGCCGATGGCCATCATGGATGTCAACGAGGATGCCGTGCGGCAGGCCCTGCGCAGCCACAGTTGCACCCGCCTGATCCACGGCCACACCCATCGCCCCGCGCACCACACGATCGAAGTGGATGGCCGCGCTTGTGAGCGATGGGTGCTGCACGACTGGTACACCGGCGGCGGTTACCTGGAAGTAAGCGCGGCCGGCGTGAAGCTGGTCAACCTTCCCCGCTTCTGAAGCGGCCGAAGTCGGCCGAGCCGGCCTCGAAGTTTTCGCGGTAGACCTCGCGCGCGAGGTCGTCCAGGCCAGGAACGCCAAGCTTCTCGCGGAAGAAGCGCTTGGTGGACTGCACGGCGTGCGGCGGGAGGGAGGCAAGCCGCTCTGCGGTTTGCCTGGCCTTCAGCAGCACCTGCCCGGCAGGCGCCTCTTCTTCCGCCAGCCCGAGCCGCACGGCATCGGTGCCGGAAATCCGGCTCGCGCCCCAGACGAGCCAGCGCGCACGTGCAACCCCCACACGCCGGGCCAGCGCCTCGATTCCCCAAGGCGGGAAGAATCCCAGCCCGACTTCGGGCAAGCCCCACGCGGCCTCCGGCGCCGTGACGACCACGTCGCAGCCGATCGCCAGCATGAAGCCGCCGCCGAGCGCGAAGCCATGCACGGCGCACACGACCGGCTTGTCGAGCTCCGCGATGCTGCGCATCAGGTCGGCCTTGCGCCCCGCAATGCGCAGGCGATCCGGCATCGATGCGGCCGCCATTTCCTTGACGTCGCTGCCGGCGCAAAAGCCCGCGCCCTCCCCGTGCAGCAGGACTGCGCGCACGCTGTCGTCGGCGCCGGCCTTGATGAGCGACTCGAGCAAGCGCTCGGTCGTGGCAAGGTCCAGCGCATTGCGTACCTTCTCGCGCGCCAGCGTTATTTCGAGGACTGCGAACCCGGCCATGGTCAGAATCCGTACAACCGGGCCGGGTTGTCGACGAGGACCCGGTGGCACGGGGCCTGCGCGCCTGCGGAATTCTGAACTCCATGAACAGTCATGTAATATTTTCCATTTCAAAAAAATAAATTGGCACGATTGCCGCGCCGCTACTGAATCTATGAAATATAAAGTACAAGATTGTCACTTCAGCTCGACCTCGATGAACGCGTATTCGAATGCATTCGCATTGATCACGTCGTGCTCCACCCCGACTTTTCGAAAATACGGCACGCCTTTCTTCAGCTCGGCGATCTTCTCCTCGCCGCCCTCGACGATCTTCAGGTTCCCGTCATACAGCGGCACCACGACGTAGTCATGTTCGTGGCGGTGCCAGCCGGTGGCCGCGCCGGGCGCGAAGCGCCATTCGGTGACCCGCACCCGCTCATTGTCGATCAGCCTCGTCGGTACGCCTTCTGCCATGACAATCTCCAGAATGAAAACGGCGCGGAGGTCCGCGCCGTGAGGGACTCTACAGAGAGTTACTTTAACGCGTCCGCACCAGCCTTGGCGACCATGCCGTCCTGTTGCGAGGTGACGCCGGACACGCCGATGCCGCCGATGACCTTGCCATTGGCGACGATCGGGACCCCGCCTTCGATGGGCGATGCGCCGCGCAGGGCGATAATGCGCGCCCCCGAACCGCCCCCTCCGACCACGTCCTCGAACGCCTTCGTCGGGCGGCGGAAGATCACGGCCGAGCGCCCCTTG
>JBBQNG010000300.1:0-5212 GCA_038329645.1 Burkholderiales bacterium
CGTGCGTGTCCGGCCTTGCCGGTCCCGCCACTCGCGTGATCGAGCTGACCGGGCGCACCTTGATGCCGGGCCTGACCGACGGGCATGCCCACCTCGACCGCGAGGGCCTCAAGGCGCTGCTGCCTTCGGTCTCGGGCTGCCGCTCGATCCGCGAACTGGTGGACCGTCTTGCCGGGCTCGCCGCGCGGACGCCGCAAGGCGCCTGGATCGTCACCATGCCGCTGGGCGAGCCGCCCGAATACCGCTGGTCGGAGGCAATGTTCGAGGAAGGCCGCCTGCCGGACCGGCGCGACCTCGACCAGGCATCGACGCAGCACCCGATCCTGATCCGCTGCGCGTGGGGCTACTGGTCGAACCAGCTGCCGCTGGTATCGATTGCAAACTCACGTGCGCTCGACCTTGCGGGCGTGCGTCGCGGAACAACTCCGCCCTCGCCCCTCGTGCGGATCGATGTGGATGCACGCGGCGAGCCGACCGGCATCGTGCGGGACAATGCGTTCCAGCCTATCGCGGAGTTCACACTGTTCCGGTGCGCACCGCAGTTCACCGCGGACGACCGCGTGCGCACGCTCGTCCGCTCAATGCAGATATATAACGCGGCCGGCACGACGTCGGTATTCGAGGGACACGGCGTCGCACCCGAGGTGATCGACGCCTACCGCCGCCTGCATTCGCAGGGATGTCAGACAGTGCGCGCCACACTTGCGTTCAGTCCCGGCTGGAGCGGCGCGAGCGAAGCGGATGTGCGCGCATGGATGGCGGACAACGCCGCGAGATTGCGTGGCCGCGGCGAAGGCGACGACTGGCTGCGTGTCGCAGGCGTGTTCGCCGAAGCCGATGCGCAGCCGACTGAAGCCCGCCTGCGCGCGCGATGCGCGCCGCAAACCGGCTGGGCCGGGTTCAGCTATGACGCCGGCCTGCCGCGCAAGGAATTGCTCGCCTTGCTCAAGGCCGCGGCAAGAGAAAAACTGCGCGTCTGCGCGATCCAGATGCCCATGCTCGACCTCTACGCCGAGGCGGCGCGCGAATCGCCGATCGACGACCTGCGCTGGGTGATCGCGCATCCGGTGACCATCGATCGTGAGCAGGTCGCCCGCCTGCGCCATCACGGCGTGGTCGTGACCACCCACACCAACGCCTATATCTGGAAGAAGGCGTCGGAGGTCCTGAAAAGGGTCGGGCGCGAGAACGCCGACACGATCTGCCCGATCCGTTCGCTCCTCGACGCGAGCGTGATGGTGTCTCTCGCCACCGACAACGTGCCGGTTTCGCTGTGGCCCTGCATCTGGCAGGCGGTGGAACGCATCGATCGCGAGACAGGGAAGGTGATCGCGCCCTCGCAGCGCATCTCGCGCGAGGAAGCCTTGCGCTGCGCAACGTCGGGCGGCGCCTACCTTTGCATGCAAGAAGACGAGCGCGGCACGTTCGAGCCCGGCAAGCTCGCCGACATGATCGTGCTAGACGACAATCCGCTCACGTGTGAAGCCGATCGGCTCCAGCACATCGCGCCCGCCTTGACGATCGCCGGCGGCAGGATCGTCTACGAAGCCATGTCCCAGGTCACCCCGCCCATGCCGCAGCGCAGGGGCACGGAAGGAACATAAAACGCAGTGTCGGCTTTGCGGTTGCCCACCGCGCCCATCGCCACGAACCAGGCCAGCAGCTCGATGGTGCCGCCGTCGCCGGCCGCGATCATTTTCTCGGCCGTGATTTCGCGCAGCACTTTCTGCGGATCGCCCTCGCTAAGCAGCGCGAGAAATCCGCGGTCGAACGGCTCGTCGACGCCGAAGTATTTCGGCCCGCCCGGGTCGTGCGAAAGGCCGCCGGTGGCCATGATGGCGACGCGCTTTTTCTCCGGCCAGGCGCGCACGACATCGGCCAGTACTTTGCCGAACTCGTAACAGCGCAACGTGGTCGGCATCGGCGGCAGCACGCAGTTCATGTGGATCGGCACCAGCGGCACGTCGTGGTCGGGCGTGAGGAAGTGCAGCGGCACCGACCAGTTGTCGTCGAACAAAAGCTTGTCGCTGAAGGCGAGGTTGAAGCCGCGCTTGCCCGATTCGCGCACGATGGTGCGCCCGAGGCCCGAATTGCCGGCCACCTCGTAGTGCGGCACGTTGACCCAGTCGCGGAACCACTCGGCCGGGCCTTCCCAATGATCGGCGGTGCCGACACACCAGTCGGGCACATTGGCCGGATGAAAATTAAGCAGGTGGTCGTTGGCTATTCCAACGATGATCTCCGGCTGCGTGGCCGCCAGCCGTCTGCGCATCTCCGCATAGCCGTCGATGATCCCGTCCTGCTCGTGCTTCGGTGCCTTGTCGAGCCAGCCGGTGGCGCCGGGGGCATGCGCAAGGGCAAGGACCGAAACGATCTGCGCCATTCAGGGCTTCCCGGGATTGAGCATTTTCGACGCGTACAGCTGCGCGGCCGCCGATTCGTTGTGGTTGTAGCCCGTGCCCTTGAACAAGCGGCTCACCTGCGGCAGGAAATACGGATGCAGGCCGAGGCCGGCCAGCGCCTTGAGGTCGATTTCGCGGAACGCCTTTTTCTCCGCCTCGGACAGCCCGTACTCGGTCATCAGCCCTTCGAGGTCGTTCGAAAACCGCTCCAGCAATTTGCGCTCGCGCCGCACCTCGAAGACCAGCCGGTTGGCCGGGAGCGTGCGGTCGGTGTCCATGATGCCCATCGCAATGCCCTAGCCCAGGAACGCGACGCAATCGATTTCGACGTTGACACCCGCGCGATGCGGCGTGCCGCCGATGCATGTGCGCGTAACTTTCTCGCCGTGCATGAATTCGCTGAAGATCTCGTTGAAAGCCGGGAAATCCGCGGTGTTGCGCAGGCACACGCGCATGTTCACCACATTGGCTAACGTCGCGCCGCCTGCCTGGAGGATCTCTACCAGATTCGACAGCGTCTGCTTCGTCTGCTCGCGGATGTCTTCCGAAACGACTTTCTTGGTGACCGGATCCAGCGGCCCCTGGCCTGACACGTACAGGAATTCTCCGGCACGGATCGCCTGCGCCAGTGGGGACGGAGCGGACGCATCGGTAAAACCGGTGACCGGTGCCTTGGCCGACTGGACGAGGATCTTGGGCATGTCTACATGCTCTCCGGTGCCGGCATGACATCGCCGCACTTCTTGCAGGTGCGGAATTCCGCGCTATCGAAGAAGCGCTTGTAGGCCCTGGACACGGGGTCCTCGGTGTAGTCCTCCACAACGAACGTTTCCTCGTGCAGAAAACCGTCGCACTTGCGGCAGTACCAGTGAAAGCGGTCGATCTCGCCGGGACGGCGTTTGCGCTCCACGATCAACGCATACGCATCCGGCGGGAAGCGCGGCGAATGCGGCACGCCGGCGGGCGCATGGATCACCGAGCCCTCCTTGATCACCGCGACCTCCTCCTTTCCCTCGGGCGTGCGGTAGTGCAGGCGCATCTCGCCTTTGATCTGGTACATGAGCTCTTCGCTCGGGTTGACGTGAAACTCGCTGCGGTACTCGCGCCCGCGCGCCACGAACGCCAGAGACTCGGTCTCCTGCCAGAGCACGTTGACGCGCTTGCCGCTCTCGCCGAGCGCGCGCGCGGTGTCCAACAGGTTCACGATCGGCATCGGTTTCATTTTCGGGGACTCCTGGCGGCTTTCGCTCCGGGTGAATCTTACGCGGGATCGATTATGATCCGCGGCACCCCTGTGAAACTCCGGCACCCATGAGCGCGCATAGCCATCCGCACGGCCACCCCATCGACGTCCACGCGCACTGGTACCCGCAAGCCTGGCTCGACCTGGTGGCGAAGCACGGGCCGGCCTGCGGCATCGAGTGGCAGGAAATCGAAGGCAAGGGGCCGCAGTTCAAGATCGGGCACCTGAGCACGGGGCCGGCCGGGCCGCGCTACGTCGATCTCGATGCGCGCCTCGAAGCGATGGACGGCCAGGGCGTCGCGGTGCATGCGATGTCGCTGTCCCAGCCCATGGCGTACTGGGCCGGCCGCGACCTGGGAGAACGGCTGTCAATCGTCTACAACGACCAGCTGGCCGTTGCGCACACCGCGCACCCTGAACGCCTGGTGGGCCTTGCGACGCTGCCCATGCAGGCGCCCGACCTGGCCGTGCGCGAAGTCGCGCGCGCGGCGAAGCTGCCCGGCGTGCGCGGCTTCTACCTCGCCACGCGCGTCAACGACAAGGAGCTGTCCGACCCTGCGTTCTTCCCCGTCTACGAGGCGATCGAGGCGATCGGCCTGCCTGTGTTCCTGCACCCTGTATTCGTCATCGGGCACGAGCGGCTCGAGAAGCACTACCTTACCAACCTGCTGGGCAATCCTTTCGAGAGCGCGATCGCGGCGGCGCACCTGATTTTCGGCGGCGTGCTCGACCGTTTCCCCGGGCTCGACATCGTCCTGCCGCACGCGGGCGGGGCGTTTCCCTGGCTGGTCGGGCGCCTGAACCGCGGCTGGGAGAAACGCGCGGACCTGAAGCACATCGCGCACAGCCCGATCGAATACCTGCGGCGCTTCCACTACGACACCATCGGCTACTCGGACCCGGTGGTCGAATACCTGGTGAAGAACGTAGGCGCCGATCGCGTGCTCATGGGCAGCGACTACTGCTTCCCGGTGGCGTACGAGCAGCCTGTCGACGTGGTGATGAACAACCCGCTCATTGCCGCCGCCGACCGGCGCGCCATCCTCGAAGGCAATGCGCGACGGCTGCTGCGCATGGCCTGACGAGTCAGTTCGAGTGCGCGCCGCGCTCGTCGGCCTGGCTTGCGACGACCCGCTGCAGCTCGGCGGTGGCCTCGGGCGAAGGCAGCAGTTCGCCCAGCCCGTGATGCAGCTTCTCGCGCACGCCGAGGGCGAGCGCGACGATGATCAGGAAGGCGAAAAGGTCGCCGAAGACCTCGAACAGGAAGTACCCGTCGGTCGGGAAGGGGTGGCCGGCGGCCAGGCCCACGGCGACCAGAAGGCCGGCGGAAAGCAGCGAGAACCCAAGGCCCGCACGCAGTCCGCCAATCGCTGCGGCAAGCGCGATCGGCAGCACGTACACGAACCACAGGCTGATATTGCGGCCCATGGCGCAGTCGAGCGTGCCTATCCCGAGGGTCAGGAAAAAGAGGATGCCCAGGGCCAGGGCATCGCGTACGGGACGGCGCATCTTCTGTTCCCCCCTGCCCCGGCTTCAGCCGACCGGTTCCGCGTGTGCGAGATTCTTT
>JBBQNG010000301.1:0-5210 GCA_038329645.1 Burkholderiales bacterium
TTCGGGTTCGATTTCTGGGGGCCGCCGAATCTGCCGCCGGCGATCGCGAACCAGATCACGCGCGCGATCGAGCAGGCCATCAAGGATCCCGAGTTCACCGAAGTCGCCAGGCGGCTGGTCTACCATCCGGTGTTCACCGGGCCCGAGGTAATCAAGGAGAGCATGCGCTATTTCGAGAAGAACATCGGCCCGAAGCTCGAGGCCTCATTCCCGCGTAAGTAAAGGAATCCAAGCAATGTCCAAGGCAAGCGTCGTCGAGGAGATCTCGGCGAAGAACGTCCGCGCGAACGTGGAGAAGATCGTGCGCGAAATCCCGCACCGCGCGGCGGGTTCGGAGAACGGCAGGCGCATGGCGGAATACAGCCGCGATGCCATGCTGAAGATCGGCCTCGCCGACGTGAAGATCCACGAGCTGCCCGCGATCGTCAGCTTCCCGGAGCACGCCGAGTTCCGCGTCGACGCACCCTCTTCGATTTCGATCCAGGCCAATACGCTGGGCCACAGCGTCGAGACGATGCCCGAGGGGCTTTCGGGTGAGCTCGTCTATGTCGGCTCGGGCACCGAGGTCGACTATGCGGGCAAAGACGTGCGCGGCAAGATCGTGCTGACTGAGCTGTCGTATTCGCCGGCGCGGCACGAAAAGCAGCGTATCGCGGGCATCAAAGGCGCGATCGGCGCGGTGATGATGAACTGGGGCCTGCCGGACAATGCGGCGGTGCCTTTCGGCTCGGTGAAGCCCGTGTGGGGCAATCCGACCCCCGACAACTACAAGACCGAGATGGCGACGATCCCGTGCATCGGCATCGCGCGCGTGGCAGGGCTCAGGCTCAAGGATCTGTGTGGCAAGGGGCCGGTGAAGGTGTGGTTTCGAACCCACGTGGTCAATGGCTGGCGGCCCGTGCAGATCACGGTTGCGGAACTCCCCGCGCCGAAAAGCCCCGAGCCCGGCGACTTCATCATGGTCGGCGGCCACCAGGACTCCTGGCCCGGCGAGGCGGCCACCGACAACGCGGCCGGCAACTCCTGCATGATCGAGCTGGCGCGCGTGTTCAAGAAGCACGAGGGCAAGCTGCGGCGGGGCCTCCTGTTCGGTTTCTGGACCGCGCACGAGACGGGCACCATGGCGGGCTCGGCGTGGTTCGCCGACCACGCATGGGACAAGCTGCGCGACCATGCCTGCGCCTACCTGCAGATCGACCAGCCCTCATGCCTTGGCACCACGATCTGGCACACCACGTCGAACGCCGAGCTCAAGAGCTTCCACCAGCGCGAGGAGAAAGCGCTCATGCCGGAGCGTGAGATCTCGTGGAAGCGTGTGGCCAAGAGCGGGGACGCCTCCTTCATCGGCATCGGCATCCCGATGTTCCAGGGCGAGGGCGCGTTCACCGAGGCCGAGCTCAAGGCCACGGCGCTGGCTACGCGCGGCTGGTGGCACCATTCGATCGAGTGCACCATCGACAAGCTCGACTGGGACTTCATGCAGCCGCACATGCGCGTATATGCGGCGGATTTGTGGGAGCTTTGCACCGCGCCCGTGCTGCCCTTCACCTACGTCCCGGTGGCCGAGCAGGTCATCAAGCGGCTGCAGGAGCTCGCGCCTTCGGGTGGATCGTTGGGCATCGACGGCGTTCTGGCGTGCGCGCGCGAGTTCGAGAAGGCGGCGCAGAAACTCGATCGAGCGACTGCAGAGGCGCGTGCGGCATTCGAAGCGGGCAAAGGCAACGAGGACACCGCGCGCCTTTTGAATCGCGCGATGAAACGGGTCTCCCGTCTGCTGGTGCCGCTGATGAGCTCGGCGATCGGCAAGTACGGCCACGACCCGTATGGCTACACGCCGCAGAACACCGTGATCCCCGCTTTGTATGACGTGGCGCGGGTCAGCAAGCTCGAGGCGGGCGAGGAGCGCTGGATGCTCGAGACCAAGGCGGTGCGCGACCGAAACCGGGTGTCCGACGCGCTGGCCGATGCGGTGGCGATCGTCGAGGACGCGCTGGCGAGACTAGACTAGAAGAGGGGCTCCGCCCCTCCTCAAGACCTCCCTGTGGCCGCCGGTGCTGTAAACACCGGCCCCAGCGGCTTGAGCCGCACCCCCGCGCGCAACTTCTTGAACGGATACAGCGTCGGGTCCGCGAGGTAGTACCCCGGCGCGAGCACCACGATCACCTCTTCGGCCAGCGGCTGGAATTCGGCGCGGTAGTGGCAGGTGCTTTTGAGCCCGAGAATTTTCTGCTGCGAAGGCTCGATGCCCAGGTGCCGGAATCCGGCTTGGTCGTAAGCCTGCAGCCGCTTGCTTGTGACCGCCACGCTCACGCCGCCGACGCTCAGCAGGGCCATCAGGCCGACGTCGACGTCGCGCCCGCCGGAGACGGCGCCGTCTGTCCTGAACCTGCCGGTCCCCAGCTTGGTGACGCGAAACGTCCCTTCGAATGGAGTGACGCCTTTGGGGCCCGAGTGGCCTCCCAGGGCGAGCTTGATTTCCGCGCCTTCTCCCGCCGCATGCGCGGCTTTTGCCGCATCGGCGTCGCACAAGAACCCGAGCACGGCGCCTTGAGCATTTGCGTCCACCAACGCCTGGAGCAGGCCGGTCGCATCGGCCGTCCCGCCGCAGCCGGGGTTGTCCTGCGTGTCCGCGATGACCACCGGGCGCTTCGCGGTGCGCGCAATCCCAATAGCCTGCGCAACGCCTTCGTCGGGCGCGACCATGACTTCGGCGAAATTGGCTTCCTGCGCGATGACCTCGGCCATCATTTCGTCGGCGGCGCGGTCGGCGGCGGCCTGCGTCCAGGCATGGGCGATGACCGATGGCCCGCACCAATGCAGGTCCGAGGGCGGGAAGCCGGCGAGGTAGGAGAGCGTGAGGATTTCGCCGTCCACCACACGGCTGAGCTCGACGACGCCCTTCGACGGGTCGACCAGCGTGCACTGTCCGTTCAGCGGGATCAGGAAAGGTGCCTTGCGCAGCGCGCGCCCGGTGGGCCGGCCGCGCCTCAATACTTCCTCCATCGCCTTTGCCGCGTACTGGCC
This sequence comes from Burkholderiales bacterium, assembly GCA_038329645.1. Lineage (GTDB taxonomy): Bacteria > Pseudomonadota > Gammaproteobacteria > Burkholderiales > SG8-39 > SZAS-79. The sequence goes on from JBBQNG010000301.1 coordinate 3,025, forward strand.
GGTCTCGATGCGATCGACGTGCGGATAGGTGCGGTACGCGATCAGCGCATCGGAGCATTCGACCATTTCCGGCGTCACGTTCGAGTGGTAGTCAAGGCTGATGACGACCGGAGTTTTCTCGCCCACGGCCGCGCGCACGCGGCGCAGGAGTTCGCCTTCACCATCCTCGAAATCCTGCGTAACCATCGCGCCGTGGAGGTCGAGGTACACGGCGTCGACCGGCATGGCCTCGGAGAGCCGCCCGACCAGGCTGCCCGCGATGCGCTCGAAGGCGTCGCGCGTGACCATCGCGCCGGCGCCGCCGCTGGTCCACAGCAGCGGGACGAGGTCGTGGCGCACGCCCATGTCCTGCATGAAGCCGCCGATGGCGAACGTCGTCCCCGTGAGCCACTTCACCACGTCCGCCCCGTAGCAGAGCGGCGGGCGGTCGCGGTGCGCGGCGAAATAGGCGAAGTCCGTCGTGGAATCCACGAAGCAGTTGGTCTCGTGGTGAAAGCCCCCTATCGCGATGCGCGCCATCGTGCAATCCCCGAATTAGAATCGACCCTCAATCGACCCATACTGCCCCAGAAAAGGAAACTTGATGCGAACCGTTTCGATACTGCGCGCAGCCTTTCGCGCCGCGCTGTTGTTCCCGATCGCCACCGCCGCGTTGGCGCAGGCGTGGCCCACCAAGCCCGTGCGCTTCGTCGTGCCTTTCCCGGCGGGCGGATCCACCGACGTGGTCGGCCGCATCGTCGCCGAGCACCTGCGCCAGGGCCTGGGACAGACCTTCGTCATCGACAACCGCGCCGGCGCCGGCGGCACCCTGGGCTCGGACATTGTGGCCAAGGCTGCGCCCGACGGCTACACGATGCTCATTTGCACGAGCAGCACGCATGCGATCGCCTCCGGCCTCTATGGCAGCAAGCTGCCCTACGACCAGGTGAAGGATTTCGCGCCGGTCACGCTGCTGGGATCGGCCACGATCCTGCTGGTCGTGCACCCGTCGGTGGCCGCCAAGTCGGTGCCCGAGCTCATTTCCCTCGCAAAGGCAAAGCCGGGCTCGCTCAATTTCGCCTCGAGCGGCAACGGCGGGGTCTCCCACCTCACGGGCGAATATTTCAAATCGCTCGCCGGCATCGAGATGCAGCACGTGCCGTATAAGGGCGATACGCCGATGATCACCGACCTCGTGGCCGGCAGGGTGTCGCTGGCTTTCGGGACCGCGGTCGCTTTCCTGCCCTACGTGCAGAAGGGCACGCTGCACGCGCTCGCGGTCACGAACGCGAAGCCTTCGCCGGTCGCGCCGGGATTGCCCACCGTCGCGCAGACGCTGCCCGGGTTCGAGGCGCTGCAGTGGTTCGGCATCCTCTTGCCCGCGGGCACGCCGCCGGAGATCGTTGCGAAGCTCAACGCCGAGATCCTGAAGATCCTGCGCCTGCCCGAAGTGCGCGAGCGCTTCCAGGCCATGGGCATCGAGATCGCCGGCAACACGCCCGAGCAGTTCGCCGCCTTCATGCGCGCGGAAACCGCGAAATGGGGAAAGATCGTCAGGGAGTCGGGCGCGAAGATAGACTGACTACTTGGTCCCTGTCAGAGCCAGCGGCGGACTTTCATCTTGTACCGGGCATAGGCCTCGCCAAACAGCCCTTCGAGGACTTTTTCCTCCGGGCCGATCTGGAAGCGGTTCATGTACAGCACGAATGCAAGCGGGCCGAGCAGCGTCCAGGCCGAAGCCAGGTAGACGGCCCAGGCTATCAGGATGAAGAGCATGCCGACGTACATCGGGTTGCGCGTGATGCGGTAGACGCCCGAGGAGACGAGCGCGGTCGTATTTGCCGGGCGCAGCGGGTTGACGGTCGTCCTCGCGCGCCGGAAGAAAAGGATCCCGGCGATGTCGAAGCTCACACCGACCAATGCGATCACCGTAGCGACGTTTGCCGGATCGGGCAGGGCCATGAGTTTCGGGGTGACCGACGCGATCCACCACATCGCAGCGCCGAGAAGGAGCCCGAGCGCGGGGGGCGGGATCTTGAGTTCGAGCCCCTTCACTCCTAAACGCCAGGTCCAGTGGGCGGGTACTTGAGGAACTCCGGCGTTTGCTCGAGGCGCTGCGAGAGTTCGACCAGCGCCGGGTGCCTGTGCGCCTGCACGATTGCGGCGAGCATCGACTGGGTGAACTGCCAGGCAACGCCGGCCGAAAT
>JBBQNG010000302.1:0-5148 GCA_038329645.1 Burkholderiales bacterium
AGTAGATGGAGTTGAAATTAAGCGCGGCGCTCTCCTCGAAACCCCGACCGGATTGCAGGAACTTCATCAACCAGACGCGAGGGATGTGCCACACGATCTGCGCGCCGGTGATCAGCAGCGCGACTGCCCAGAAGCGGCGACTGCAGAGGATGCTCCCGAGATCGAGGGCTTCGCTTGCCGGCGTCAGCGCGCGCTGGTTGTCGAGATCACGCGGCCGCAGGCAGATGAACCACAGGGCCACCCACAAGAGACCCGCCGCGCCCACGGCGATGAACGCAGTGCGCCATGATCCGTGTTGCGTGGTCATGAGGTACTTCATGATCTGCGGCGTGATCACCGCCCCGATGGAAGCGCCGCTCTGCAGCACGCTATTCCCCATCGTGCGATCCTTCTCGTTGAGTAGCGCAAAGGTCGTCTTCAGCGCGCACGGCCAGTGGCCGGCTTCAAAAAAACCGAGCAGCGTGCGGCACACGAGCAGCGCAGTGAAGCCGTGCGTGAGCCCCGCGGCCACGCCCATGAGCGACCAGCACGCGAGTATGGCGGGATAGAGCAGATAGATGCGCCAGCGATCCGCGAGGAAGCCGAACACCAGCGATCCAGCGGCGAAGGCCCAGCCAAAGGCGAGTTCGAGGTTGCCGTATTGCTGATCGCTGAGCTGCATCTCGTGCGTCACGCGCACGGACGCATTCGCCAGCGTCACGCGATCCATGTAGTTGATCGTCGTCGCGAGGAGCAGCAGGCCGGTCACCCACCATTTCCACGATGCTCGGCGGGCACCGATTGATTTTGTCTCCGTGGACGAAGAGAGCGGCGCGCTCAAAACAAGAACGAAAGTTGCAAGCGCTAGGCGATGATCTCTTTCACGACATGACCTTCCACATCGGTAAGTCGGAAATCTTTTCCTGCATAGCGATGGGTTAGCTTCTCGTGATTAAGTCCCAGCAGGTGAAGGATCGTGGCGTGGAGGTCGTGGATATGCACTTTGTCTTCTTGCGCAAAGTAGCCGTAGTCATCGGTGGCACCATAGGCGATGCCCGGCTTCACGCCGCCGCCGGCCATCCACATGGTGAAGCCGTTGGGGTTATGATCACGCCCATCGCCACCTTGCGCGGTGGGGGTTCGGCCAAACTCGCCACCCCACAAGACCAGCGTATCTTCGAGTAGGCCGCGCTGTTTCAGATCCTGAAGTAACCCGGCAATGGGCTTGTCCACTTCAGCGGCGTTCTTCGTGTGCCCTTTGAAAAGGTTGCTGTGCTGGTCCCATTGCACCTCGCCATCGCTATGAGTGACTTGGACAAAGCGTACTCCCCTTTCGAGAAAGCGACGTGCCATCAGACATTGGCGGCCGAAGTTTTCGGTCACTGGCTGATCCATGCCATAGAGTTGCTTCGTGGCTTCCGTCTCGCCACTCACATCCTGCACCTCGGGCATCGTGCTCTGCATGCGAAAGGCTAACTCAAAGGAATTGATCCGCCCCTCAAGCGCGCGATCCGGACCCGACAACTCCAGGTGCTCGCGGTTTACCTTGGCGAGGAAATCGAGCTGCTTCCGCTGTGCTGTTGTGCTGATCAAATCATTTCGAATATGCCGCACGAGAGCTTTGTCTGACGGAATACTGGCGTTACCCAATGGCGTGCCCTGGCAATAAGCAGGAAGGAATGCCGCGCCCCAGTTATTCACTCCGCCGTGCGCGAGCGTGGGGCAGATCGTGATAAAGCCGGGTAAGTTCTCGTTCTCCGTACCTAATCCGTACAACAACCACGAACCCATGCTCGGCCTCACCTGCGTGTCGCTGCCGGTATGAAGCTTGAGACACGCGCCGCCGTGCGCGGGGTTGGTGCCGTAGAGCGAACGTACGATGCATAAGTCATCCACGCATTGCGCCACGTTCGGAAACAGCTCGCTCACCGGCAATCCGCTCTGACCGTATTGCTTAAAATTCCATGGCGACTTCAAGAGCTTGCCTGTCTCGGCAAATTGCACCCGCGGTTGTTTGAAAGGGTAAGGCTTGCCATCGTCGCGCTGGAGCAGTGGCTTTGGGTCGAAGGTATCCACGTGGCTGGGCCCGCCCTTCATAAAGATAAAGACGATGCGCTTTGCCTTCGCCGGAAAGTGGGGGGTCTTGGGAGCCAGTGGATTCTCCACCGCAGCGCGCGCCTGCTCCTGCCCGAGAATTGCTTGCAGAGCAACATAACCAAAGCCGCTCGCGCTGCGTTGCAGCATCGTGCGGCGGGTGATTGGCGGACGATCCATCATGTTACCTCAAGTAAATAAACTCATTCGCCGCCATGAGCGTCTGACAGAGCAACGCCCATGCGCGATCCCGCTTCTCGGTGGCGCTCAGATCGCGGATGAAATCCAACGCATCTGCCTTCTCCTGATCTGCCGGAGGGCGGCCATAGAGCAAGGCGTATAGTTGCTTCACGCGCTGCACGTCGTCGGACACCGAAGAGAGCCGGGCCGCGAGTCGCGTGCTGCTTTCCATGACCACGGGCGCGTTCATCATGATGAGCGCCTGTGGCGCAATGACGGTGCTATTGCGACTCCCCGTGGGCATGGTCGGGTCCGGATAGTCAAACTGCTCCAGCATGTCGTAGAGATGATTGCGGATGATCGGGAGATAGAGCGCGCGGCGCGGGCTCTCATAAGTGGTCGCATCCTTGCTCGTGTGGTTGAAGACGAACTCCTTATTGTGCAGTGGGATCGTCTTGCCGCCGATCTCCAGGCTAAGCCAGCCGCTCACGGCGAGCATGGCATCGCGGATTTCTTCGGCTTCAAGACGCTGGACGTTCGCCCGCCAGAGCAAGCGGTTTTCTGGATCGATCATTCGAGGGTCAACCTTGTCTGAAGCTGAATCGCTAACTCGACTAGCCTGCTGATAGGTCGCTGACTTCATGATCAGCCGGTGCAGGTCTTTGATCGACCAACCACTCTCGACGAAGGTGCGCGCCAGCCAGTCGAGTAACTCCGGATGCGAAGGCTTGTCGCCGAGGAGTCCGAAGTTATCCGGGCTATTCACCAGCCCCTGGCCGAAGTGCCAGCGCCACACGCGGTTCACGATGACCCGCGCGGTCAGTGGATGCTCGCTGCTCGCGATCCAGCGCGCGAGTTCGAGGCGACCGCTGTGTTTTGCCGGCAGGATCGGGTTAGCCAGGCTCGTGCGCATGACCTCGGGAAAGCCGCGCTCCACGGGCTGCCCGAGCGTGAGGTAGCTGCCGCGGAGATGCACTGGCAAGGTCTTTACGACATTCGCGTCCGCCACGCTCATGATCGCGGGCAGGTCCGGCCCGGTGGCTTCAAAGTCGGTCACCTCCTTGTTCATCGCGGCGATCTTCGCCAGCGTCTCCGCATCGAGGACATCGGCGTCCTTGGCCTGAAGCGCGAGGAACCCCTTCGCGTCGGCGAGCGCGTCGTAGTCCGGTCCCTTCTTCGCCTTGAGCGCTTCGGCGAAGATCGGCTCGTAGCGCCGCAAAATGCCGTCCGCATCTTGATCCGCAGCCAGCGCGTGCCAGGCGGCGAAGATCGGGTGGTCGGGATGCTGATCGAGGTATTTCCGGCAACTAAGCACGATGCCGGCATCGAGTTGCCGGGACGTCGCCACCGGCGATGCATCGGCGAGGATTGCCCCGGCGGGGAGCAGCGCCGCCGCGGCGAGATATTCGGCGGCGTGCTGCTGCAAGGCCGCTTTCACTTCGCCGCGTGCTTTCGAGGTGACGGTCGCCACCTCGGCCTTCCGAGCCTTGAGCGTCTCGTCGAATTTCTTCTTCGCCTCGAGCTGCTCGGGCGTGGCGAGCGAGTGTTCATACCACAGCTTGATCACTCCGATCTTGTCCGTTGAGAGGCTGCGCGTGCTGCGGAAGATGGCGGCCATCGCGTAGTAATCCTCCTGCTTGATCGGATCGAACTTGTGATCGTGGCAGCGCACGCAGCCGAGCGTCATGCCCATGAAGGCCTTGCCGATCGTGTCGATCTGCTCGTCGATGATATCCATCTCGAGCTTCTGCATATCGGGCTCCGCGAGCACGCGCGCGCCGAGCGCGAGGAAGCCCGTGGCGGTGATCGCTTCCTCACTTTGCGGCAGCAGATCGCCGGCGATTTGCTCGACGATGAATTGATCGAACGGCTTGTCCTCATTGAACGCGCGCACCACGTAGTCGCGGTAGCGCCACGCGTGGCCGAAGGCGATATTCTCGTCCATCCCGTTCGAGTCGGCGTAGCGTGCAACATCGAGCCAGTGGCGGCCCCAGCGCTCGCCGTAGTGCGGCGAAGCGAGTAGGCGCTCGACGACCTGATCGAACGCTTCCGGCGAAGTGTCGGCGAGGAAGGCGTCCACTTCCTCCGGCGTCGGCGGCAGGCCGATCAAGTCATAGGTGGCCCGGCGAATCAGGGTGCGCTTGTCGGCCGGCGGGGCGGACCTCAGGCCTTTCTCCTGCAGCTTCGCGAGAATGAAGGCGTCGATCGGCGAGGCCAGCGGGGGAAAGGCCGGTGGTTCGACGCGCGCGAGTGGCGTGAAGCTCCAGAACTTGCGGCCTTCTTTGATATCGATCGTCCGCCCGCGCTTCACCACCTGGACGGCTTCGCGCGGATCGGGCGCACCCATCTTCACCCACTCTTCGAGGGTCTTGACTTCGCTCTCCGAGAGCTGGCGCTTCGGCGGCATTTGCAGGTCGTGATTTTTGTAACGCACCGCCTCGATCAACAGGCTCGTTTCGGGATTGCCGGCGACCAGCGCCGGACCGGTGTCACCGCCTTTGATCGTGGTCTCACGGGAATCGAGCGCGAGGCCGCCTTTCGTTTTTTTCTCGGCGCTGTGGCACTCGTAGCAGCGCTCGGTCAGCAGCGGACGGACGCGCTTTTCAAAAAAGTCGATCTGCTCGGCGGACGGTGGCGCGGCCAGGAGCGCACCACTCGCAGCGCAAGCAACCACGGCGATCCATGAGGCGAAGCGGAGGCGAAGCATTAGCGGAGTTCGGCGCGAAGCAGTGGGCTCGAAAGCGTGAGCGTCGAGCCGTTGGCGGTGTGCTGGTGGACGGTCACCAAGTCCAGCGTTTCGGGCCGGCTGGCAAGGGTCACCTCGCCCGCAAAGGTCGCGGGTCCGGTCTGGTGCAGCGGCACGGATTCCCACGCATCATATTCCATCGCGAAGGT
>JBBQNG010000303.1:0-5125 GCA_038329645.1 Burkholderiales bacterium
GCGCACCGTCGGACGCTCGGCTGCGGCCAGGCTGCTTTACACGGGCAATCGGGTGGGCGCAACCGAGGCCCGCGAGATGCGCCTGGTCGATGAAGCTGTGCCCAACGGGACAGCCGTCGCGCGCGCGCTCGAGCTCGCGGACACCTTTGCAGAAGTCGCGCCGCTCTCTCTTGCCGCGATCAAACAGGGGTTGCGCGAGGCCGGCGGGTCAGCTACCGCCACCGACGGCGGCGGCGCGGAGGCCAGGACACGGGTGCGCGAAGCTTTCGCGCGGTTATGGTTTACGGAAGACCACAAGGAAGCGGAGCGCGCATTCGCGGAGAAGCGCGCGCCCCGATTCGTTGGACGATAGAAGACAAACGAACAGAGGAAACAGGATGAAGACAACCCCAATGACGCTGGCCGGTGCGAAGAAAATCGGCGTACGCCTCGCTGCGCTGGCCGCCATGCTCGGAATCGCTGCTGGCGCGCTCGCGCAGGAGTTTCCCTCCAAGGGGCCGATCCGGCTCATCGTGGGCTTCGCCCCCGGTGGCGGCACCGATGCCATTGCGCGCGCCCTCAATACGCGCATGGGAGAAGTGTTGAAGCAGAGCGTCGTCGTCGAGAACCGTTCAGGAGCGGGCGGCACGCTGGCCGCGGAATACGTCGCCAAGTCCGCACCCGATGGCTACACGGTGCTCTTTACGCTCAACAACCATTCGATCAACCAGGCGCTGTACCCGAAGCTGCCTTACGACACCGAGCGCGACCTGCGCGGTGTCACCCTGGTAGGCAGCCTGCCGCAGGCGATTGCCGCGCATCCTTCCGCAGCCGCAAACACGCTGCAGCAATTCCTCGCACTCGGTCCAAAAAACGACCCCAAGCAGAGGATCTATGCGAGCGGCGGCGTCGGCTCGCCCGGGCATTTCGCGGCGGCCTATCTCGAATCGCTCGCCGGTGTCGAGTTCACGCATATCCCCTATCGCGGCGCGGGGCCCGCAATCGCCGACGTCATCGGCGGGCAGGTGCCTTACATTCTCTCGACGCTCACGGGGTTGCTGCCGCATATCAAGGCCGGCAAGCTCAAGGCGATCGCGCTCACGTCGGCTGAGCGCTCCACCCTCCTCCCCAACGTCCCGACCATCGCCGAAAGCGGCTTTCCCGGCTACGACATGGATTCGTGGATGGGAACCTTCGTGCCGCGCGCGACGCCGCCGGCAGTGATGAGGGTGCTGCACGAGGCCACGCTCGAGGCGCTCAAGCAGCCCGCGGTGCGCGAGCGCGTGGAAGCGCAGGCCGGGCGGCTGACGCCCGGCAGCGGCGAGGCGCTCGACAAGATCGTCGCCGAGGACATCAAGACCTATTCCAGGATCGTGCGCGAGCGCGGCATCAAGGCGGAGTGAGGCGATGCTGAAGATCCTTGGACGCGCCAATTCGTTCAACGTGCGCAAAGTATTGTGGGTGTGCGACGAGATCGGCATCCCCTTCGAGCGCGAAGACTACGGGCGCGGTTTCCGGCCGACCAATACGCCCGAGTTCCTCAAGCTGAACCCCGTCGGGCAGGTACCCTGCGTGATCGATGACGGCATCGTGATGCGCGAGTCGCACGCCATCGTGCGCTATCTGGCCGCCAAGCACGCAGCCAAGGATCTGTACCCCGACGATCTCGTCAAGCGCCAGCAGATCGAAGCCTGGATGGACTGGGTGGCCTACGACGTCACGCATTCGATGCGCGGCGCGTTCCTCGGCGGCCAGCTGAAGGAGCCGCCCTGGAACAACGAGTGGTTCGTCGGTCAGGGGAGGAAGGATCTCACGCAGCAGATGAAACTGCTCGACGACCACCTTTCGGCGAACGGGCCCTACATGCTCGGCAAAGACTTTACGCTGGCCGACATCCCCATGGGGCTGGTCGTGAACCGCTGGTTCTCGCTCGCCGAAATTGTGCGGCCGGACAACCCGGCGCTCTCGGCGTACTACGCGCTGTTGACCGAGCGGCCCGCGTACCGTGCGCACGGGCGCAACGGTTTGCCTTGAGGCCCGCTCTCGTTACCCAACCCAAAATGAGAAATTATTGACCCATTTTGGTATAATTCACGCATGCAAGCCCGGGATGTCCTGTTCTCGAAGACCCAGCAGAGGGTGCTTTTTGCGCTCTTTGCGAGCGACACGGCCGAGCCAATCTCCTACGCCGAGCTTTTGCGGCGCGCCGGTGGTGGGTCGGGCGCTATCCATCGTGAGTTGATGCAATTCGTGGCGGCGGGGCTGGTGCTCCAAAAAGCGTCAGGCGGGCGGCGTGTGTATTGCCGCGAGGCAGACCACCCGGCTTGTGCGGAGATCCGGGCTCTCGCAAGAAAACTGGCGCCGCGGCCAGGCAGCGTGAAATCCGCCAAAAGCGGACTCGATCCCCTGATCGGCGGCGCGCTGGCAAAAAAGTATATGTGGTGGAAGAAACCCGCAGAGGCCCTCCTGGACCAGGACCGGCTGACCGCTCAAGTGATGAACCTTGGCACATTGGCCGACATCCAGACGATCTCGGAACAACTCGGCGAGGATTATTTGCGCAAGGTTCTCACCCGCGCCGATGCCGGATGCTTCGAGGATCGCTCCTGGACCTATTGGCACTATCGGCTCGGATTGGCCAGACCGGGCCGCGTTCCTCCCCCGCCGCGGCGGCGAATTCCGTGAACCGGTTCAAGGCAAAAATTTCAATCCTGCCGCCGGAGCAGAGACGCCTCTGGCCCGGGCTGCGCCGCACAAAAGGCCTTGGGTTCGTCCTGTACGGCGGGACCGCCATCGCTTTGCGCCTCGGCCACAGGATCTCGATAGATTTTGATTTCTTCACCGAGCGGGCCCTGGACAAGGCGCTGGTGCACAAATCCCTGGCCTTTATGAAAGACGCGGAAGGTTTGCAGGAGGCGCCCGACACGCTGGTCGTATCCGTGGTGCCCAAGGGCGCAAAAAATCCCGTAAAGATTTCCTTCTTCGGGAGAATCGCGTTCGGCCGCTTTGGCAGCCCTGAACTGACTCACGATGGCGTCCTGCAGGTCGCATCGCTCGATGATCTTATGGCGACGAAGCTCAAAACCATCCTGCAACGCTCGAGCAGCAAGGATTACCGGGATATTGCGGCGATGATCGCGGCTGGAAGCCAGGTATCCCGGGGTCTCGCGATCGCCCACCAGATGTTCAGGCCAACGTTCCAGCCGGCGGAAAGCCTCAGGGCGCTCACCTACCACAAGGATCTGGACGCGCCAGCGCTCTCAATGAAAGAAAGGACTGTCTTGATCAATGCTGCCGCGGCCGTGCGGGCACTGCCGCCGGTCGAGCGCTTGTCGGCGCGCCTCGCGCTCGATGAGGACAATGACCACGGTCACTGATCGATCCTGATGCCGGCCTCCTTGATCAGCCTGCCGGAGCGCTCGAAGTCGGCCTTGTTCATCGCGGCGAATTGATCGCTCGACAATGCGCCAGGCTCGCCGCCCAGGCCCACGAGGCGCTTGTGGACATCGGGGAGCTTCAGGATTTTCGCGGTTTCGGCGTATAGCCTCGCCACAACGTCCCTGGGCGTGCCGCCGGTCACGAACAACCCGTACCACGTGCTCATCTCGACGCCGGGAACGCCCGCCTCGGCGAGCGTAGGCACCTCCGGCAACTCCGCCGCGCGCTGCGGCGTCATTACCGCGAGCGCCTTCACTTTTCCGCTCTTGATGAAGCTCATCGCCGAAGACGTGGTGTCGAAGTCGAGCTGGATCTGGCCGCCGACGAGATCGGTAAGCGCCTGGCTGGATCCCTTGTAAGGCACGTGCACGATCCTCGTTCCGGTCGCGAGCCCGAAAGCCGCGCACGCAAGGTGCTGCGTGCTGCCGGTGCCGGAAGATCCGCAGGACAACTCGCCCGGCCTCGCTTTGAGCAAAGCCACCAGCTCCTTGATGCTCGAGGCCGCCACCTGCGGCCCGGCCACCACGACGTTGGGCACCACGACGATCAGCGCGACGGGGACGAGATCCTTGATGGGATCGAAACCCAGCTTCATCAGGTGCGGGGCAATCGCCTGTGCGGTGTTTGTCGCGACGAGCAGCGTGAGCCCGTCAGGGGCAGCCTTGGCCGCGACGTCGGCCGCGATGGTGTTGGCCGCGCCCGGCCGGTTCTCGACGATGAACGACTGGCCGAAGACGCCTTGGTACTTGTCCGCCAGCATGCGCGCGATGATATCGGTGCCGCCGCCAGCAGAGGCTCCAACCATGATGCGCACGGGCTTGGCCGGGTAGCCTTGCGCCAACGCGGCGGACGAGGCGAGGCCCAGTATCAGGGCCGGCAGCAGCTTGCGGCAGTCGATCATCCGGATTGGCGCTCTACGTCGCCGCGCTGAGTTCCACGCCGATACCGCGGTAACCGGTAAGACAGGAGGCCTGGTCGAAGGCGTCCGCAGCGTCGGTCTTGAGGCCTTCGATGACCTCGAACCCGTCCATGCCGGGCATCTGGAGGTCCAGCAGGATCAGGTCGTAGCGGTTCGTGCGGTGCAGCCCGCAGACTTTGCGCGGATCCGTCGTCGAAGTAACCGAGGTGTAGCCGGCTTCTCGCAGCATTTGCTCGAGCAGCTCGATGTTGCCTTCCTGGTCGTCGACGATCAGGACGCTGGCATTCAGGATTTCGGTTTCCTCGAGGTTCATGCCTGCTCCTTTTCGGCCGCCCGGGCGGATGCGGTTAGCGAAAACGCAAGCGCTGCGTCCAGCGCATCCATGAACCGGTCGACCTTGATGGGTTTGGTGATGTAGTCCAGGAACCCCGCCTCGCGGGCCCGCTCGATGTCGCCGGGCATCGCATTGGCGCTGAGCGCGACGATGGGGATATGCGCCGTCGACGCATCCGCGCGCAGGATTTTCAGGGCTTCGATCCCGCTGATGCCGGGCAGGTTGATGTCCATCAGGATCACCTCCGGTTGTGGGTGCGCGCATATTCGATGCCCACATCGGCGTCCTTCGCCGAGAGCAGGCGCAGTTCGGGGCGGCCCGCAATGAGCTGCTCGACCAGCTCCAGGTTGGCCGGGTTGTCTTCCACATAGAGGAGCGTGCGCAGCGGCGTCGCATCGAGCAACTGCGGGCGCGCCGGCGCAGCATGCCCGGCTTCCTGAACCGTAAGCCGCGGC
>JBBQNG010000304.1:0-5097 GCA_038329645.1 Burkholderiales bacterium
GTCGTATGCGTCCACCGGAAGCTTATCCCCCGCGCGCAGCTTCGCCATCACCGGCGGCAGGCTGTCCTCGGGAATCGTGAACACGACCGCGATCGGCTGCAGCTGCGTGATCACGACCAGGCCGTTCGCATCGCCCGCATGCACGATGTTGCCGACATCGACCAGGCGCAGGCCGAGCCGGCCGCCGACCGGTGCCGTGATCCTGGTGTAGACGAGCTGCAGCTTTGCACTGTCGATCGCCGCCTGGTCGATCTTGATGGTCGCTTCGTTCTGGTGGACCAGTGCTTCCTGGGTGTCCACCTGTTGCTTGGCGATCGAGTCTTCCTTGAGCAGGGTCTGGTAGCGCTGCAGATCGACCCGCGCATTGCGCAGGAGCGCCTGGTCGCGCGCCATCTGGCCTTCGGCCGTTGCGAGCTGCGCCTGGAAGGTGCGGGGATCGATTTCCGCGAGCAGGTCGCCCGCGCGCACGACTTGGCCTTCCTTGAACAGCACGCGCATGAGCTGGCCGTCGACGCGGCTCTTCACCGTCACGGTTGCAAGCGGGGTCACCGTGCCGAGCCCTGCGAGGTACACATTGATGTCGGCCGTGTTTGCTGCGGCCGCGAGGACGGGCATGGGACGCTCGCCACCCTTGCCGCGCCCCTTGCCTTTACCCGATGTGCCGCCCCCGCCCGCCGTGTCCGTCGCGGCGGGCTTCGAGTAGAAGTAATAGCCTCCGGCGGCCGCGGCCGCCATCAGGATGACGATGATCCAGACCCAGTGCCGGCGCAAGAAGGAACGACGAGCAGGAGGATACGTTTCGGCCATGAAATGCCTTTCGAAAGTCTTGCGCCGGGAGGGCTCTTTATAGCGGCTGGCGCCGTGTGTGCGCAAACACACCTTGTAACACTTTGTAGCACCCCGCGCGGCAGGGTCGGTGCGATTCCGCACCAAGCTAGAATGCGCCCATGACTTTTCGCGCGACAGCTGTCTTCATTACGGCGCTCTTCGGGTGCGCGAGCATGGCGGCGTCCCTCGCGGCGCAGGCACAGGCGTATCCGGTCAAACCCATCCGCCTGATCGTCGTCTACCCGCCCGGCGGCACCAGCGACGGCGTGGCGCGCCCGCTGGCGGAAAAACTCTCGGCCCAGCTCGGCCAGCAGATGATTGTGGAAAACAAGGGCGGCGCCGGCGGCGCGATCGGCATGGACGCGATGGCCAAGTCCCCCCCTGACGGCTATACGCTGGCATTTTCGGCCATCAGTCCGGTCACGCTGCTGCCGCACGTGGGCAAGGTTGCGTACGACCCGATCAGGGATGTGGCCCCGGTCGCGAGCGTGATGTATTCGCCGGTGTACATGCTTGCCACCTCGGCGTTCACGGGCAAGGACTTCAACGATGCGATCGCTCAGGCGAAAGCCAAGCCGGGGTCCTTGCGCATGGCGACCTCAGGCATCGCAACGCTGGGGCACCTGATGCTCGAGCAGATCAAGCTCGCCGCCGGAGTGGACATCATCCACGTGCCCTACAAGGGCGGCGGCCAGGTGGTTACCGATGCCGCCGGCGGCCAGTTCGAGCTGTTCACGTCGAACCCCAGCCCGGGCGTCAACAGCCTCCTCGCGCAGGGTCGCATGCGTGTGCTCGCCGTAGCCGCACCTCAGCGCCTTGCCAGCATGCCGAGCATCCCCACCCTGCTCGAGCTGGGCTACCCGGACTCGAACCTCACCTCGCAGTTCGGCGTGTTCGCTCCAGGCAGGACGCCGGAGGCAATCGTCAAACGGCTGAACGCCGAGATCAACAAGGCCCTCGCGGCGCCAGACATGGCCGAGCGCCTCGTCAAGCTCGACAACGTGCCCTCGCCATCTTCGGCAGAGCAGTTCGCAAAGACCGTGCGTGCGGAATACGAGGCCAACGCGCGCATCGTCGCCAAGGCCCATATCCGCGCCGACTGAAAATTTTTCATTTCACCCTGAGTTTGGAAGGAGTCTCGCATGAGGATGACCGTATTTTGCCTTTCGACATTTTTTTCCGTGGGATGCGCGCACGCCGCGGACCTGACAACCGACAAGGATAAAACCCTGTACGCCCTGGGCGTTGCGATAAGCCAGTCGCTCGCCGATTTCGGGCTTAACGAGGCGGAATTCGAGATCATCAAATCGGGCCTCACCGACGGCGTGTTGAAGCGCCCGATCAAAGTGGACATGCAAAGCTACGGCCCCAAGATCCAGCCGATGGCCGAAGCGCGCACCGCCGCGGGCGCCGATAAGGAGAAGGGCGCGGGCAACGCGTTCCTCGCCAAGGCCGCCGCCGAGGCCGGCGTGAAGAAAACCGCGTCGGGCGCGATCGTGAAGACCCTGAAGGAAGGCACCGGCCCCTCGCCCGCCGCCGCAAATACGGTGAAGGTCCACTATCACGGCACGCTCATGGACGGCACCGTGTTCGACAGCTCGGTCAAGCGCGGCGAGCCGGCGACCTTCCCGCTGAGCGGTGTCATCAAGTGCTGGACCGAAGGGGTGCAGATGATGAAGGTCGGGGGCAAGGCGAAGCTCACCTGCCCGGCCAGCACGGCCTATGGCGATCGTGGCGCGCCGCCGACGATCAAGCCGGGCTCGACCCTGGTATTCGAAGTCGAGTTGCTGGAAATCGTCAAGTAAGGATTTGCGCCAGTTCGGGCCGGGCAATCCGGTCCGAATTCAATACTTTCACCTTCTGAGAGGCGCACCAGCGTTGGCTCTCCGGTCAGTTTGTGTATCGGTACCGGTACATATTCCCAAGTAGAGGCAGCCACCCACATGAGCGCAGGGCGGGCGCTGCCGATTAAAATGCCAGGCAGCATCGCCCTGGCCTCCTCCGCTACATCGGGACCTTGATCCCGTCATAAAGCCAGGCCATCGCCTGCCCCGGCGGGCCGGCGGAAGGCTCTGCCAGCCACGCATTGCGCAACTCCCGCAGCACGCCGGCCGCGTGAAAAACGTCGCCATAAAAGCGCGCGGTGGTCTGCACCCTCGCGGTCCGCAGGTAGCGCTCGTCCTGGTAGCGCTCGAACGCCGCCTCGATGTTGCCGCCCGAAAGTTTCAGACACTCGGCTAGCACCACCCCGTCTTCGGTTGCCATGTTGGCGCCCTGCGCAAGGTACTGGAGCATCGGGTGCGCCGCATCGCCAAGCAGGGTGACGCGGCCTTTCGACCACTCGCGCACCGGCTCCCGGTCGCAAAGCACCCACATCTTCCACGACTCGATCTTGGCGAGCAGCGCCAGGACCTCAGGCCGCTCGTCGGAGAACTTGCGGTTCAGCTCCGCAGTGTCGCCGAAGGTGTTCCAGCCTTCCTCGTACTTGTCGCTGTGGAAGACCGCCACGAGGTTGTACAACTCTCCGCGGCGCAGCGGGTAGTGCACGAGGTGAGTCTTGGGCCCGGCCCAGAGGACGACGTTGTTTTGCCAAAGCCCGTCGGGCACTTCCTCGCGCTTGAGCACGGCGCGATAGGCGATGTGGCCCGACACGCGCGGCTTGCCGTCGCCGAGCAGCTGCTCGCGCACGCGCGACCAGAGCCCGTCGGCACCGATGAGCGCGCAGCCTTCGATCGCCTCGCCTCCCTCCATGTGCAGCACGACGCGGTCGCCCTTGTCGTCGAAGCGCAAGGCCTTGCGCTGCACCGAGAGCTCGATGTTTTTTTCCGCTTTGCACGCATCGAGGTAGACACGGTGCATGTCGCCGCGATGGATTACCGCGTAGGGATAACCTCCGAAGCGCGCCCTGAAAGCCTCGCTGCCGATCGGCACGCGTGTGACCTCCTCGCCCGTGAGGCCGTCCATCATTACGAGGTTTTCCGGGAACGCGGCATAGCTCTTGATGGCCTCGGTCAGGCCGAGCGCCTCGAACATGCGGAACACGTTCGGCCCGAGCTGGATGCCGGCGCCGATCTCCTTGAATTCCGGCGACTGCTCGAGCACGCGCACCGCATACCCCTTGCGCGAAAGCGCGAGCGCCGCAGCGAGCCCGCCGATGCCGCCGCCAGAAACGAGGAAAGGCAGAGTGTTATTCATGTGGTCTTCGCTATGAGTTCACGGTCTATTTCGGCAATCGTGCGGGTGCCGCACAGCTGCATGCTCCTGTGCAGCTCGTCGGCGAGGATGGCCAGCGCACGCAGCGCGCCCGGCTCGCCGCCCGCGGAGGCGCCATACAGCGTCGGCCGCCCTGCGCAGACGGCCTGCGCGCCCAGAGCCCGCGCCTTGATCATGTCGGAGCCGCGCCGCACGCCGCCATCGAGTAGCACCGGCACTTTCGACCCGACGGCCGCCACGATGGCGGGCAGCGAATCGAGCGTGGCAAGCGCCGCGTCGAGCTGGCGGCCGCCGTGATTGGAGACCCAGATGCCGTCGGCACCCAGCTCGACAATGCGAATTGCATCGTCGGCCCGCGCTACGCCTTTTACCAGCAGCTTGCCCTTCCACAGATCGCGTAGTCGCTTGAGACCCGTGTAATCGAACGACGAGTCGAGGTTCTGCCCCACAGCGGAAGAAATAGACACCAGCGTTTCGCTTTTCTTGTTGGCGAAGCCGCGCAGGTTCTCGAGCGTCGGCAACCCGCCGTTCCTGAGGATGCCGAGCGCCCAGTGCGGCTTGGTGAAGGCCTCGAGGATCTGGCCGGCACGCGGGCGATAAGGCTGCACGAAGCGGTTGTAGGAATCCCGCTCGCGCTTGCCGCCCACCGGCAGGTCCACCGTAACGACGAGCGCTTCGTAACCCGCCGCCCACGCCCGCGCCACCAGCTTGTCGGTGAAATCCCGGTCGTAAAGGATGTAGAGCTGGAACCAGCGGCGACCGTTGCCGTTGGCCTCGGCCACCGCCTCGATGGTCGAGGTAGCAGTGGTCGACAGCGTGTAGGGGATCCCGTATTGCGCCGCCGCGCGCGCGATCGCGAGGTCGGCCCCCGGCCAGGCGATCCCGATGCCTCCGGTTGGTGCGATCACGAGCGGCATTTTCGACGGACCGCCAAGGATTTTCGACACGTCGCGCAGCACCCGGGGCGCGAGCCGCACGCGGTCGTAGGCGGCGCGGTTGTCGCGCAGGGCGATTTCGTCCTCGGCCCCGCCGTCGAAGAAATCGAAGATCGCGCGC
>JBBQNG010000305.1:0-5091 GCA_038329645.1 Burkholderiales bacterium
CGGGGCTGGTGCCGTTTCTGTTCGAAGGTTTTGCGGACAAGCGGGAGTACTACCAGCCCGACAACCTGCACCCCACTGCCGCCGCGCAGCCTACCCTCCTCGAGAATGTCTGGAAGGGGCTGAAGCCGATGCTGAAGTAACGTCGGCGATCAAGCGCGAGTGCAAGCGTAAAATGTCCGCGTGAAGCCCGCGCCCAAACCCGTAATCACGCTCTCCGCCGAAGTACTCGCCCAGTTCGACGCGGTCATCGACGTACGTTCGCCGGCCGAATACGCCGAGGATCACATTCCCGGTGCCATTTCGGCCCCCGTGCTCGAGAACGAAGAGCGCGCGCGCGTCGGCACGATGTACAAGCAGGTCTCGCCTTTCGACGCGAAGAAGCTCGGCGCGGCGCTCGTCTCGCGCAATATCGCAAGGCATATCGAGGACCGCTTCGCCTCGATGCCGCGCGAGTGGAAGCCCTTGGTCTACTGCTGGCGCGGGGGCAAGCGCTCTGGTGCCCTTGCGCACGTGCTGCGCGAGATAGGCTGGGATGCCTGGAGCGTCGAAGGCGGCTACAAGGCCTACCGCCGGTTCCTTATCGACGAGCTGGCCACCCTGCCGGGCCAATACCGCTATCGCGTGATCCACGGCACCACCGGCAGCGGCAAGAGCCGCCTGCTGCGCGCGCTCAAGGAGGCCGGCGCGCAGGCGCTCGACCTCGAAGACCTTGCAGTCCACCGCGGCTCGGTGCTGGGCAACCTACCCGGCCGCCCGCAGCCCGCGCAGAAGATGTTCGAAACGCTGGTCTGGGACACGCTGCGCCGGTTCGATCCGTCCCGCCCGGTGTTCGTGGAAGGCGAGTCGAAGAAGATCGGCCGGCTGCAGGTGCCCGAAGCCCTCATGCATGCGATGCGCGCAAGCGAATGCGTGGTCCTCGACGCGTCCCGCGACACGCGCATAGCCCTGTTGTCGGACGAGTACCGCCACTTCTTCGCCGATCCGGCGGTGCTTTACGCGCAGCTCGACTGCCTGCACGGCCTGTACGGCGAAAAAGTGATCGGGGACTGGAAGGCGCTCGCCGAACGCGGGGCATGGAACGAGCTGGTCGGGGACCTGCTCGACAATCATTACGACCCGGCTTATCGTCGCTCGGCGCTGCGCAATTTCGCGCGGCTGCCGGCGGCGGAGACCGTGAAGCTCGATTCGCCGTCCGACAGCGCATTTGCCGCGCTCGCAAAACGGCTGCTCGAAGCGAGGCAGCTCGAAGCCGCCTGAGTAGATCGCCGGGGGAGGCCGGCAACGATGACGGACAAAAAAGCGGTCCTTGTGGTGGGCGCTGGCGACGCGACCGGCGGTGCAATCGCGCGGCGGTTCGCGCGCGAAGGCTACATCGCCTGCGTGACGCGGCGCACGGCCGACAAGCTCGCGCCCCTCGTCGCCCAGATCGAGGCCGCCGGCGGCAAGGCGGTGCCTTTCGGGTCCGACGCGCGCAAGGAAGACGAGGTCATCGAGCTCATCACCCACATCGAGCGCGAGATCGCGCCGATCGAGGTCGCGGTGTTCAACGTCGGCGGCAACGTGCGCTTCGGCATCACCGAGACGACCACGCGCGTCTACACCAAGGTCTGGGAGATGGCCGCGCTGGCCGGCTTCCTCATGGGGCGTGAGGTGGCCAAAGTGATGCTGCCAAGGGCGCGTGGATCGATTTTCTTCACCGGCGCCACCGCCAGCCTGCGGGGTCGGGAGGGCTTTGCGGCGTTCGCGGGCGCCAAGCATGCCTTGCGCGCGCTTGCCCAGAGCATGGCGCGGGAGCTCGCACCCCAGGGCATCCACGTGGCGCACCTCGTGATCGACGGCGCCATAGACACTGCGTTCATCCGCGATACCTTCCCGGAACGCTACAAGCTCAAGGAGCGCGAAGGCATCGTCGACCCCGATGCCGTTGCGGACGCCTATTGGCAGCTTCATACGCAGCAAAAGAGCGCCTGGACGCACGAGATGGACCTGCGCCCGTGGCTGGAGACCTGGTGATGAGCAAGCAACTCGAATTCTGGTTCGACTTCGGCAGCCCTGCGAGTTACCTCGCGTGGTTCCAGCTTCCAAAGATTGCAGCCGCACGCGGCGCGACCATCGACTGGCGGCCCATGCTGCTGGGCGGGGTGTTCCAGGCCACCGCCAACCGCAGCCCGGCGGAGATCCCCGCCAAGGGCAAATGGATGCTTGAAGACCTGCCGCGCTGGGCGGCGCGCTACGGCGCGCCCTACAAGCGCAATCCGCATTTCCCGATCAACACGCTCACGCTCATGCGCGGCGCGGTGGGCCTGCAGTCAAAGCCGCAAGCCGAGTTCCTCAGGTATGTAGCCGCGGTATTCCGCGCGATATGGGAAGACGAGCGGAACATGGGCGACCCGGCCGTGGTCGGGGCGGTGCTCAAGGAATCCGGGTTCGACCCTGCGCAGTTCCTGGCGATGGTCGGCGACCCCGCGGTGAAGGACAAGCTCAAGGCGGCCACCCAGGAGGCGGTTGAGCGCGGCGTATTCGGCGCGCCAACGATTTTTGTCGACGGCAGGATGCACTTCGGCCAGGACCGCCTCGATTTCGTCGCCGACCTGCTTGTCGACAAGCCCGATGAGACCGCGGCCGCCTGCATGGCGACGCTCGACCGCTTCATGGCCGCGCTCAACGCCTACGACGCGGCGGCCATGGATGCGGCGATGCATTTCCCGCATGTGCGCATCGCCGGCGGCAGGGTCACGGTCTATGAGAAGCCGGGCTCGAATCCCATGGACCTGTTCGACAAGCTGCGCCGCGAAGACAACTGGAGCCGCAGCGAGTGGCACGAGCGCAGGATCGTCCAGCGCAGCGACAGCAAGGTGCACATGGCGCTCAGCTACACGCGCTACCGCGCCGACGGCAGCACGCTCGGCGTGTACGAGTCGCTTTACGTCATGACGCTGAAGGACGGCCGCTGGGGCATCCAGGCGCGCTCGAGCTTCGGTCCCTGAGGCGTCCGTGGCGCGGCTCGCGGTAAGGCTCCTGCTCCTCGGCGGCCTCGCCCTGCTGGCCGCGGCTGCCTGGCTGCGCGATTCGCCGCCCGGGCCTGCCGCGGTGCGCACCGAGCTCCTCGAGGAGCCGGCCCAGGTGCAAGTGCGCAAGGCGGCCTTCGAGACCATCGTCAACGGCGTGACCTACACGGTCCAGCCGCTTTACACGTACGACCTGTACGGCATGATCGTGAGCCAGCACTCGGCCGACACCTGGTGGGACTACCTGCACCGCGCCTGGAACGACAACCTGAACATCACCGACCTGTGCGTCGTATGGGGCGACAACCTGCGCACCGCCGACCTCGGCGGGATCTCGTTCTCGAGCGGGCAGTTCCAGTGCTTCTGGGAGGCGAAATCGGAGGCCGCCTGGAAATCCTTCGACTCGTTCCAGATCTCCAACAACCACCTCCTGTCGGACAATCCCTCCGTCGCGAAAAAGATGCGCGCAGTGCGCGTCGGCGATCAGGTGCACTTCCGCGGCTACCTTGCGGAGTATTCGCACAACCAGGGCTTTGCCTTCAAGCGCGGCACGAGCATCGTGCGCACCGACACCGGCAACGGCGCGTGCGAGACGGTCTTCGTGGAGGAGTTCGAGAACCTCAAGCCCGGCGGCGAACCGTGGCGGACACTGTTCTGGGTGGCTCTCGGGATCCTGGCATTGGGCGCCGTGGGCTGGCTGGCGCTGCCGCCGCACGTCGACAACTCGGTCCTGGCCTAGGGCCGCGCCGCCAGCTTCGCGACGAGCTCGAGAACCGCGCGCGGGTCCGCCGGCTTGACCAGGTGGTGGTCGAACCCGGCGTCGCCCGACAGGCGCCGGTCCTCGACCTGACCCCACCCGGTGACTGCCACGATAGTCCTGTCGCGACCGCGCGGCTGCGCACGGATCCGGGCGCAGGCTTCCAGGCCATTGACCTGCGGCATCCCTATGTCCAGGAACGCGATCTGCGGGTCGAATTCGGCAGCCATCTGGACTGCTTCCGCGCCGCCGAACACCGTCCGGACAGTGTGTCCCACCGCTTCGAGCAGCATTGCCAGGGCCTGAGCCGCATCCTCGTTGTCGTCCGCCACGAGGATGCGCAGCCCGTCCACTGACGCGCTCGCCGCCGGCTCCTTCTTCTCCGGCAACTCTGCGTGCTCCTGGGTTGCCAACGGAAGCCGCACGGCGAATTCGGTGCCTTTTCCCAGGCCTTCGCTGCGCGCATCGATCCGGCCGCCGTGCATCTCGACCAGGCGCCGGGCGAGCGCGAGGCCGATGCCCAGGCCGCCGCGGGAGCGCGAAAGTGCGCCTTCGACCTGCGAGAACATCGTGAAGAGGCTCGCCAGGCGCTCGGCGGCGATGCCGATCCCGTCGTCCTTCACACTCACCACGACGTCGCTGCCATCGCGGACGACACGCATCTCGATGCGCCCGCCGCGGTCGGTGTACTTGGCCGCGTTGTTGAGCAGGTTCATGAACGCCTGCGCGAGCCGGATCGGGTCGGCCTGGATGTAGAGCGGCTCGACGGGCAGCTTCACCACGAGCTCGTGGCCGCACTCGTCGATGAGCGGCCGGCTGGTCTCGACGGCGCCGTGCAGCACCACCGCCAGCTCCACGTGCTCGCGCTGCAGCTCGATCCTGTCCTGGTTGATGCGGCTGACGTCCATCAGGTCGTCGATCAGGCGCGTCATGGCCTGCACCTGGCGGTCGATCACGTCGCGCGCCCACTCCAGCTCGGGCGAAGCAGGTCCCTTGAGCTGCATGATGTGCACGGCGTTGCGCACCGGGGCCAGCGGATTGCGCAGCTCGTGCGCGAGCGTGGCCAGGAACTCGTCCTTGCGCTTGTCGGCCTCGCGCAGCTGGGATTCCATGCGCTTGAGGTCGATGTTGCTCGCGTGCAGGGCCTGGGTGCGCTCGATCACGCGCCGGTCCAGCGTGTCGTTGAGCTCGCGCAGCTGCGACTCGGCGCGGCGGCGCTCCGTCACCTCTTCGAGCAAGGCGGTATTGGCCAGCTCGAGCGCGCGCCCCTTGCGGTAGAGTTCGGCGAACACGGCGACCTTGGAGCGCAGCACCTGGGCGTTGACC
>JBBQNG010000306.1:0-5090 GCA_038329645.1 Burkholderiales bacterium
GTGGTGAGGGTTATTTGTACCGACCCGCGGCACAAGCAGCGCCAAGGTTAGAGCCTTGAACGAACAGGTGTTTTAGGATATAATTTTCGGTTTCCCATTTTCGCTCGGGAAATTATTTACGTGCCCTACAGAGATTCGCGGAGTAACTAATGGCTCGCATTGCCGGGATCAACATTCCCAACCACCAGCACGCCGAGATCGCGTTGACGTCAATCTTCGGGATCGGCCACGCGCGCGCGCAGGCCATCTGCAAGGCCGCCGGCGTCATCGGCACGCGCAAGATGAAAGACCTCGCCGATGCCGAGGTCGACCGTCTGCGCGAGGCCGTGGCGAAATTCACCGTCGAGGGCGACCTGCGCCGCGAGGTATCGATGAGCATCAAGCGGCTCATGGACTTGGGCTGCTACCGCGGCCTGCGCCACCGCAAGGGGCTGCCGGTGCGTGGTCAGCGCACGCGCACCAACGCACGCACCCGCAAGGGCCCGCGCAAGGCCGCCATCGCGGGCAAGGCGCCGCCGAGCAAGGGCTGATAGCACAAGGTAGCGATCGCAATTACAGCGATGTGAACGTTTTCTAGGAATCCAATGGCCAAGATCCCGAACCAGCAGCAAGTGCAGTCCGCAGCGCGGGCGCGCAAGAAGGTGAAGAAGAACGTAGCCGAGGGCATCGCCCACGTGCACGCCTCCTTCAACAACACGATCATCACGATCACCGACCGCCAGGGCAACACGCTGTCGTGGGCAACTTCGGGCAACGCGGGCTTCAAGGGCTCGCGCAAGTCGACGCCTTTCGCCGCGCAGATCGCCGCGGAGCGCGCCGGTCGCGCCGCGCAGGAGTGCGGCGTCAAGAACATCGAAGTGCGCATCAAGGGCCCTGGTCCGGGGCGCGAGTCCGCGGTGCGCGCGTTGAACGCCATCGGAATGAAGATCAGCAGCATCGCGGATGTCACGCCGGTGCCGCATAACGGCTGCCGCGCGCCCAAAAAGCGCCGCGTCTAAGGCCAAGGAGAAGATATGGCAAGGAACCTCGACGCCAAGTGCCGTCAGTGCCGCAGGGAGGGCGAAAAGCTCTTTCTCAAGGGCGAGAAATGCTTCACCGACAAGTGCGCCATCGAGCGCCGCGCCTACGCGCCGGGCCAGCACGGCCAGAAGAGCGGCATGCGCCTGTCCGATTACGGCAAGCAGCTGCGCGAGAAGCAGAAGATGCGCCGCATCTACGGCATCCTCGAGCGCCAGTTCCGCAAGATCTACGCCGAAGCCGACCGCAAGAAAGGCATCACCGGCGAGAACCTGCTCCAGTTGCTCGAGTCGCGCCTGGATACCGTGGTGTTCCGCATGGGCTTCGGTGCCTCACGCTCCGAGTCCCGCCAGATCGTGCGTCACAACGGCATCCTGGTGAATGCGAAGCGGGTGAATATCCCCTCGTATTTCGTGAAGCCCGGGGACGTGGTCGAAGTCGCCGGCCCGGCCAAGGAGCAGCTGCGCATCAAGGCGGCGGCGGAAGCTACCGAGAGCCGCGGCGTGCCGGAATGGTTGGACGTGGATGCCAAGGCGCTCAAGGGCACGTTCAAGAACCTGCCGGCGCGCTCCGAGCTGCCCGCCTCGATCAATGAAAGCCTCGTGGTCGAACTGTACTCGAAGTAACGCGGCGAAATTACGCAGCGCAGTAATCGCAATCAGCTGCGGCCCGGGTTTCGGGCCGCGCGTCTTACCTACAGGTCAGGAAAGCAAACATGCCGCAGACCGGATTTTTGAAGCCGCGCATCGTCGATGTGCAGAACCTCTCGCCCTATCATGCCAAGGTCACGATGGAGCCTTTCGAGCGCGGCTACGGCCACACGCTTGGCAATGCGCTGCGCCGCGTCCTGCTGTCCTCGATGCCGGGCTATGCCCCCACCGAAGTGCAGATCGCCGGGGTCGTGCACGAGTATTCGACGCTCGACGGCGTGCGCGAAGACATCGTTGACATCCTGCTGAATCTCAAGGGGGTCGTCCTGCGCCTGCATAACCGCCAGGAAGCGATCCTCACGCTGAAGAAAAAGGGCGAAGGCCCGGTCACGGCGGCCGACATCGAAGAGCAGCACGACGTCGAGATCATCAATCCCGAGCACGTCGTCGCCCACCTCACGGCCGGCGGCAAGCTCGAGATGCAGATCAAGGTCGAGATGGGCCGCGGCTACGTGCCGGGGAACATGCGCTACCTGCCGGAAGAGACCAAGGGCATCGGCCGCGTAATCCTCGACGCGTCTTTCAGCCCCGTGCGCCGCGTCTCGTACCTGGTCGAGTCCGCGCGCGTTGAGCAGCGCACCGACCTCGACAAGCTGGTGATCGACATCGAGACCAACGGCGCCATCGAACCCGAAGAGTCGATCCGCTACGCCGCTCGCATCCTCGTCGACCAGCTTTCGGTGTTCGCGCAGCTCGAAGGCACCGCGATGCCGACCGAGACGCCGAAATCGCCGCAGGTCGACCCGATCCTCCTGCGCCCGGTCGATGACCTGGAGCTCACAGTGCGCTCGGCCAACTGCCTC
This sequence comes from Burkholderiales bacterium, assembly GCA_038329645.1. GTDB lineage: Bacteria > Pseudomonadota > Gammaproteobacteria > Burkholderiales > SG8-39 > SZAS-79. The sequence goes on from JBBQNG010000306.1 coordinate 2,531, forward strand.
AAGGCCGAGAACATCTATTACATCGGCGACCTGATCCAGCGCACCGAAACCGAGCTGCTGAAGACCCCGAACCTGGGTCGCAAATCGCTCAATGAGATCAAGGAAGTGCTTGCCTCGCGCGGCCTCACGCTCGGCATGAAGCTCGAAAACTGGCCGCCGGCCGGTCTCGAGCACGGCAGGAACTAGGAAACAAAGGAATAAGCCATGCGCCACGGCCACGGACTCAGAAAACTCAACCGCACCTCCAGCCACCGGCTCGCCATGTTCCGCAACATGGCAGTGTCGATGCTGCGTCACGAGACCATCAATACCACGCTGCCCAAGGCGAAGGAGCTGCGCCGCATCGTCGAGCCGCTCATTACGCTGGGCAAGGCGCCTACGCTGGCCAACCGGCGCCTGGCGTTCAACCGCCTTCGCGACCGCGAGATCGTCGGCAAGCTCTTCAACGAGCTCGGGCCGCGCTACGCCAAGCGCAACGGCGGCTACCTCAGCATTCTCAAGAACGGGTTCCGCAAGGGCGACAACGCCCCGATGGCCGTGGTCATGCTGATGGACCAGCCCGAGAAGGCGGCCGAGGTCAAACCCGCGGAGAAAAGCGCTTCGTAGGATTCCACGCGATGCTTCGTCGAAAAAAGGCCGGGCCGTGATGCCCGGCTTTTTTTTCGTCCGTGGAGCGTTCTCGAAGAGCGGCCTGCCTGCAAACATTTTCGTCGTTGCGGCCGCTGCCATCGCGGGGTTTGCGGCTGCGGCACCGGGAGACCTGGGCTTCACCAGCCAGGCTACGCCCGGTCTGGTCGCGGCTTACTCGCGATTGTTCGGGTCCGCCGTGCGCGAGAGGATCGGATCCTGGGTCGACTTCTCGCGCTCCCAGAAAGCGACGCCGCGCGTTTCGCGCATGGTCGAGCAGACCGGTCCGGAGCTCGACGCGCTCCAAACTGTCAACTCGTTCTTCAACCGGATACCATTCCTTTCCGACGCCACCCACTGGTCGGCGGAGGACTACTGGGCAACACCGGCCGAAACGGTTGCGAGCAACGGGGGCGATTGCGAAGACTATTCGATTGCGAAATATTTCCTGCTGAGGGAGTTTGGCGTGCCTGTTGAGCGGTTGCGGATCACGTATGTGAAGGCCATCAAGCTCAACCAGGCGCACATGGTTCTTGCCTACTACGCAGCGCCCGGCGCGGAGCCCCTGATCCTCGACAACCTCGAGGACCGCGTGCGTCCCGCCTCCGACCGGCCGGACCTGGTCCCCGTCTACAGCTTCAACGACGACGACGTGGTGCTCGTGCGCGACGCGCGCAAATCAAACCCGCTGCAGATCCGCGCGTGGCGCGACCTGAAGCAGAAGCTCGAAGCCGAGGCGCGGCTGTGAGCCTGCGCCGCCAGCTTCTGATCGGGTTGTCGATCATATTCGCGCTTCTCGTGCTGGGAATAGAGTCGATCTTTGTCCAGAACGCGCGGCGTTACCTTCAGCAGCAGCTCGAGGCGCACGCCCAGGAAACCGCCACATCGCTCGCGCTCTCGCTCGGCCAGGGGATGAAGGCTGCGGATCCCGCGCTCGCGGAAACGTTCATCAACCCGGTTTTCGACCGCGGCCACTTTACGTCCATCAAGCTGGTGGGTCTTGACGGTCGCACGCTGGTCGAGCGCGAGCTGGGCGACGTCGAGGACGCCTTTCCGGCGGCGCTGAAGAAGGTCCTGCCTTTCGAGGCGCCGACGGGGGAGGCTCTGGTGAGTTCAGGCTGGCGGCAGCTCGGACGCGTGATTGTCGTCGTCCACCCGCGCTTTGCCTATGGCCAGCTGTGGCACACGGTCCTCGAGACGCTCGCCTGGCTCGTGGTCCTTTATGTGCTCGCACTTCTCGCCATGCGCAGGTTCCTGCGGGGCATCCTCATGCCGCTTGCATCCATCGAGCAGGCCGCTTTGGCGATCGGCCGGCGCGAGTTCGTCCAGGTGCATCTGGACACCAGGACGCGCGAGCTGCAGCGCGTGGGTGCGGCGATGAACGACCTGTCGGCCAAATTGCGCGTGGCAATCGCGGAGGAATCGAACCGCGCCGACCGTCTCCACCAGCAGGCCTTCGAAGATCCGCTCACACGCACGCTCAATCGCCGCGGACTCACCCAACGCGTGCAGGGCCTGTTTTCCGAGGGCACGGAAATCTCATCCGGCGCGTTTGGGTTCGTGAGCATGATCGGGCTCGAAGAGGCGAACATTGCCTTGGGTGCGGCCAAAGGCGACGAGCTGGTCCAGCAGCTGGGTGAGGTCATTGCGGCACCGGTAAGCGGGGACCCGCCCATCATCGGGCGCTGGCAAGGCGCTTCTTTCGGGGTGCTGCTGCCCAACCGGGATCTGGAAGCTGCCCGCACCTGGGGTGAGATTGTTTGCAGCCGCTTCATCGCGCTGGCGCGCGAGCAATCCGCGTCGCTCGACGTATCGGTAGCCGCCGGGCTGGTGCATTTCGACGCGCAAGCCCCGACCTGGCCCGAGCTCGAGCGGCAAGGCGGGCAGGCGCTATCCGAAGCGATGCAGAAGGGTGAAGGTGCGTGTGTCGTCC
>JBBQNG010000307.1:0-5086 GCA_038329645.1 Burkholderiales bacterium
GAATCGGCCGACATCGCGCACAAGACCGAAGTCGGCGGCGTGCGCGTGGGCCTTGCCGACTCCGCTGCAGTAGCGGACGCCCATCGCGCGATCCTGGCTTCGGTGAAAGACAAAGCGCCCGGGGCCGCCATCGCCGGCATCCTGGTGCAGGAAATGGTGGCCGGTGGCGTGGAGATGATCGCGGGCGTGTCGCAGTGCCCGCCTTTCGGGCCCGGCATCGTTGCCGGCACCGGCGGCGTGCTCGTCGAGCTGGTCAAGGATGCCTCGCTTGCCCTCGCCCCGCTCGATCGCGAGCGCGCGCTCGAGCTCATCCGGTCCACGCGTGGGAGCAAACTGCTTGAAGGCTTTCGCGGCGCCCCGCCGGCCGACACCGCCGCCTTCGCCGAACTCCTTGTCAGCCTTTCATCGGTGGCCCTGGCGTACGGCGAGCTCATCGAGGCGATCGACCTCAACCCCGTGTCCGTGCTGCGCGCAGGCCGCGGGGTGCGCGTCCTCGACGCCCTCGTGATACCGAAAAAGACTTCCACCTGAAAGGATTTCCCATGGCTTCCTACTCCACGATCACCCTTGAACGCGACGGCATCCTCGCGATCCTCACGCTCAACCGCCCGGACAAGATGAATTCGCTGTCCGACCCGCTGCTGGCGGACATCCGCAACGCGTTTGCCGAGCTCGAGCCCGACGAGTCCGTGCGCGCAGTGATTGTCACCGGCAACGGCAAGGCCTTCAGCGCCGGGTTCGACATCACCCCGCGCGAGAAACCGCGCACCACGGTGCAGGACTGGCGCGACCACGCCAAGGACGGCAACGAGACCTGGCTGAGGATCTGGAAGTCGCGCCTGCCGGTGGTCGCCGCGGTCAACGGCTATTGCCTGGGCGGGGGCTGCGACCTGTCCATGACCTGCGACTACACGGTCGCCGCCGACACCGCGCAGTTCGGCGAGCCGGAAATCGAGTTCTGCTCCGCCCCGCCGTTCCTGATCATGCCCTGGGTGGTCGGCATGAAGCACACCAAGGAGCTGCTGCTCCTGGGCGAGCGCGTGAACGCCGAGGAAGCCTGGCGCATGGGCATCGTCAACCGCGTCGTCCCGGCCGCGAACCTGATGGTCGAAGCGAAGAAAATCGCGTTACGCCTGGGGCGCCTGCCCGCGATCGCGATGAAGCAGAACAAGGAGGCGATCAACCGCGCCTACGACATGCGCGGCCTGATGGCCAACATCGAATACGGCCAGGAGATGTTCTGCCTGACCTCGATGGCCCCCTCGCCCGAAGGCGCCGAGTTCCGCAAGGTCGCCCGCGAGCAGGGACTCAAGGCGGCGATCCGCTGGCGCGACGGGAAGTTCAACTGAGGGGATAAAATAGGCCCTTGCCCGAAGCGAAAAAAAGGAAGCGCCATGGCCTCGTTCGACATCGTCTCCGAACCCAACAAGCAGGAAGTGAAGAACGCGATCGAGCAGACCAACAAGGAGGTCTCCACCCGCTTCGACTTCAAGGGGTCGGACGCCCGCGTCGAGCAGAAGGAGCTCGAACTGACGGTCTACGCGGACGACGAGTTCAAGCTCGACCAGGTGCTCGACGTGATGCGCGGCAAGCTCGCCAAGCGCAGCGTGGACATCCGCTACCTGGAGCTCAAGGACGCGGAGAAGATCGGCGGCGACAAAATGAAGCGCGTCATCGTGGTGAAGACCGGCGTGCCGACGGAGAAGGCCAAGGCCATCGGCAAGCTCATCAAGGATTCGAAGATCAAGGTCAGCTCAAGCATCCAGGGCGACGCTGTTCGCGTCCAGGGGTCCAAGCGGGACGACCTGCAGGCAGCCATCCAGCTGGTGCGCTCGAAAGTCGAGGACATTCCCCTGCAGTTCATAAATTTTAGGGATTAGGTTTTCTAGATCCGCTCCAGGAGCGGATCTCCCGTCAATTCGTGTACCGGCACCGGTACATTCAGTCCTTCGTCAGCCCACCGATCCACTTGTCGTAGAGACGGTCGGCGACGTGGTTGAGGTTGGCGATCTTCACGTCGATGTCGACTTCCATGTCGGCCGCCTTCTGCACGGCGGGGCCCTCCGAGGCGTCGATCTCCGCGCACCCGCCCGTGTACCAGTTGCGGATCATCCGGGGGGTCATCTCCACATGGCATTGCAGTCCGAGGTGCCTGCCGATCACGAAGCCCTGGTTCGCGCAGTGGATCGAGGACGCAATCCGCGTCCCTCCGGGCGGGATCGTGAAGGTTTCCCCGTGCCAGTGGAAGCTCAGGAACGGCTCAACGCCACCGAACCACTCGCGCGCAATCGAGTTGTCGGCGACGCGCACCTCGCCCCAGCCGATTTCCTTCACGGGATTGGGCCCGACAGTTCCGCCCAGGGCCTTCGAAATCAGCTGCCCGCCCAGGCAGTGGCCGATCACAGGGACGTCCTTCCTCACCGCTTCGCGGATGAATTCGAGCACCTGAGGCACCCTCGGGAGCGGATCGTTGACGCTCATCGGGCCGCCCATGAAGGCAATGCCGGCAAAGTCGCGCGCATTCTTCGGGACCGGCTCGCCGGCGTCGACGGCAACCAGCCTCCAGGCGAGCGTCTTGTGCTCGAGGTATGTGGCAAAATAGCCCGGGCCTTCGGTGCTGGAGTGTCTGAATATGGCAATCGGCTTCATCTGCTGCAGGCTCCTCACGCGACCTCCCGATTGTAGATTGCTGGGCGCGGCGCTGCTCGCGCTCCTCACGGCTTCCGTGGCGATTGCGGCTGATGTCAGCGTCGTCGGGGTCTTTCCCGGGCGTGGCGCCGTGCTGGTCGTGGATGCGCTTGGTCCCCAAAGCGTGCGCATCGGCCAGAAACTGGGGAGCGTGACGCTGGTTTCGGTCGACAAGACAAGCGCAGTGGTCGAAGAAGCGGGCCGGCGGCGCACTGTCGGGCTCGGCCAGCACGTCGTCGGGGTGAAACCGGCGGGTGGCCGCCCCTCGCAGGCTGTCCTTTCCGCCGACGGCCGCGGGCAGTTCCTCACCGACAGCAGCGTCAATGGGGCACCGGTGCGCTTTCTCGTCGATACCGGCGCGACCACGATTGCCATACCCGGCAAGGACGCGCGGCGGATGGGCCTCGATTTCGTCAGTGGCCAGAAGGGCATCGCGCAGACCGCCAACGGCCCCGCCCCCATCTACCGCATCAAGCTCGACAGCGTAAAAGTGGGCGAAATCGAGCTGCTGAACGTCGACGCAATCGTGATGGACGGCGGCGGGCTGGCCCAGCCGCTGCTCGGGATGAGCTTTCTCAATCGCGTCGAGATGCGGCGCGAAGGCGACACCATGACGCTGGTGAGGCGCTTCTAGCCGGATATCACGGCCCGGATGGATTTCACTATCCCGTCGCGATCAAGGCCCACCGAAGCCAGCAGGCGGGCACTGTCGCCGTGGTCGATGAAGCGATCGGGCAGGCCCAGAAGCAGCACCTTCCCCTCAGCCTTGATGGAAGCGAGCACTTCACACACCGCGCTCCCCGCACCCCCAAGGAGGGCGTGCTCCTCGACCGTGACGATCAGGTCGTGGCTTGCCGCGAGCTCTTTCACCAGCCCGGCATCGAGCGGCTTCACGAAACGCATGTTGGCCACCGTCGCATCGAGGATTTCGCCGGCTTCGAGGGCCGGCGCCAGCATGGAACCGAACGCAAGCAGGGCGACCTTCCTGCCGCTGCGGCGTATTTCTCCCTTGCCGACGGGCAAGCCCTGTAGCGGCTTGCTCACCGACGCCCCCGGCCCGCTGCCGCGCGGATAGCGGACCGCGGAAGGTCCCGGCAGGGCGAATGCCGTCGTCAGCATCTGCCGGCATTCGTCCTCGTCCGCAGGCGCCATTACGGTCATGTTCGGGATGCAGCGCAGGAACGCGTAATCGAATGCGCCATTGTGCGTGGCGCCGTCGCCGCCCACCAGGCCGCCGCGGTCCAGCGCGAACATCACCGGCAGGTTCTGGATCGCCACGTCGTGGATCAATTGGTCGTAGCCGCGCTGCAGGAAGGTCGAATAGATCGCCACCACGGGGCGCAATCCTTCGCACGCCAGGCCGGCGGCAAATGTCACAGCGTGCTGCTCGGCAATGCCGACGTCGTAATAGCGCTCGGGAAACTTCTCCGAGAATTTCACCATGCCCGAACCTTCGCGCATGGCCGGCGTTATCGCCACCATGCGGTTGTCGGTCGCCGCGACTTCGCACAGCCAGTCGCCGAACACCTGGCTGTAGGTCGGCTTCGTCGCCGTCGATTTCTTGATCCCTTCGGCTGGGTTGAATTTGCCCGGGCCGTGATAGAGGACCGGGTCGTCCTCGGCCAGCTTGTAGCCCTGCCCTTTCCTCGTGATGATGTGGAGGAACTGCGGGCCCTTGAGCTTTTTGATGTTCGCTAGCGTGGGCAGCAGCGCGTCGAGGTCGTGCCCGTCGATCGGCCCGATGTAGTTGAAGCCGAATTCCTCGAACAGCGTGCTGGGTGTGACCATGCCCTTGACGTGCTCTTCGGCGCGCCTGGCCAGCTCCCACATTGCGGGCAGGCGCTTGAGCACATGCTCGCTGTAGCGCTTTGCAGTGTCGTACATGCGGCCCGACATGAGGCGCGCGAGGTAGTTCGTGAGCGCGCCGACCGGCGGCGAGATGGACATCTCGTTGTCGTTGAGCACGACCAGCAACTCGACATCCATGGTGCCGGCGTTGTTCATTGCCTCGAACGCCATGCCCGCCGACAGCGCGCCGTCGCCGATCACCGCGATGGCGTGCCGCTTCTCGCCCTTGAGCTTCGCGGCGGCGGCCATGCCGAGCGCGGCCGAGATCGAAGTCGAGGAATGGGCCGTCCCGAACGTGTCGTACGGCGATTCGGTGCGCTTCGGGAAGCCGGAGATGCCGTCCTGCATGCGCAGGGTCGGCATCGCTTCGCGCCGGCGGGTGAGGATCTTGTGGGGTTAGGTCTGGTGTCCTACGTCCCAGACAATACGGTCTTCCGGCGTATTGAAAACGTAGTGCAGCGCTATGGTGAGCTCGACCGTCCCAAGGTTCGAAGACAGGTGGCCGCCGGTCTTCGACACCGAATCGAGCACGTAAGCGCGCAATTCGTCG
>JBBQNG010000308.1:0-5074 GCA_038329645.1 Burkholderiales bacterium
TCGCCGTGGATGAGCGCGCCGGTGGTGACCATCTCCGTGTAGAGCATCGCGCGCGGGCTCACCTGGCGCAGGAAATAGCGGCAGTGCCGGTCGGTCCAGTCCATCATGGGGGCCGCGCAGAGGCGGTGTGCCGGCGGGGAACTGCTGCGTGTCGATCCGTTCATTGTCCCGATTATCCGGCAAACGGCGCGAGCGGGGCTGTGTGCGCTGCCCGGCAGACCCGCCCGCCATGCTGGGCCACCCTCTGGTATCCACGGGGGAAAGGCAATGCCTGCAGCACCGCTCCGCATTCTGATAGTCGAAGACAACGAGGACCTGGGCGCCTCGCTCAAGCTGACGCTCGACAGCATGGGCTACGACGTCCACATCGCCATCGACGGTGTAAAGGCGGTGCAGGCCGCGGCCGACCTGCTGCCCGACGTCATCCTGATGGACATCGGCCTGCCGTTCCTGAACGGCTACGACGCGACCGGCCAGATCCGTGCGCAGCCGGGTGGCCGTTCGATCGTGATCGTCGCGCTTACCGCGTGGGACCGCGACACCGACGTCAAGCTCTCGATCCGGGCGGGGATGGATCATCACCTCGCCAAGCCGGTAAACATGGCTGCACTGTCCGCGATTATCGATTCGGCTGTGCGGCGCAAGGAGGAGCGCACCGTGAGCGCCGGTACTCCAGTAGGGTAGACGCGAAGTAGCGTGCGTTAACGCACAGAAGATGAGCAAATCGACAGGCACTCTGTACGATGGCATCAGAGTGCATGCCGGAAAACCGAAATACTCAATCACGCGCTTCAAATTGCGCAAAGGTGACAAGCGTGTCTTCCATGAAAATCGTGACTGCAACGTTGCTGTGTCTTTCTTCGCTTGCACTGCTTTCCGGCTGCGAAACCACGACCTCGGGTGGTGTCGTGGGCGCCAATCGGAAGCAACTCCTGCTTGTTCCGTCGCAGGAACTGAACCAAATGTCCGCCCAGGCCTATGCAAAGCTCAAGGCCGACGCCGCTGCCCAGGGCACCCTTAACCAGGACCATGGCCTGTTGCAGCGAGTGAGCGCGATTGCCCAACGCCTGGAACCGCAGACCCGGGTTTTCCGGCCCGACGCTCCCGGTTGGAATTGGGAAGTCAACGTGATTACCAACAACCAGATCAATGCGTTTTGCATGCCTGGCGGAAAGATCATGGTCTACACCGGGATCGCCAATAATCTCCACCTGAGCGACGATGAACTCGCCGTGGTCATCGGGCATGAGATTGCGCACGCGTTGCGCGAGCATTCGCGCGAACAGGTGTCGCAGGCTGCGGCCGCGCAGACGGCAATTGGCCTGGGCAGCGCGCTGCTCGGCCTGGGGCAGGGCTCGGCCCAGCTTGCCAACGCTGGCTACGGCGCCCTCATCGCCCCCCGCTTCAGCCGCACCGACGAGAACGAAGCCGACCGGATAGGATTGGAACTCGTGGCGCGAGCGGGTTACGATCCGCATGCCGGAGTGACTCTGTGGCAGAAGATGATCGCTGCCAACAAGGGCTCGCACGCGCCTGCGTTCCTCAGCAGCCATCCAACGGATGAAAGCCGTGTTCAGACGATCCAGGCACTGCTGCCTTCGGTGACGCCACTTTATCAGAGTGCGCGGCGGCGCTAGTTGTATTGTCCGGTGCTCCCTGCGCGCACGCGCACCAGCCCCAGGAGGCTCTGCGTAAAAGGCGCAGGCACGCCGGCCTGCCTCGCAATATCGAGTGTGCCCGTAAGCAGCCCGTCGATCTCCAGCGGCTTGCCGGCTTCCATGTCCTGCAGCATCGAGGTCTTGAAGGCGCCGAGCACGCGCGCCATGTCGATGCGCGCCTCGGGGTCGATGTCGGCATCGACGCCCACCGCGCGGCCGATCGCCAGCACCTCGCGCATCACGGCGACCATGTAGCCTTTCATCAAGGGGTCGTCGATCATGCGGTCGGCCGTGGCAAGCGTCAGGGCGGACACCGGGTTGAAGCTCACGTTGCCCAGCAGCTTGACCCAGAAATCCTTTTCGATGAACCCGCTCGTGATGGTCTCGAATCCCGCCGCGGCGAAGGCTTCCGCGATGCGTTTCGTGCGCGCGGTGTTGTTGCCGCCGGGCTCGCCGACGATGAGCTTCTTGCCCATGTTGTGGCTGACCAGGCCGGGCTCCGGTACCGACGCGGCGCAATGGATGACGCAGCCGACGATGCGCTTCGTTGGCATGGCGGCAGCGAGCTTTCCGACAGGATCGAGGCTTTCGAGGCGCAGCTTGCCGCCGCCGTAGGCCAGCTTGTCGAAGAACCACCAGGGCACGCCGTTCATCGCCGTGACGATCGTCGTTTCCGGGCCGAGCAGGGGGCCGATCGTGCGCGCCACCTCGGGCAGGCTCTGCGCCTTGACTGTCACGACGACGTAGTCCTGCACACCGAGCTTCGCGGGATCGCTGTCGGCGTGCGGATGCGTGGTGAGGATTTCGCCGGTGGCATTGGTGCGGATTCGTAGTCCCTTCGAGCGGATCGCTTCCAGGTTCGCGCCGCGCGCGACCAGCGAAACTTCGTGGCCGCCCTTTTCCAGCCAGCCGGCCATTACGCCGCCGACGGCGCCCGCGCCGAAAATGCAGATCTTCATCGTCAAACCGTTGTCATAGGGGGAGGTGCGGTATTCTAAGCGGTCAACTGGAGGTGCCCCATGTTCGGATTCGCCAAGAAAGTCAGCCAGCTCCTTTCCGCGGAAAGCACGCTGCCCGGGCGCAAGGACAAGATGCCTGTCCCCCCGAAGCACCTCGTCAAGGGGAACCCCATGACGCCGCCTTTCCCCGCGGGCATGGAAAGCGTGCAGTTCGGCATGGGCTGCTTCTGGGGCGCGGAGCGGATCTTCTGGCAGTTGCCGGGCGTGTGGACCACGGCGGTGGGCTATTCGGGCGGTGCCACACCGAACCCCACCTACGAGGAAGTGTGCAGCGGCCGCACCAACCATACCGAGGCGGTGCTGGTCGTTTTCGACCCGAAGATCATTTCGCGCGAAGAACTGTTCAAGGTGTTCTGGGAAAGCCACGACCCGACGCAGGGCATGCGCCAGGGCAACGACCAGGGCTCGCAATATCGCTCCGCGCTGTACACGTATGGCGACGAGCAGATGAAGGCCGCGCTGGCGACGCGCGATGCGTTCCAGGCGGCGCTGGACAAGCGCGGCTACGGCAAGATCACCACCGAGATCGAGCCTGCGCCCGAGTTTTTTTACGCCGAGGACTATCACCAGCAGTACCTGGGCAAGAACCCGAACGGCTATTGCGGCCTCGGCGGCACGGGCGTGACCTGTCCCGTGGGACTCAATGCAGGACTCGATGCGGGAGTACTTGCCAAGGCGTGAGCGTCCGCATCGACAAGTGGCTCTGGGCCGCGCGATTCTTCAAGACCCGCAGCCTCGCGCAGGCCGCAGTCGAATACGGCAGGGTGACGCTCGACGGCGAGCGCTTGAAACCCTCGAAAGAGGTCAGGGTCGCCGATCGACTGGCGGTCCGAATCGGCGACAGCGTGCGGGAAATCACGGTCGACGGCCTCTCCGACAAACGAGGCTCTGCGATCGTGGCGGCCGGCCTCTACTCCGAAAGCGAAGAAAGCCGCCTGAAACGCGCGGCGCAGGCCGAAAACCGCCGCCTGAACACGGAACCGGCGCTGGGCCTGCAGGGACGCCCCACCAAACGTGACAGGCGTTCGATCGCGAAGCTGCGCGGGTACTGAAAAAGGCTGAAAAACCTGTCCGTTCAGGGGCCTGCGCTGATACAATGCGCCCCCTTTCCGTTGGATTTCCGCGATGCAACGCCCCCTAAGAAACATAGCCATCATTGCCCACGTCGACCACGGCAAGACCACGCTCGTCGACAAGCTCCTGCAACAGGCGGGCACCTTCGCGGCGCACGAGCGCATCACCGAGCGGGTGATGGACTCGAACGACATCGAGAAAGAGCGCGGCATCACGATCCTGGCCAAGAACACGGCGGTGGACTTCGACGGCGTGCACATCAACATCGTCGACACCCCGGGCCACGCGGACTTCGGCGGCGAAGTCGAGCGCACGCTCTCGATGGTGGACGGCGTGCTGCTGCTGGTCGATGCGGTCGAAGGCCCGATGCCGCAGACCCGGTTCGTCACGCGCAAGGCGCTGGCGCTCGGCCTCAAGCCCATCGTGGTCGTCAACAAGGTCGACCGCGACGGCGCCCGTGCGCAGTGGGTCATCAACCAGACATTCGACCTGTTCGACCGCCTCGGCGCGGACGAATCGCAGCTCGACTTCCCGGTCGTGTACGCCTCGGCCCTGCAAGGCTGGGCCAGTCTCGACCCGGCCTCGGCCGACGCCGGCGGGCCGCGCGGCACGGACATGCGCCCGTTGTTCGAGACGGTGCTCAGGAGTGTTCCGCTGCCGGTGGGCGATCCGTCGCTGCCGTTGCAGCTGCAGGTGGCCGCGCTCGACTATTCGAGCTACGTAGGGCGCCTGGTGATCGGGCGCCTGCGCCGCGGCGTGATCCGTCCCGGCATGGAAGTGGCGGTCATGGAGCCCAGCGGCAGCGCGCTCAATGCCAAGATCACCGGTGTCTACGGCTTCCAGGGCCTGGATCGCGTGCCGATGGACGAGGCGTACGCGGGCGAGATCGTGCAGGTCACCGGCATCGACGAAGTTTCAATCGGCGCGACACTGGCCGACAAAGAGCAGCCCGAGGCGCTGCCGGTCCACAAGATCGACGAGCCCACGCTCAACATGAATTTCCAGGTCAACACGTCGCCGCTCGTCGGGCGCGAAGGCAAGTTCGTCACCAGCCGGCAGCTGCGCGAGCGCCTGTACAAGGAGCTGCTCTCCAACGTCGCGCTGCGCGTGGAGGACACCGCCGAGACCGACGTATTCCGCGTCTCCGGTCGCGGCGAGCTGCACCTGACGATCCTGATCGAAAACATGCGCCGCGAAGGCTTCGAGCTCGCGGTATCGCGCCCGCAGGTGATCCTCAAGCAGATCGACGGCGTGACCTGCGAGCCTTACGAGATGCTCACGGTCGACGTGGAAGAGGCCAACCAGGGCCCGGTGATCGCGGCG
>JBBQNG010000309.1:0-5067 GCA_038329645.1 Burkholderiales bacterium
CGGACATCAGCAACCTGAAGGACATCCAGGCGATGCTGGCCTTCGCCGCCAAAACCTTCGGGCCGGCGGAGATCCTGGTGAACAACGCCGGCATCGGATCGCAGAAGCATTTCCTCGAAACGCCGCTCGAGATGCTGGACACAATGCTGGAGGTGAACGTGAAAGGGACGTTCATGTGCGCGCAGGAGGTGGCGCGCGAAATGGCCAAGCTTGGCCGCGGGGCGATCGTGAACGTTTCGTCGCACTCCAGCCTGCTCGGCAGCAGCGGGCGCTCGGCATATGCCGCCTCAAAGGGCGGGATAGACGCGATGACGCGCGTGATGGCCGTGGATCTGGCGCAATTCGGCATCCGGGTGAATTCGATCGCGCCGGGTCCGATCGACACGCCGCGCATCCGCAAGCAGCACAACGAGGAGCGCAGCCAGGCCTGGCTGCGCGCAGTACCTCTGGCGCGCATCGGCAAGCCTGAAGAGGTCGCGTCGGTGGCGGCGTTCCTTGTCTCGGACGACGCGAGCTACGTCACCGGCCAGACGATCTCGGTGGACGGCGGTTTCACGATCGCCGGGCTGCGCGTCAAGAACCTGGAGCCGCGGGAATAGACTTCAGGCAGCATTCAACACCTCGACCTCGCGATCGAGTATTCCGGCAATCGCATCCTTGGCGACCTCCAGGTCGTAATGCGATTGCAGGTTCATCCAGAACTGGGCCTCCATGCTGAAGAACTTTCCGAGCCGAAGCGCGGTATCTGCGGTGATGGCGCGCTTGCCTTGGACGATTTCATTGATGCGCCGGGGAGATACGCCGATGCCCTTCGCGAGCCGGTACTGGCTGATCTCAAGCCCCTTGAGGAAGTCTTCGGCAAGCGCCACGCCCGGGTGTACTGGATCGAATTTGCGTTTGGCCATGTCGTGCTCCTTCAGTGATAGTCGGTTATTTCCACCTCGTAGGCATCGCCGTCCCTCCAGCGGAAGCAGATGCGCCACTGGTCGTTGACGCGGATGCTGTGCTGTCCGGCGCGGTCGTGCTTCAAGGCCTCGAGACGGTTGCCCGGTGGGACGCGCAGGGAGTCGAGCCGCGTCGTCGCATGCAGTTGGGCCAGCTTGCGCCAGGCCACCTGATGCAGAACCGGCGCCAACCGGCGGACGTACTCCCGGGCGAATACCCGCGCGGTGTCCTTGTTCGCGAAGGTCTTGATCACGGATAGATATTAACGCCACTCGTTATTAGTGGCAAGCGCTGCCTCCCCACTTGACACATAACTTGACTAACGATTGACAAATCCCCATGTCCTAGGTGCTCGCCGTCTCCCGACGGGGCGCCATGGACCTTCTGCGTCCGTTGCTGGAGGCCCTGGCGGCGATAGAGGCGAAGCTCGACCTAGCGTTCATTTATGGCTCGATCGCCAAGGGAACGGACACGGCGACGAGCGACATCGACGTCATGGTGGTTGGGAAGGACCTGCTGCTGAGCGAAGTCCTTCAGCTGCTGCTTCCGGTGGAGTCTCAGTTGGGACGGAAGATCAACCCTACGTTGTATACGCCGGCGGAGTACAAGCGCCGGCTCGCTCAGAAGGATTCGTTCCTGAATCGCGTACTGGCGCAGCCAGTGATTCAGTTGATCGGGGAAGCGCTTGGGCACGGCCACTCTCGATAACCGAGGAGCGCAGCCAAGCCTGGCTGCGCGCGGTACCACTGGCGCGCATCGGCAAGCCTGAAGAGGTGGCGTCGGTGGCGGCGTTCCTCGCCTCGGACGACGCAAGCTATGTGACCGGCCAGACGATCTCAGTGGACGGCGGCTTCACCATCGCCGGACTGCGGGTGAAGAACCTGGAACCGCGGGCCTAGCTCACTCGATCTTCGAGCTCCGGATTCTAACGAAAGACCAGAATCAAAATGAGGATGACGACGATAGTGCCGATGCCGATATACATGTCGATCTCCATCTCGTCGCCCGCCCTCGGTGAGGGCAATTAAGCACGAGTAGCTCCATGTATTAAAGCAATCGCCCGGCTTGCAGTCTGTGCGGCGACCAACGAAGCGCCGTCAATTCTTGACGTGGTACCCGGTCTTGAAGATCCACCACACTGCCGTCAGGCAGGCCACCAGGAAGAAGGCGATCATCCCCGCGCTGATGCCGACGCTCACGTCGGCGACCTCGTAGAAGCTCCAGCGAAACCCGCTCACCAGGTACAAGACCGGGTTGAAGAGCGACACGCTCTGCCAGAACGGCGGCAGCATGCTGACCGAATAGAAGCTCCCGCCCAAAAACACCAGCGGCGTGATCACCAGCAGCGGGATGATCTGCAGCTTCTCGAAATTGTCCGCCCAGACGCCGATGATGAAGCCGAACAGGCTGAAGGTGACCGCAGTCAGGACGAGGAACAGCACCATTGCAACCGGGTGGGCGATGTGCAGCGGCACGAACAGGCCCGCCGTGGCGAGGATGATCAGCCCGAGGACGATCGATTTCGTTGCCGCCGCCCCCACATAGCCCAGCGCGATCTCGACGAACGAGACCGGCGCGGAAAGGAGCTCGTAGATCGTGCCGCTGAATTTCGGGAAGAAGATCCCGAAGGATGCGTTCGACACGCTTTGCGTGAGGAGCGACAGCATGATGAGGCCCGGCACGATGAACGAGCCGTAGGCCACCCCCTCGATCTGGGGGATGCGCGAACCGATTGCAGACCCGAAAACGACGAAATACAACGACGTGGATATCACCGGGGACACGATGCTCTGGAAAAGCGTCCTCCAGGTGCGCGCCATCTCGAAGCGGTAGATCGCCTCCACTGCATGGAAATTCATGCCGGCTCCTTCACCAGGGTGACGAAGATGTCCTCGAGCGAGCTTTGCTCGGTCTTGAGGTCGGTGAAGTGGACGCCGGCCGCGCCGAGGTCGCGCAGCAGGGCCGAGATGCCCGCGTCGTCCACGTGCGCGTCGTAGGTGTAGGTCAGGCGCGACCCGCCTGCGGACAGCTCGAGCACATAGCCGCCGAGGGCCGCCGGCACGGATCCGAGCGGCGCCTGCAGGTCCATGATCAGCTGCTTCTTGCCGAGCTTTTGCATCAGCTCGGCCTTGTCCTCCACCAGCACGATGCGGCCCTTGTTGATGACGCCGACGCGGTCGGCAATCGCCTCGGCCTCCTCGATGTAGTGCGTGGTGAGGATGATCGTGACGCCGGAGGCGCGCAGCGCCCGGATAAGGTCCCACATGTCCTTGCGCAGCCCGACGTCGACGCCGGCCGTGGGTTCGTCGAGGAACAGGACCGTGGGCTCGTGCGACAAGGCTTTCGCGATCATCACGCGGCGCTTCATGCCGCCGGAGAGCTCCTTGATGCGCGAGTCCTTCTTGTCCCACAGGGATAGCTCTTTGAGGGTCTTCTCGATGTGGGCCGGGTTGGCCGGCTTGCCGAACAGGCCGCGGCTGAACGACACCGTATTCCACACCGTCTCGAATGCGTCGGTGGTCAGCTCCTGCGGGACCAGGCCGATCATCGTGCGCGTGGCGCGGTAGTCGGTGATGATGTCGTGGCCCCCGACCGTGACCGAGCCCGAGCTCGGCGTCACGATGCCGCAGACGACGCTGATCAGGGTGGTCTTGCCGGCGCCGTTCGGGCCGAGGAGGGCGAGGATCTCGCCCTGCCGGATGACGAGGTCGACCTCGACGAGGGCCTTGAAGCCGCTTGCGTAGGTCTTGGAGAGGCGCGAAACTGAGATGAAGTTGTCCATGCGCGCAATTTTACTGGATCGGGTGCGGGCCCAGCGGGTATTGGAGGGTCGGTGCCTTGAGTTTCGCTAGAATGTAAGACTTTAGTTTTGTCGGATCCAGTCCTGGAGCGGATGAAATGAGCATCAAGTTTCCTGTTTTGGAAAACATCGTCAGCGACCGAGGATTGCCATGAGTACCCCCACATACGCCGTGCGCATGGCTGCATACAACGAATGGATGAACGCGAAGCTCTATGAGGCCGCGGCAAAGCTGGCGCCGGAGGAGCTCGCCCGCGACCGCGGCGCGTTCTTCGGCTCGATCCTCGGCACGCTCAACCACCTCGTCGTCACGGACACGATCTGGCTTAAGCGCTTCGCCGACCATCCCGCCCGTCCGGCCGCGCTCGAGCCGATCCGGCCGCTGCCGCACCCCACGGCGCTCAACCAGGTCCTGTTCACCGAACTGCCGGCCTTGGCGGAGCGACGCAAGCTCATCGATGCGGCGATCAATGCGTGGGCGGCGGCGCTGACGCCGGCCGACCTCGATCACGTCCTCCACTACGCCAATACCAAGGGCGTGAAGTCGCAGAAGCGGTTCTCGAGCCTGGTGACGCACTTCTTCAACCACCAGACCCACCACCGGGGCCAGGCGACCACGCTGTTTTTCCAGGCTGGCCAGGACGTCGGTACTACCGACCTGCTCGCGCTGATCCCGAACGAGCCCGGAGCGTGACGGTCGCGGTGCGCTGATCAGTCCACCGTAGCGCCGGACTCTCTCAGGATCTTCGCGTAGCGGGGAATCTGCGCCTGGATGTAGCTGCGGAATTCCGCCGGGCTCGAGCCCGCCGGCTCCACGCCAAGGGTAATCATCTTTTCGCGGGTCTCCGGCGCGGCGATGGCCTTGTTGATTTCTGCGTTCAGCCTGGCCACCACCTCAGCGGGCGTGCCGGCCGGGGCCACCGCCCCGGTAAACCCGACGATCTCGAACCCGGGATAACCCGACTCCGCAATCGTCGGCAGGTCCGGGAACAGCGCAAGGCGTTTCAGCGAAGCCACGCCGAGCGGCCGCACCCGGCCGGAGCGAATGGTGCTCGCGATGGCCGACGTAGCTTCGAAGGTGACCGGCACCTGGCCGCCGAGCAGGTCGGCGATTGCGGGAGCGCTGCCCTTGTACGGGATGTGAACCATGTCGAGGCCAGCGGCGCCCTTGAAAGTCTCCATGCCCAGGTGCTGCAGCGTGCCGTTGCCGGCCGAGGCATACGCCACCTTGCCGGGGCGCGCCTTCACGTAGTCGACGAACTCCTTGAGGGTAGCCGGCGGGAACGCGGCGTTGACCACCAGCATGTAGGAGGTCTTTGCGA
>JBBQNG010000310.1:0-5050 GCA_038329645.1 Burkholderiales bacterium
CCCGCGGCGCTGACGGCGCCAGCGGCGCCTACCGTTTCGCGTCTTCCATTTCCTGCAGCTTCCTCCAGAACACCTTGCCGGTGCCGGTCTTCGGCAGCTCGGCGACAAATTCGACCACGCGCGGATACTTGTACGCCGCCATCTTTTCCTTTGCCCATTCGATGATGCTCTCGGGCGTCGCCTTGCCGCGCGAGGCCGCCTTGAGGACGACCACGGCCTTGACCGTCTCGCCGCGATAGGCGTCGCGCGTCGAGATCACGCACGCCTCCTGCACGTCCGGATGCGCATACAGCATCGCCTCCACTTCGGCCGGCCAGACCTTGAAGCCCGCCGCGTTGATCATGCGTTTGAGACGGTCGGTGATGAAGAAATAGCCTTCCTCGTCGTAGTAGCCGAGGTCGCCGGTGCGGAAAAACGTGTGGCCGTCGAACTCGATGAAGGTGTCCTTCGTCGCCTGGGGCTGCTGCCAGTAGCCGTGGAAAATCTGCGGTCCGCGGCTGATGATCTCGCCGACCTCTTGGGGCCCCAGCTCGACCAGCTTGTCCGGATCGATCACGCGGGAATCGGTGTCGAAGAACGGAATGCCGGCGCATTGCTTCTTCGGACGGTGCACCGGATTCACGTGGGTCGGCGCGGCCGTTTCGGTCAGGCCGTAGCCTTCGACGTAAGGCAGGCCGATCGTGTCCTGCAGCTTCTGCGCCACCGCTGCGGGCATCGACGCGCCGCCGCCGCCGATCCGCGTGAGGCTGGAAAGGTCGTAGTCGCCCAGCTTCGGGTTGGCGAGGAAATCGATCAGCATCGCGGTGATGTTGGTCCAGCCCGTGACGCGCCGCCGGTCGATGAGCTCGGCCGCGCAGTCGCGGTCCCATCGCGTCATGAGCACCACGGTTGCGCCCACGATGATCGGCGTATTCATGTTGCCTTGCATGCCGGTCACATGGAACATCGGCAGCACGCCCAACACCACCGAGTCGCTGGTGGCGGTGCCCCAGTACACCCCGCCGTTGGCGGTGCACATGAACGTCGAATGCGGATGCATGCAGCCATTGGGCTTGCCGGTGGTGCCCGAGGTGTAGGGCAGCACGGCCAGATCGTCTGCGCCCGCGGTGTGCTCGCTCGGGCGCGCATCTGCGCCAAGCGCGTCGGCCCACAGCGTGACTTCGGGCCGCTTCGGATTGATTCGCGGCGCGCGAACGAAATCCGGCAGGGGCAGGTCCGTTCGCGCATCGATGTAATCGGAGTACGTGGCAAGGATGCACTGCCTGAGTCCGGTCGATGCAAGCAGGGGCTCGACCTGCGGCCACAGTTCCTGGGCGGCAAGGACCACCGTCGCGCCGCTGTCCACAACGTAGTGGCGCAGTTCTTCGCTGCGGTTCATCGGATTCACGGGCACTACGGCGGCATCAGCGCGCAGGATCGCGTAGTACGCGATCACGAACTGCGGGCTGTTCTGCGTGTAGAGCAGGACGCGGTCGCCTTTCTTCACCCCGCATAGCTGCAGGTAACCGGCCAGGGCGCAGACCTCGGCGTCGAGGCGCTCGTAGCTGAGGTCGGCGCCGTAATAGTGGATCGCCGCCTTGCCGGGATAACGCCGGGCGCTCGCGTAGAGGTTGAAATACAGGCTCGTGCGCGGGACGGTCAGGCTCTTGGGCAGGCCCGGCGGCCAGTGAGGATAGTGTCGGGTAAACATGCCTACGCTGCGTATTTCCTGACGGCCTTTTCGTCCCATTTCATGCCTACGCCCGGGCCCGACGGCGCGAGGGCGTGGCTGTCCTTGATGCGCACCGGATCTTCGAGCACACGGTCCGCCCAGTCGACATATTCGAGCCAGTGGCAGGTCGGCGTGACCGCGAGCAAGTGGCGGCTGACCTCCGGGAACAAGTGCGAGGACATCTCCAGGCCCGCGCCCTGCGCCAGCGCCGCGGCGCGCATCCAGCCGGTGACCCCGCCGATTCGCTGGGCATCGGGCATGACGTAATCACATGCACCCGCCGCGAGCGCCTGCGCCATTTGTTCGGGCCCCATGAAGTTCTCGCCGAGCTGCACCGGTGTTGCAAGTTCCGCCGCGATGCGCGCATTGCCGTCGAAATCGTCGGCGCGGGTGGGCTCCTCGATCCAATGCAGGCCGCCCTCTTCGTCGAGCATGCGGCCACGCAGGATTGCGTCGTTGAGCGTGAGCCCCTGGTTGAAATCGCACATCAGCGTGATGTCCGGGCCAATGGCTTTCTTTACCGCGCGCAGTGCGGCAATGTCGTCCTTGGCATTGGCACGTCCCAGGCGCAGTTTTACGGCCGAGAACCCTTCCTTCACGAGCGCCTCGGCCTCCTTTGCAAGCGGCTTGAGCGGCATGATCCCCAGGCCCTTGGAGTTGTAGGCACGCACGGCGCGCGGAGTCCCGCCGAGGACTTTTACGAGCGGCTGCCCGAGGCTCTGCGAATACGCGTCCCACGCCGCCATGTCGATGCCGGCCATCGCGAACAGCACGATGTTGTGCACGCCGAGCAGCGTGTGCTTCTGGCGCAGCTTCTTCTCGATGTCGAAAGGCGCCACCGCATCGCCCTTGATCATTTCGCCCATCGACTCGCACAACGCGACAATGGCCTTGAGGTTGTTGCGGCCGATGGCGAAAAGGTAGGCTCGGCCCGTGATGCCCGCCGTCGTCTCCAGGTCGATCAGCACCAGCGGCGCAATGCTGACCGCCCCGGTGCTAGTCTGCAGCGGCAGGCGCATCGGCACGGCCACCGTGCGCACCCGCAGGTTGCGCACGTTCAGTTTCGAGTCTTTCAAGTCCGCTCTCCTCCTCTGGAGTTTCGATTGTCGCACGCCGGTTCGCAACCGCCATCGCACGCCGGGAGGGCGCGGCGTAAGCTTGGGGCATTGAAGGAGAAGGCCCATGAACCGCGCAATCCAGCCTGCCGGAATGCTGAGCGCCGCGACGTCCCTCGAGCAGCTCTATCCCCTGCTTGCCGCGCGCTCGATCGGCGCCGGCTGGAACAAGCCCGAGCCGGCGATGTGGTCGCAGCCGAAGCGGAATTTCCTGCCGTTTGCCTGGCATTACAGCGATGCCGCGGCCGCGTTCGAAGCCGCATCCCGGCTGGTGTCGACCGAGCAGGCCGAGCGCCGCAACCTGATCCTGGTCAACCCGGTGCCGGGCAACATCTACTCGACCCTGCGCACGCTCGTTGTCGCTTATCAGTCGATCCTGCCCGGGGAAACCGCCCGCTCGCACCGCCAGTCGCCGAACGCGCTGCGCCTTGTGCTCGACGCAGGCGGCGGCGCTTATACGACGGTTGATGCGAAGCAGATCCCGATGCACGAAGGCGATGTCGTGCTGACGCCTTCGGGCGCCTGGCACGGCCACGGCCACGGCGGGAACCGGCCCGCAACCTGGATCGACTACCTCGACGTGCCGCTGGTGCAGTTGCTCGAGCCGATCTTCTTCGAGCCTCACCCGGCGGGCATCGAAAAACCCGAGCGGGTGACTCCCGAGTCGCCTTTCATCTATTCCTTCAAGGCCACCGAGGCTCGCCTCGCCGCGGCACCGGCCGGCTCCCGCTTCGGCCGCCAGGTCGAGCTGGGCAATCCGGCACTGACGACCATCGGGCTGCACATGATGCAGCTCGCGCCGGGCACTGAGACCAAACCCGTGAAGACCACCGCCAACAATATTTATACGGTCGTCCGCGGCGAGGGGCACACGGCCATCGACGGCGAGACTTTTCCCTGGCGGCGCGGCGACGTGATCGCGGCGCCCGCCTGGCGCGCGCATCACCACAGGGCACAAGCCGACACGGTGCTGTTCCGCGTGACCGACGCGCCGGTGATGGCGGCGTTAGGACTGCTGCGCGGCGAGTAGCTCCGGGCGTGCTTTAACGGCCGCGGAAGCGCGGCTTGCGTTTCTCCATGAAGGCTTTGCGGCCCTCTAGGTAGTCCTCGCTTGCCGCGCAGCGCTCGATGGCCGCCAGGCCCCTGGCGACATCCGGCTCGCCTATGGGCCGTACGAACTCCTCGATGATTGCCTTGGACGCGGCGATGGTAAGCGGAGCGTTGTCGGCGATGCCCGCCGCAGTCTCGCGCACAAAAGCCTCGATCTGCGCAACCGGCAGCACGCGATGCACCAGGCCGATATGAAGCGCTTCCGCAGCGCTGTAGCGGCGGCCTGTAAAAAAAATCTCCCGCGCGTTCGCGTGCCCGACTGTATCGATGAGGCGTTTGGTACCGTCCATGCCGTATCCCAGGCCGAGCCGGGCAGCGGGAATCGCGAATTGCGCGTCGTCGCTGCAGTAACGCAGGTCGCACGCAATCGAAATTTCAACGCCGCCGCCCATGCAGTAGCCGCGGATCATCGAGATGACCGGCTTGTCCGAGCGTTGCAATGCGTGGAGCGCTTTGTCGAGCAGAGTGTCGTAAGCGTTAACCTGCCCCGAGGTCTCGCGCGCCTTGTCGAACTCCGAAATGTCCGCGCCGGCCGCAAAGGCCTTTTCGCCTTCGCCGCGCAGGATGACCACGCGCACTTCGGGATCGACGTCGAACTGCGCCATGCCCTTTGGGAAAGTGCGCCACATTTCGCTCGAAATCGCGTTGAGGCGCTCCGGGTTGTCGAGCACCAGCCAGCCGATCGCGCCTTCCTTCTCGACCCGCAAGCGTCCCGCCATCTCAGGGCCGCCCGGTCGGGCCGAACACGGATTTGATCGCCGCACGCGGATCGCGAGCATCCCAGCGCCCGGCTTCGACCTGGTGGAGGAAATCCTCGAGCAGCTGGTTGAAGAGCGCAGGCTCTTCGAGGTTGATGCCGTGGCCGCTTTTGGGAAGCACCGCGAGCCCCGCCTTGGGGATCGCCCGCTTGAGCATCAGCGAGGGTTCCAGGCAGGCCTCGTCCTCGTCGCCGGTCATGATCAACGCGGGTACATCGATCGCCTCAATCTGGTCCGTCATGTCGTAGATGCAGGGCCTGCGTCCCTGGTAGCCGAGCGAGCAATTGGCCGAGCCGACCGCAGAATGCTCGGCAAGCTGGCGCGCATATTCGGCGAAGCCGCGCGGATCCTTGTTC